>NZ_JACMZT010000020.1:0-116152 GCF_017349615.1 Pseudomonas sp. GW531-T4
CAACGTCAGCAAGGGCTTTCCCGGGGTTGTCGCCCTGTCCGATGTACAGCTGCGGGTGCGTCCCGGCACGGTGCTGGCGCTGATGGGGGAGAACGGCGCGGGCAAGTCGACCCTGATGAAAATCATCGCCGGGATCTACCAGCCGGACGCCGGCGAGCTGCGGCTCAAGGGCCGGCGGGTGAATTTCGAGACGCCGCTGGCGGCCTTGCAGGCGGGGATCGCGATGATCCACCAGGAGCTCAACCTGATGCCGCACATGAGCATTGCCGAGAACATCTGGATCGGCCGCGAGCAGCTCAACGGCCTGCATATGATCGATCACCGCGAGATGCACCGCTGCACCACGCTGTTGCTGGAACGCCTGCGCATCAACCTCGACCCCGAGGAACAGGTGGGCAACCTGAGCATCGCCGAGCGGCAGATGGTCGAGATCGCCAAGGCGGTGTCCTACGACTCCGACATCCTGATCATGGACGAGCCGACCTCGGCCATTACCGAGAAAGAGGTGGCGCACCTGTTCTCGATCATCGCCGACCTCAAGGCCCAGGGTAAGGGCATCATCTATATCACCCACAAGATGAACGAAGTGTTCGCCATCGCCGATGAAGTGGCGGTGTTCCGCGACGGCGCCTACATCGGCCTGCAACGGGCCGACAGCATGGACGGCGACAGCCTGATCTCGATGATGGTCGGCCGCGAACTCAGCCAGTTGTTCCCGGTGCGCGAGAAGCCCATCGGCGAGCTGCTGATGTCGGTGCGCGACCTGCGCCTGGACGGGGTGTTCGAGGGCGTGTCCTTCGACCTGCACGCCGGGGAGATTCTCGGCATCGCCGGGCTGATGGGCTCGGGCCGCACCAACGTGGCCGAGACGATTTTCGGCATCACCCCCAGCGACGGCGGCGAGATCCGCCTCGACGGCCAGCCGGTGCGCATCAGCGACCCGCACATGGCCATCGAAAAGGGTTTTGCCCTGCTGACCGAGGACCGCAAGCTCAGCGGCCTGTTCCCCTGCCTGTCGGTCCTGGAAAACATGGAGATGGCGGTGCTGCCGCACTACGCCGGCAACGGCTTCATCCAGCAGAAGGCCCTGCGCGCCCTGTGCGAGGACATGTGCAAGAAGCTGCGGGTCAAGACCCCGTCCCTGGAGCAGTGCATCGACACCCTGTCCGGCGGCAACCAGCAGAAGGCCTTACTCGCCCGCTGGCTGATGACCAACCCGCGGGTGCTGATCCTCGACGAACCGACCCGCGGCATCGACGTCGGCGCCAAGGCCGAGATCTACCGGCTGATCGCCTACCTCGCCGGTGAGGGCATGGCGGTGATCATGATTTCTTCGGAGCTGCCGGAAGTGCTGGGCATGAGCGATCGGGTGATGGTCATGCACGAGGGCGAGCTGATGGGCACCCTCGACCGCGGCGAAGCGACCCAGGAGAAGGTCATGCAACTGGCTTCCGGGATGTCCCTGGTCCACTAGCCGGCAAACGTATCAAGGCCATCGGCGAGCTGTGTTCGCCGCCGGCCATACAAGAAGAAGGTGAAGGCTTATGAACGCGATACTGGAAAACAAACCCGCGGCGGCGCCAGCCAGAACGCGCCGGCGCCTGCCCACCGAACTGAGCATCTTCCTGGTGCTGATCGGCATCGGCCTGGTGTTCGAACTGTTCGGCTGGATCGTGCGCGACCAGAGCTTCCTGATGAACTCCCAGCGCCTGGTGCTGATGATCCTGCAGGTGTCGATCATCGGCCTGCTGGCCATCGGCGTGACCCAGGTGATCATCACCACCGGCATCGACCTGTCGTCCGGCTCGGTGCTGGCGCTGTCGGCAATGATTGCCGCCAGCCTGGCGCAGACCTCGGACTTCACCCGCGCGGTGTTCCCGTCGCTGACCGACCTGCCGGTGTGGATCCGGGTGGTGGCCGGGCTGGGGGTAGGGCTGCTGGCGGGGGCGATCAACGGCAGCATCATCGCCATCACCGGGATCCCGCCCTTTATCGCCACCCTCGGCATGATGGTCTCGGCGCGCGGCCTGGCGCGTTACTACACTGAGGGCCAGCCGATCAGCATGCTCTCGGATTCCTACACGGCCATCGGCCACGGTGCGATGCCGGTGATCATCTTCCTGGTGGTGGCGGTGATCTTCCATATCGCCCTGCGCTACACCAAGTACGGCAAGTACACCTACGCCATCGGCGGCAACATGCAGGCGGCGCGGACCTCGGGGATCAACGTCAAGCGCCACCTGGTGATCGTCTACAGCATCGCCGGGCTGCTGGCGGGGCTGGCCGGGGTGGTGGCCTCGGCGCGGGCGGCGACCGGGCAGGCGGGCATGGGCATGTCCTACGAGCTGGACGCCATCGCCGCCGCGGTGATCGGCGGCACCAGCCTGGCCGGCGGCGTGGGGCGCATCACCGGCACCGTGATCGGCGCGCTGATCCTCGGGGTGATGGCCAGCGGTTTCACCTTCGTCGGTGTCGATGCCTACATCCAGGATATCATCAAGGGCCTGATCATCGTGGTGGCGGTGGTCATCGACCAGTACCGCAACAAGCGCAAGCTCAAGCGCTGAGCCCTGTGCTTCTGTAGGAGCGAAGCTTGCTCGCGATGGACTTCAACGATAACGCTTAGCATCTGATGCACCGCGGCGTATTGACGATTATCGCGGGCAAGCCTCGCTCCTACAGAAGCCTTGCACCACGGCAGCGGCAGGCCTTTTTCGGGCCTGCCGTTGCCGTTTGTCTTCTAAAAGACCCCGGCCGATGGAATTTCTTGTTATAAACGCACTCCGATAACCGCCGCCAAAGCCAGCCCTGGCGGGCTTTCAGGGCTTGTCGGACAAATTCGATGTCATTTCAGTTGCTGAGGCCTCAAACGGGCCTTAGACTGCCGCCCCTCGTAAATTGAGTGCCGGGTGGCGCTTGGAATGTATGGCGCCTTTCCGATGCCCCGAAAGGGGGCACGGAAAACAGCTTTAATTCGCCTTAATGCACGTATTTT
The DNA here is from genome assembly GCF_017349615.1 of Pseudomonas sp. GW531-T4. NCBI lineage: Bacteria > Pseudomonadati > Pseudomonadota > Gammaproteobacteria > Pseudomonadales > Pseudomonadaceae > Pseudomonas > Pseudomonas sp. GW531-T4. The sequence goes on from NZ_JACMZT010000020.1 coordinate 2,996, forward strand.
TTATAGAGAAATCAATGACAAAGGAAAAGTTGCTGGCCATGCCGGCGGATGACTACATGAACGCCGAGCAGCTGGCTTTTTTCACTGAGCTGTTGCAGGCCATGAAGGTCGAAACCCACGAGCGCATCGAACAGAACCGAATCGCCATTGAGAGCCTGGACACCCCGGCCGACCCTGCCGACGCGGCTTCCGTAGAGGAAGAGCGGACCTGGCTGGTCAACGCTATCGACCGCGACCAGCGCATGCTGCCGCAGCTGGAGCAGGCCCTGGGCCGTATCGGCGACGACAGCTTCGGCTGGTGCGACGACAGCGGCGAGCCGATCGGCCTGAAACGCCTGCTGATCAGCCCGACCACCAAGTACTGCATCGAAGCTCAGGAACGTCACGAGCAGATCGACAAGCACCAGCGTCAGGCCTGATCGCCAAGACTTCTCCCCTCGCGGGCAAGCCCCACCCCAAGGTCGCCACTGCACCTGGGCTGGCAGGCTTGCCCGCGAGTCGTTTGTGGGCGCCCTGAAAGCCCCTCGCGCATTTCTATTGATCTGCTGCAAACCTGCGACTAATGGACCATGGATAATGGCTTTTTAGTGGCGTTCAATGCAGAGCAAATAATTAGAAAAACGTGGGGTAATCCAGATGACGCAAGACGGATCTTTGTCGGCTGCCACTGCGCAACCGCTGCCAACAGCCCAAGCCACCCGGCGCTGGCAGGTTCCAGCCCTGCAAAGCGGCGCCTTGCTGCTAGTGTTGTATGCCCTGTCCCAGGGGCTGCTTTCCTTCTACCTTGCCGTGCCGCTGATGCTGCTGATCGTCTGGCTGCCGCGCCTGGCCAGGCCCAAGGCCGCAGCGCCGGCGAGCAGCGTCGACAACGGCGAGATCGCCGCGCTGACTCGCGACCTGTCCTACAGCACCAGCCATAACGCACTGTCGGCCGCCGGCGTGGCCTATTCGGTCCGGCAACTGGCCGGGCGGGTGCAGTCGCAACTGGACTCGGCGGCGCGCATCGTCAGCAGCGCCGAGGCGATGATCCACACCGAGCAACTGGCCGCGCAGCTCAGCCAGCAGGCCCTGAGCGCCGCCAGCGAAGCCCATCGCAGCAGCGCCGAAGGCAGCGTGGTGCTGGGCGAGTCGATCACCCGCATGCACCGCCTCAGCCAAAGCGCCAACGACAGCCGGGAACTGATCGAGGCCTTGAGCCAGCGCAGCGAAGACATCCAGCGGGTGGCGCTGGTGATCCAGTCGATCGCCAGCCAGACCAACCTGCTGGCGCTGAATGCCGCCATCGAGGCGGCGCGGGCCGGGGAGCACGGGCGCGGGTTCGCCGTGGTGGCCGATGAAGTGCGCGGCCTGGCCGGGCGCACGGCCACCGCCACCGACGAGGTCGGGGTGATGGTCGGCGATATCCAGCAGCGCACTGCCCAGGTGGTGGAGCAGATCCGCCAGCTGTCCAGCGACCTGAACACCGGGGTGGAGCAGGTCGAGTCCACCGGCCAGCATTTGCAGAACATCGCCCGGCTGTCGGCGGGGGTGGAAAGCCAGGTCGGCGAGATCGCCCGCGGCGCCGAGACCAATCGCCAGCAACTGGACAGCCTGTTCCATGCCGTGGAGCAGGTGCGCGGCGACCTGGCGGTGAGCGACCAGCAGACCCGGAGCCTGGCCGAGGCGGCGGTGCAGATGGAAGGGCAGGCGGAGATCATCAGCGAGCGCCTGGCGGCAGTCGGCCTGGACGACTATCACCAGCGCATCTACGACCTGGCCCAGGAAGGCGCCCGACGCATCGCCGAGCAGTTCGAGGCGGACCTGGACGCCAGCCGCATCAGCCTCGACGACCTGTTCGACCGCAGCTACCAGCCGATCGCCAATACCCAGCCGGTGAAATACCAGACCCGCTTCGACCGCTACGCCGATCAGGTGCTGCCGGCGATCCAGGAGCCGTTGCTGGCGCGTCACGAAGGCCTGGTGTTCGCCATCGCCTGCACGCCCCAGGGCTACGTGCCGACCCACAACCAGGTGTTCTCGCAGCCGCTGACCGGCGACCCGCAGGTGGATACCCTGCACAACCGCACCAAGCGCAAGTTCGAGGACCGCACCGGCATCCGCTGCGGCAGCCACCAGCAGCCGCTGTTGCTGCAAACCTACACCCGCGATACCGGCGAACTGATGCACGATTTGTCGGTGCCGATCAGGGTCAAGGGCCGGCATTGGGGCGGCCTGCGCCTGGGCTACAAACCGGAGCAGGCTGTCGAGGCCGCGCGCGGCTGAGCCCGAGCGGGCCGGTCATTGTTACCGGCCCTGCAACGAAGCTGTGCAAGAGATGGCTTTTTCCCAGCATGGGAACTCATTAGTATGGCGACATTGTTAGCTAGCTAACTAGTTGCCAGGAGAAGTCCTCATGCAAAGCAAAGTCGATGTCGCAGTGATGATTGGTAGCGGTGTACCGGCCACCTTTCGCGCGGTCGGGCTGAATGTGTGCTGGGTCGTGCTGGTCAATGGCGAGCGCCGCGGCGCGCCGTTCGCCAGCCGGGAGGAGGCCGTGGAATGCCAGGCGTCCTGGCTGGCCCAGCTGGCGCGGGACAAGGCCGGACACCCGCTGTTCAGCCGTTCGGCCTGAGGGCGCAGGCATCCGCGCCTTCAGACCTCGCTGCCGATCACCGCGCTTTCGGCCTGGAACAGTGCCACCTGGGCCATCGACAAGGCGCTGCTGGCGGCCTGCGCCTGGGCCCGGGCGGCGGACAAGGCCTGCATGTGCGCGTCGGTGGCGCGATGCCGGGCGGCGCTTTGCACCATCGCCAGGCGCTCGTTGGCCTTGCGCAGCCGCTGCTGCAATTGCTCGATCTGTTTGCGCAGCAGCCTGATGCGTTTCTTTTTCGCTTCGAGCACGCCGTCGGGAGCAGCGTTGGTCGCCCGGGTGATCGCGGTGCGCAGGTCAAACGGATCGCTCGCCGGGCTTTCGCTGCCCGCCGCGCCTGGCAGGGCGAACTCGGCCAGGGACGGGAGGCGGGCAGGTGGGTTGAGGTCGATCATCATGGCGCTCTTTACAGGAAGGCTCGCCAATATGTCGGTCGGGCGCGGCAATCCTTTACCGCGGGCTCAGAGGTTCAGGGCGCCCTGGTCGACGGCCTGCTTGAGGGCGCGGGCGGCGTCCTTGGCGGCAGCTTCGGCCAGTTCCGCGGTCTTGAACCAACGGTCCTTTTCCACCTGGTGGTAGCGCACGGTGCGCAGCGGTGGCTTGGCGCGCATCACGATCACGGCCTGGAACTCGCCCTCGACGTCCCGGGCTTCGCCATGAATGAAAAACTCGCCTATATCGAATTCCGTCACGTCCGACTTTCCCCTGGAAAATATGCTGGTGAAGCTGGCCGGTGGCTGGCTTCAAGGTCGCGGCAGTATGGCAGTTGTTGCCCGTCGATGGCTGAGTTAAGTCACGCAAGTGGCTGACCGGCAGGATAAAAGAGGTTTTTTCAGCGATTTGCTCACGCATGGGTTGCTCTGAATACATAAAGTTGCTCTAGAATTGCCCCGGCAGTCAGAGATTGATGTTTACCTGCAGCACTCCCGTCCCATTAAGGGTGACGAAAGGATCGTGAGGTTTTCCGATCGACAGTGAGTGCGCAGCTTTCTCGGCGGGTCGGAACCACTTCTTCTGCGCTTGATGCGGGCCAAACGGTCCGGTAGTCCTTCCGGTTGTCCTGGGGAGGGGCGCACCGGTGTTTGCGCCTACGCGTTGGCGAGTGGTGCTTTTTCGGATTGTTTTCATGTGGAGTCACGGCGCCGGTTCGGCCGCCTTTTTCTGCTGTCCGTCGTTTACGCGGGCAGAGTCATTTTCAGTTTCGGGGATCTTTCCTTGGCAGTCAGTAATCTTGATATGCACGCGTTGTTCGTCCTGGGCGATTTGCGCGCAAAGTTGGTCAAACAGTTCCAGTCACGTTTCGTCTACATCACCGAACAGACGCCGGAAGGCATTTACGTCGCCGAAATCGACACCGAGACAGCGCTGGTCGTGGACGACAAGCCGCGCCTGGAACTCAAGGTCGGCGATCATTTCCGTGCGGCGGTCCTGCCCAGCCGTGAAGGCGGCAAGTTCGAAATCCGTTTTCGCGAGATCAAGCTGACCGTCTACGGCCTGGGCGAATACGCCTTTGTCAGCACCGCCGACGGCCACGCCATCCTGTTCAAGGAAGGCCACAGCGTAGTGACGGTGTTCGCCGCCAACCAGCAGTTGCAGGAAGGCCTGACCAAGACCCTGAAAGCCGTGACCGGCAAGGCCGCCAAATGGCGCAAGGGTGAACTGGTGAGCTTCAAGGCCAGCGAGTGAGCCGCGCCGAATTCCATCAGCAGCATCTTGCGCGCGCCCGCGCCGAGGCCCAGCGCCTGTTCGAACAGAAAGCCGTGTTGCAAGGCGCCTGGCTGGCCTGGGTGGCTTCGCAGCTGTATGTCCTGAAGCCTGCGGCATACGCCAGCATGGTGCGCCGCGAGTTGCAGCGCCTGCAGGAGCAGGGCGCAGACTGAAGTCCCCGTCGAAAGCAGGAACCTCTACTACAGTCAGATGACTTAAATAATCAGAGGCTTGCGGTCCCCGATCGCGAGACCATCCTGCAACGCTGTGAACGGCACAAGGGGCACAGGCATGAAAGGACTGCGGACACTGCTGGGCGGCGCGCTGCTCGGCCTGGGTATTTTGCTGGCGCCCGCCGGCGCTTGGGCGGCACCGGCGCCGATCCACTTCGCCGACCTGAACTGGGAAAGCGGCAGCCTGATCACCGATATCCTGCGCACCATCGTCGAGAAGGGTTACGACCTGCCGACCGACACCTTGCCGGGCACCACCATCACCCTGGAAACCGCGCTGGCCAACAACGATATCCAGGTCATCGGCGAAGAGTGGGCCGGACGCAGCCCGGTGTGGGTCAAGGCCGAGGCCGAGGGCAAGGTGGCGGCCCTGGGCGACACGGTGAAGGGCGCGACCGAAGGCTGGTGGGTGCCGGAATACGTGGTCAAGGGCGACCCGGCCAAGGGCATCAAGCCGCTGGCACCGGGCCTGCGCAGCGTCACGGACCTTGCGCGCTACAAGGATGTGTTCAAGGACCCGGAAAGCCCGGGCAAGGGGCGTTTTCTCAACAGCCCCATCGGCTGGACCTCGGAAGTGGTGAACAAGCAGAAGCTCAAGGCCTATGGCCTGACCGACAGCTATGTGAATTTCCGCAGCGGTTCCGGTGCGGCGCTGGACGCCGAGATCACTTCATCGATCCGTCGCGGCCAGCCGGTCCTGTTCTACTACTGGTCGCCGACCCCCTTGCTCGGCCGCTTCAAGCTGATCCAGCTGGAAGAGCCGCCGTTCGATGCCGAGGCCTGGAAAACCCTGACCGATCCCGAGCACCCCAACCCACGTCCCACGCGTTCGCTGGCCTCGAAGCTGTCGATTGGCGTGTCCACGCCGTTCCAGAAGCAGTACCCGCAGATCGCCGAGTTCTTCAGCAAGGTCGATTTGCCGATCGATCCGCTGAACAAGGCCCTGGCCGAGATGAGCGAGAAGCACACGCCGCCCCGGGAAGCGGCGCGGGCCTTTCTCAAGGCGCATCCGCAGGTGTGGCGGGCGTGGTTGCCCGGGGATGTGGCGGATAAGGTCAGTGCCAGTCTCGATTGAGAGATTGCGGTGAGAGTGAGATCGCTATCGCGGGCAAGCCTCGCTCCTACAGAAGTTTGCGTAACCCTGTAGGAGCGAGGCTTGCCCGCGATGTTTTTAGAAGCGGGTCTGCACCGCCAGTTCGAAGGTCCGTGGCGTACCCAGGTAGTAAGCCGGCGAGACATGGGCGAACCTGGCGTAGACCTCGTCGGTCAGGTTGCGCACCCGCCCGGTGATTGAGGTGTGGTTGTCGAGCTTGTAGGTGAGGAAGGTGCCGTACAGGGTGTAGGAGGGCACGGTCAGGGTGTTGGCCGTGTCGGCGTACACCGAGGCCACATAACGCGCATCGACCCCGGTCTGCCACTGCGGCGCCAGGTCATAGGTCAGCCACAGGTTGCCGACCCGGTCCGGCACGTTGGTCGGGGTATTGCCCTTGCGTGACACCACCACGCCCGCGGCGTTCTTCTCGGTGAACTCGTCGTACTGCGCATCGACCCAGGCGAAGTTGCCCTCGAGCAGCAGCTTCGGGGTGACCCGCAGCGAGCTGGCCACCTCGATGCCCTTGGAGGTCTGCTGGCCCACCGGGATGCTCAGGGTCGGGTCCAGCGGGTCGGTCACCGCGAAGTCCTTGCGCTCGATGCGGTAGGCCGCCAGGGTCGCCGAGCCGCGGCCGTCCAGATAATCGAACTTGCTGCCCACTTCCCATTGCTTGCCCGTGGAGACATCGAAGGCCTGGGTGCTGTTGTTGGGCTGCTCGGCGGCGGTGCTGTACTGCACATAGACATTGGCACTCGGGAGAAACTGATAGCTCAGGCCGACCCGGCCGGTGACCGGTTCCCAACGGCGCTTGAGGTGTCGTGGATTGCTCGCCGTCACCAATCGGTGGTTGGTCACGTCCAGGTCGATGTTGTCGTAGCGCAGGCCGGTGAGCAGCGCCAGCCGGTCGGTCAGGGCCAGGCGATTCTCGACGAACAACGCCTGGGTGGTGACCTCGTTGGTCTTGTCGGCGACAAAGCCCTGGCGGGTGCCCGGCAGGTCGTAGAAATGCCCCGGCTGGTAATCGTTCGGGTCGACGCTGTTGGCCGCCTTGACGTTCAGCGGCGAGTTGGTGGTGCGGTTGACCTTGTACTCGAAGCCACCGGACCAGGTGCTGTCCAGGCCGAAGATCGAGGTGTCGTGGCGCAGCTCGAACTGGTTGCCGTTCTGCTCACCCTGGTGCCGCACCTGATAGGCCGTGGAGCGGTTCACCGCGCTGTTGTCGGCGTTGTACTGGTAGGTCTCCAGGTTGCGGTAGTCGCGCTGGCTGTCCAGGTGATAGAGGGTGTTGCGCAGGCTGGTGCTGTCGTTGATCCGGTAGTCGACGATCGAGCGCACCCAGATCGTGCGCTGCTCGTAGCGGCCGTCCTCGACGTTGTAGTTGTTGAAGCGGTTGTGCTTGTCGATCTTCAGCTCGCCGGCCTTGGGGTTGAGCACCGGGGTGCCCCAGTACGGGCTGTCCTCGTGTTCGTCCTGGTATTCCACGGCCAGGGTGTGGGACAGGTCCGGCGTCAGGTCGCTGAGCAGGGAGAACGCCAGGCTCCAGGCATCCCGTTCCTGGCGGTCGATGTAGCCGTTGCTGGTGTTGTGGCTGACGTCGAGGCGGGCGTAGTGCTGCACCTCGTCGCCGGCTTCGCTGAGGGCGTGGTTGAGGCCGAAGGCGGTTTGCGTGGTGTCGTAGCTGCCGTAGCTGACCCGGCCCTCGATGGCCCGCTCCTGGCGGTCGGCCAGCTTGGTCACGTAGTTCAGCGAACCGCCCACGGAGCCGGCGCCGTTGACCAGCGAGGAGGGGCCGCCGAGCAGTTCGACCCGGTCATAGATCCACGAATCCACCGGCCGTGCCAGGCCGCTGGACACGTTGATGCCGTTGAACATCTGGGTGATCTGGCTGTTGCTGAAACCCCGGTAGGAGACGAAGCCGCCGAACCCCGGCGGGGCGCTGGCATTGACCCCGGGCAGGCTGTTGGCGGCGTCCTGGAAGTTCTGCGCGCCGCGCAGCTCGATGTCGTTGCGGTTGGCCACCGCCACCGAGGCCGGGGTCTCACGGACGCTCAGGCCCAGGCGCGAGGCCATGCCGCTGGACTGGTCGAGGGCCAGGCCGGGTTCGACGGGCTGGTCGCCGTCGATGGTGATCGGTGCCAGGTCGACGCTGGATTGCGCCCAGGCGCTGACGGACAGGCAGCCGCACAGGCTGGCCAGCAGGGGAATGTGTTTCATCGGTAGATCCTGAATTCTTGGCTAGGAAGCAGCCCGGGGTTCAGGGTCCGTACGAAAAGTCGGCGAGCGAAGGTCAGGCGAGCCTGCTTTTAACGCAGCATGGCCTGCATAGCGCGAAGGTGCTTAGCGCACAGTGACTTTCCGTACAGACCCTGACGCCGTGCATTGGCACGGGGCGGGCTGATGACAGGGGCAGAAGACTCAGGCGAAGGCGGGCGGCGCGCGCGGGTGGGCCGCGGGCCAGGTGAAGCGGGTGGGAATGTCAGCGGTGGCGCGGGGCGCCAGCGGCGGGCTGTGGTGCTGCGGCAGGATCGCCAGGGTCAGGCTGGAGTTGAACGCCGGGCCCATGCCGCCGGTGGAACACAGCGGGCAACCGAAGGCCTTGGACAGGGTCGGCAGCGATTCGTCGACCGGGTTGGAGGAGGCCGGTGCCTGGGTGCGCGAGTCCACCGTACAGAACTGGCCGCCGATCCCGTTGAGCTGCTGGCCGACCATTTGCCCGTGGCCGATGCTGCAGGCGAACACATTGAACAGGACGCAGCAATAGAGCATCCAGGCAATGAGCGAGCGATCGGTTCGGGCGAATTTCATGGGGCGGCACTTTACCATCGCAGGCGACGAACGTACTTACAAAAACGCGCGAGCGGGTCCATTCTTCAGCAACATTTTTTGCCATGGACGTTTGCATATGAATGTTTTGATCGCGCAATGGATGGCAGGAGCCTTCCTGCTGATCAGCCTGATCCACCTGTACTGGGCCGCCGGCGGCAAGCGCGGTAGCGAGGCGGCGATCCCCCAGGTGCCGGGCAGGACGCCGGGTGAGCTGGAGCCGGCGTTCAAACCCTCGGGGTTCGCCACCTTGCTGGTGGCGGTGGGCCTGCTGCTGATCGCGATGCTGGTGTGCCTGCGGGTGGGCCTGTACCTGCCGACGGTGAGCCACCCGGCGCTGCAATGGGTGATCAGCGCGATGGCCTTGCTGATGTTCGCCCGGGCCATTGGCGATTCGAACCTGGTGGGGTTCTTCAAGGAAGTCAGCGAGTCCAGGTTCGCCCGGCTGGACACCTTGTTCTATTCGCCGCTGTGCGTGGTGCTGGGGGCGGGGTTGCTGGTGGTGGCCTGGAACTGAGTGCCTCCCTCTTGTAGGAGCGAGCTTGCTCGCGAAAAAAGCCGGTTCAACGGATTCCCGCAGATGGTCCGCGTCATCGTTGACGTTCATCGCGAGCAAGCTCGCTCCTACAAAGGGCGCGTGTGGCGGGCATCCCTCAACTGCCGCTTTCGCGACGCCGGCTGCTGACCTCCGCCGGCACATCGTCGCCGGCCATGCGCTTGCGGAACAGCGCCGCCCGCGCCAGCAGCAGGGTGGTCACCGGCACGGTGATCGACAGCAGGATCGGAATCAGCCAGGCGTGCAGCACAGGCGCGGACTTCATCCCCGAGAAATACAGGATCGACGCCAGGGCCACGCACCAGGCGCCCAGGGTCGAGGCCAGGGCCGGTGGGTGCATGCGCTGGAAGTAGTCCTTCATGCGCAGCATGCCGATGGCGCCGATCAGGGCGAAGGCGCTGCTGAGCACCAGCAGGATCGCCACCGGTATCTCGATCCACCACGACAGTTCACTGACGGCATTCATTCGATCACCTCGCCACGCAGGAGGAATTTGGCCAGGGCGAAGGAGCCGACGAAGCCGAACAGGGCGATCAGCAGCGCCGCCTCGAAGTAGGTGTCGCTGGCATAACGGATGCCCAGCACCAGCATCATCAGCATCGCCAGGATGTACAGGTAGTCCAGGGCCAGGACCCGGTCCTGGGCCGAGGGGCCCTTGAACAGCCGGACCAGGGTCAGGACCATGGCCACGGAAAACAGGAACAGGCTGAGCAGGATCGCGTTCGTGAGCAGGGCACTCATTCGAAGATCTCCATCAACGGACGCTCGTAGGTCGTCTTGAAGTGCTGGATGAAAGCCGCTTCGTCGTCCAGGTCGAACACATGCAGCAGCAGGATGCTGCGGTCCAGGGACAGCTCGGACCACACCGTGCCCGGCACCACCGTGGTGATGGTCGAGAGCGCGGCCAGGCCGTTGGCGTCGCGCAGGTCCAGGGGGATCTTGACGAAGCGCGAGCGCGGCGGGCGGCGCCCGGCGTTGAGCACACCCCAGGCCACGGCCAGGTTCGACAGCAGCACATCGCGGCCGACCAGCAGGAACAGGCGCAGGATGGTCGCGGGGCGGCGGATGCGGATCGGCAGCGGGCGCAACGGCCGCATCATCAACGGCGCGCAGAAGCCCAGGAGCGCGCCGAGCAGCAGGTTGCCGGGGCTGACGGACAGGTTCAGCACCAGCCACAGCAGCCACAGCGCCAGCGACAACCAGGGCGCGGGGAACAGGCGCTTCATGGCCGCACCTCCTGCAACGCCGCCTGGGCCTCGGGGCTGGGGACCGCCCGGGTGCCGAGCACGGCCATCACATATCGCTGCGGGTCGTTGAGGCTGTCGGCGGCGGCCTGGGTAAAGCGCAGCAGCGGCTCGGCCTTGACGGTCAGCAGCATGCACAGCCCGAGCAGGGCGATGATCGGCACGCACTCGAAGCGCCGCAGCAGCGGCGACGGCCGTTCTTCCGGGCTCCAGAAACGCTGGATGCCCAGGCGCGAAAAGGCGATCAGCGACGCCAGGCCGGAGAGGATCAGCAAGGCCAGCAGGCCCCAGGCGGCGCCGGACAGCGGCGCATCGCTGGCCTGGCCCAGCCCGGCAGGGTTGAGCAGGGCGCCGATCAGGCTCAGCTTGCCGATGAAACCCGACAGCGGCGGCATGCCGATGATCAGCAGCGCGCAGGCAATGAAGCTCAGGCCGAGGAAGGCCATGGTCCAGGGAATCACCTGGCCGACCACGGCTTTGCGCTCGTCGTCGAGGTTGGTGCCCGGTGGCGGTTGCAGCGACTCCTGAGGCCGGGGCAGGGCTTCGGCCTCGTCGTCCAGGGGGATTTCGTTGGCCGAGCGCGAGCGCTCGATCAGCTCCGCCAGGAGGAACAGCGCGCTCAGGGCCAGGGTCGAGCTGACCAGGTAGAACAGCGCGCCGGCGATCAGCCTGGGCTGGGCGAAGCCAATCGCTGCCAGGAGGATCCCGGCCGAGACCAGGATGCTCAGGCTGGCCATGCGTTCCAGGCGCTGCGCGGCGAGGATCGCCAGGGCCGCGCAGACGATGGTCGCCATGCCGCCGTAGATCAGCCAGTCGCCGCCGAAGTAGGCCGAGGCCCCGGCCTGCCCGGAGAACAGCAGGGTCCACAGGCGCAGCAGGGTGTAGACGCCGACCTTGGTCATGATCGCGAACATCGCCGCCACCGGCGCGCTGGCCGCGGAATAGGCCGGCACCAGCCAGAAGTTCAGCGGCCAGATGCCGGCCTTGGCCAGGAACGCGGTGGCGAGGATCGCCGCGCCGGCGTGCAGCAGGCCGCGGTCGGCTTCCGGCACCAGCGGGATCTTCAGCGCCAGGTCGGCCATGTTCAGGGTGCCGGTGACGCCGTAGATCAGCGCCGCGCCGATCAGGAACAGCGACGAGGCCAGCAGGTTGATCGCCACGTAGTGCAGGCCGGCGGACACCCGCGCGCGGCCGGAGCCGTGGAGCATCAGGCCGTAGGAGGCGGCCAGCAGCACTTCGAAGAACACGAACAGGTTGAACAGGTCGGCGGTCAGGAAGGCGCCGTACAGGCCCATCAGCTGGATCTGGAACAGCGCGTGGAAGCTGGCCCCGGCGCGGTCCCAGCGGGCCATGGCGAACAGCAGGGCGCTGACGCCGATGATCCCGGTGAGTACCAGCATCAGCGCCGACAGGCGATCGACCACCAGCACGATGCCGAACGGCACCTGCCAGTTGCCCGGCAGGTACACGCCGACGGAGCCGGGCACGCCGGTCTGCTGGGTCCAGTACAGCAACAGCACGGAGATGCCCAGGCCGAGCATGCTGGAGAACAGATTGATCTTGGCTTTGAGCGGGCGATGTTTCTCGCCGAGCATCAGCATCACCGCGGCGGTCAGCAGCGGCAGCAGGATAGGCGCGACGATCAGGTGCGGCATCAGGCTCATTCCTTGGGCTCCCGGCCATCCACATGGTCGGTGCCGGTCAGGCCCCTGGACGCCAGCAGCACCACCAGGAACAGCGCGGTCATGGCGAAGCTGATGACGATCGCCGTGAGCACCAGCGCCTGGGGCAGCGGGTCGGTGTAGTGCAGCAGGTCCTGGGGCACGCCGTCCTTGATGATCGGCTCCTTGCCGATGAACAGGCTGCCCATGCTGAAGATGAACAGGTTGACCCCGTAGGACAGCAGGCACAGGCCCATCACCACCTGGAAGGTCCGTGGCCGCAGCACCAGCCAGACGCCGGAGGCCGCCAGCACACCAATGGCAATTGCAATGACTTCTTCCATCAGGCAGTGGCTCCTGTCTTGGCAAGGGATTTGGACGGGCTCGGCTTGTGCGCCCGCACCGACTGGTGCGCCAGCGCGGTGAGGATCAGCAGGGTCGAGCCGACCACCACGGCATACACGCCGATGTCGAAGAACAGCGCGCTGGCGATATGGATATCACCGAGCAGCGGCAGGTCCAGGTGCAGGGTGTGGGTGGTCAGGAACGGGTAGCCGAACGCCAGGGCGCCGAGCCCGGTCAGGGTGGCGAACAGCAGGCCGGTGCCCATCCAGCGCAGCGGTCGCAGGCTCATCTGGGCCTCGACCCACTGGGTGCCGGCGACCATGTATTGCAGGATGAACGCCACCGACATCACCAGGCCGGCGACGAAACCGCCGCCCGGCAGGTTGTGGCCGCGCATGAACAGGTAGAACGACACCACCAGGGCGATCGGCAGCAGCAGGCGCACCAGCACCGCCGGCACCATCATGAAGCCCAGGGCGGTGTCGCTGGCCTGGCGCGGGTTGACCAGGTCGGTGACCACGTCGGGCGCCAGCAGGCGCTGCTGGGCTGGCAGCTGCATGCTTTCCTTCGGTGGGCGGAAGCGTCGCAGCAGGGCGAATACGGTCAGGGCCACGGCCGCCAGCACGGTGATCTCGCCCAGGGTGTCGAAGCCGCGGAAGTCCACCAGCATCACGTTTACCACATTGCTGCCACCGCCTTCCGGCAGGGCGCGGCTGAGGTAGAACGAAGAAATGTCGTTGGGGGTCTGGCGGGTCAGCATGGCGTAGGACAGCACGGCCATGCCCAGGCCGACGGCGATCGACAGCAGCAGGTCGCGCAGGCGGCGGGCACGGGCCTTGGGCACGCTGCTCGGCAGTGGCGAGACGTCCTCGATCCGCCGTGGCAGCCAGCGCAGGCCGAGCAGGATCAGCACTGTGGTCACCACTTCCACCACCAGCTGGGTCAGGGCCAGGTCCGGCGCGGAGAACCAGACGAAGGTCACGCAGGTCATCAGGCCGCAGACGCTGACCATGGTCAGGGCCGCCAGGCGGTGGTACTTGGCTTGCCAGGCGGCGCCCAGGGCGCAGGCGATGGCCAGCAGCCAGAGGGTGACGAAGACGATGGAGCCCGGGATCTTCGGCCGGTCGCCCCAGCTCAGGCTGCTGTAGAGCATCGGGATCAGGCCGGCCAGCACCGCCACCAGCACCAGCAGGAACAGCTGGGTCTGCAGGCGCTTGGTGCTGATGTGCCGCTCCAGGCGCCGGGCCAGGCGCATCATGCTCACCAGGCTGCGCTCGAACAGGCGCTTGCCGTTGAAGCGGCCAATGAGCGGTGGGTAGGCGAAGTGGCCGCGCACCAGCGGGGCGCGCAGCAGCAGGTAGAGCACGATGCCAGCGGACATGGCGATCAGGCTCATGATGATCGGCGCATTCAGGCCGTGCCAGATCGCCAGGCTGTACTCCGGCAGGGTGCCGCCGACCACTGGCTGGGCGGCCGCGGCCAGCAGCGGGCCGACCATCTGCGCCGGGAAGATCCCCACCAGCAGGCAGGTGAACACCAGCAGCTCCACCGGCGCGCGCATCCAGCGCGGTGGCTCGTGGGGCGTATGCGGCAGGTCTTCGGCCGGTTTACCGAAGAACACATCCACGGTGAAGCGCAGGGAGTAGGCGACGCTGAAGGTCCCGGCGATGGTGGCGATCACCGGCAGGGCGGCCTCGACCCAGGCGGTGGAATTGATGAACACCGTCTCGGCGAAGAACATCTCTTTTGACAGGAAACCGTTGAGCAGCGGCACGCCGGCCATGGAGGCGCTGGCGACCATGGCCAGGGTCGCGGTGAACGGCATCAGCTTGATCAGGCCGTTGAGCTTGCGGATGTCGCGGGTGCCGCTTTCGTGGTCGATGATGCCGGCGGCCATGAACAGCGAGGCCTTGAAGGTGGCGTGGTTGAGGATATGGAACACCGCGGCCACCGCGGCCAGCGGGCTGTTCAGGCCCAGCAGCAGGGTGATCAGGCCCAGGTGGCTGATGGTCGAGTAGGCCAGCAGGCCCTTGAGGTCGTTCTGGAACATCGCGCAGTAGGCGCCCAGCACCAGGGTCGCGGCACCGGCGCCGCCGACGATCCAGAACCATTCTTCGCTGCCGGACAGCGACGGCCAGAGGCGGGCAAGGAGGAAGACCCCGGCCTTGACCATGGTCGCCGAGTGCAGGTAGGCCGAGACCGGTGTCGGCGCGGCCATGGCGTGGGGTAGCCAGAAGTGGAAGGGGAACTGCGCGCTTTTGCTGAGGGCGCCGATCAGGATCAGGGGCAGGAGGATGGGGTAGAGGGCGTGGGCTCGGATGAGATCTCCGGCAGCCAGGACCTGGTCCAGGTCGTAGCTGCCGACCACATGGCCGAGCAGCATGACCCCCGCCAGCAGGCACAAGCCCCCCGCGCCGGTGACCATCAGCGCCATGTAGGCGCCGCGCCGGGCATCGGAGCGGTGGTGCCAGTAGCCGATCAACAGGAAGGAGAACAGGCTGGTCAGTTCCCAGAAGAACACGATCTGGATCAGGTTGCCGGAAATCACCAGGCCGAGCATGGCGCCCATGAAGGCCAGGAAAAACGCGAAGAAGCGCGGCACCGGGTCTTCCGGCGACATGTAGTAGCGCGCGTAGAGCGACACCAGGGTGCCGATGGCCAGCACCAGCATGGAGAATAGCCAGGCGAAGCCGTCCATGCGCAGGACGAAGTTCAGGCCGAGGCTGGGCAGCCAGTTGAATTCTTCACGGATCACGCCGCCATGGGCGATCTGCGGGTACATCGAGGCCACCGCCACGGTACCGGCCAAGGCGACCAGGCCGGCCAGCAGGGACTCGGTGTTACGCGCGTTGTGCGGCAGCAGGGCCGCCAGACAGCTGCCGATAAAAGGCAGAAGCAGTAGAACTATCAGGGACATAGGCTTCTAATCTGCGGGAAATTGTGATGCATCATACGTGCCGACTCTGTGATCACCAACCTTGAAGCTGTGGCAGGATCCTACAAAACCCCTTCGAACGGCGTTCAAGACAGGGAACGAAAAGCCAGCCGGCACCAAAGTCATGGCAGTTTGCCCAGCATGAATGACAACAAAGCGCTGCGCGCGGTGCTATGGTCGCGCCCCTTGGCAACGGACCCGCTTGAACGGAAGCAGACAGGCCCTTTATGACCCTCGGAACCTTTACCCGCAAAACCCTCGCCAGCCTGCTGCTGATGGCCTTCGGCGGCTGGATTGTCTGGCTGTGGCTGACCCTGGCCGGGCCCACTGCCGGCATGAGCCGCTTCAAGACCCTGGAGCCCTTGTCGATCGAAGGGCCAGCGGCGGCGGCCTTGCCCGCCGGCACGGTGCTCTATTACGACACCGGCTTTGCCGAGGGCCATAGCCGCTACCTGGCGTACTTCTATCACAAGGGCGTCATCGCTCAGGAAGCCTTGCCCAAGGCCTTCTGGCCGGGGCAGGAGCGGATCAGCCCCCTGTGGTTATGGAATGTCGATGCCGAGCAGGCCCCGGCTCAAACCATGACGCGAGAAGACATTGTTGCTGCCGTAAAGGCTGGCCAGCTGTCCCGGCAGGAACTGGCGGCCATTGTCGAGTCGTTGCCGCGCTGACTCAGCGTTGCGAATCCGCCGTCTCATCCAGCCGATCCGCCTCGACCACCTCGCTACTCTTACCCTTGGTCTTCAACTCGCTGACGATCACCGCCGCGACGATCAGCGCGCCGCCCAGCAGGGCCAGGGCCGGCAGGCGCTCGCCGGCGATGCGCCCGACCAGCCCGGCCCACACCGGTTCGCCGGCGTAGATCAGGGTGGCGCGGGTCGGCGAGACGCTTTTCTGCGCCCAGTTCATCGCCACCTGGATCGCCGCGCTGGCGGCGCCCAGGCCCAGGGCACTGGCCAGCAGCAGCCAGGAAAAGTCCGGGATGGCTTCCTGGGTCGGCACCACCATCAGGAACGACAGCACCGAGGTGGCAGCCAGTTGTACTACGGTGACCCGGCGCACATCGACCTGGCCGGCGTAGGTGCTGATCAGGATGATTTCCGCGGCGATGGCCACGGTGCTGATCAGGGTGGCGATTTCGCCCGGGCTGAAGTCCAGCGCGGCGCCGCTCGGCCCTGAGAGCAGCATCAGGCCGGTGAAGGCCAGCATGATGCCGATGCTCGGCATCAGCCCCGGGCGCTTGCCCATGAACAGCCATTGCAGCAGCGGCACGAAGGGCACGTACAGCGCGGTGATAAAGGCCGACTGGCTGCTGGGAATGCTTTGCAGGCCCACGGTCTGCAGGCCGTAGCCGAGCATGATGGCGGTGCCGATGAAGACCCCGGCCTTGAGTTCGAACAGGGTCAGCCCGCGCAGGCTGCGCAGGGAGAACAGCCCGACGATGCAGGCCGCCGCGGCGAACCGCAGGCCGACGAAGAACATCGGGCCGCTGACGGTCATGGCGTGCTGCACGGTGAGAAAGGTCCCGCCCCAGACCATGGTGATCAGCACCAGCACGCACTCGGCTTTGCTCAGTTTGAGGAAGAAGGAGGAAGGTTTGGAGGAGTTCACCGACGTCATGCCCTTGCGCGCTACCCGGGGCGGCCGCACAATGCGCCGCGAAGTTGGGCAGTATACTGCGCAAATCCATACAGTGAGCAATATAGTGCACAAAGATCCTGGGCAGCGCGCATCCGTGCTGCAGCATGTCAGTCACAACGTCCGGCGCCTGCGCCACGCCGCCGAGCTGAGCCAGAGCGCCCTGGCGGAAAGGTCCGGGGTCAGCCGACGGATGCTGGTGGCCATCGAGGCCGGTGAGAAGAATGTCAGCCTCAGCACCCTGGACCGGGTGGCCGAGGCCCTGGACGTGGCCTTCAGCGACCTGATCCAGGCCCCCGATGCCCGCGACCCGAGCCGCATCAACGAGCTGGCCTGGGCCGGGCTGCTTCCCGGGAGCAAGGCGGTGCTGCTGGCCAAGGCCAACGCCTGCCGCGAAGTGGAGCTGTGGGAGTGGCGCCTGGAACCGGGCGAGCAATACCTGTCGGAGCCGGACGCCGAAGGCTGGAGCGAGCAGCTGTATGTCTGCGAAGGTTGCCTGACCCTGGTCCTGGGCGAGCAGGAGCGGCGCCTGGACAGCGGCGAGTTCTTCATGTTCGCCAGCAACCTGCCACATGCCTATCGCAACGATGGGACGGTGGCGGTGCGTTTCGTGCGCAACGTGGTGATCTGAGCACTGTTGCCTGGGCAACAGTGCTTGAACATTTTGCCTGTTTTAAGTTGATTTTATTTCTTATGAGTTCGATTCAACTTACTGATTCATAAGCTTTATAGGCTTCGGCACGACTCCTGCAATCTCCCGGTCAGAACGGATCTTCCGCATTCGACAGGACCTGGAGTCGGCCATGACAGCCACCGCTCAACCCACCCGAACCGCCCACATCATCCGCTCCGATGCCGAGGCAATCGCCGTCGCCCGGACCCTGGCCGAACGTTTCGCCGTCGAGGCCAGCGTGCGCGATCGCGAGCGGCGCCTGCCGTTCGCCGAGCTCGACGAGTTCTCCGCCAGCGGCCTGTGGGGCATCACCATTCCCAAGGCCTACGGCGGCGCCGGGGTGTCCTACGTGACGGTGGCGGAGGTGATCAAGATCATTTCCGCCGCCGACTCGTCCCTCGGCCAGCTGCCGCAGAACCACCTGGGCGTGCTCGACATCCTGCTGCAGACCGCCAGCGAAGAGCAGAAGCGCTACTACTTCGCCAAGGTGCTGCAGGGGTATCGCTTCGGCAACGCGTTCTCCGAAGCCGGCAGCAAGCACGCAGGCGCCTTCGAGACCCGCATCCGCTTCAACGCCGACGGCGCGCGGATCGACGGCGAGAAGTTCTACTGCACCGGTGCCTTGTTCGCCCATATCGTGCCGGCGGTGGCGGTCGACGAAGAGAACAAGGCGTTCATCGCCTTTATCGAACGGGATAACCCCGGCCTGACGGTGATCGACAGCTGGGACGGTTTCGGCCAGCGCACCACCGCCAGCGGCGGCGTCACCCTCGAGGCGGTGCAGGTGCCGCTGAGCGCGGTGATCCCGGCCCATCGCGCGTTCGACGAGCCCACCGCCGACGGGCCGATCTCGCAGATCATCCAGGCGGCGGTGGACACCGGCCTGGCAGTCGGCGCCCTGGAAGAAGCCAAGCGCCACGCCCGCCAGTCGCGGCCCTGGATCGACAGCGGCCAGGACCATGGCTGGCAGGACCCGTTCACCATCGCCGCCATTGGCGACCTGGAATGGCGGGTCCACGGCAGCGAAGCGATCCTGGAAAAAGCCGGCCTGGCCATCGACCAGGCGCTGCGCGAGCCCAACGAAGACACAGTGGCCCAGGCCTCGGTGGTGGTGGCGCAAGCCAAGGTGCTGTCGACGGAAAGCGCCTTGCTCGCCAGCAGCAAGCTGTTCGAGCTGGCCGGCACCCGCTCGGTGCTCGGCAAGTACAACCTCGACCGCTACTGGCGCAACGCGCGGACCCACACCCTGCATGATCCGGCGCGCTGGAAATACCACCTGATCGGCAACTTCCTGCTCAACGGCGTCAAGCCGGCCCGCCACGCCTGGAACTGAGGAACCGCCCATGAACGCATTGAGCCAAGCCAGCGCCCGGCAAAAGCACTCCGATACACAGCACGAGCCAAGCCACGACGACCTGCGCCGCGCCCGCGAGCTGCTGCAATCGACCCTCACCTTTGTCCGCGAACAGGCCAAGCCCTGGCCCGGCAGCGGCCTGGCCAGGGCCAGCGACGACCCTTATGTGATCAGCCGCTTTGGCGACCTGCTGATCCGCATCGAAGTCGCCGCCGCCTTGCAGGAGCGGGCGCAGGCCTTGCTCGCCAGGGAACAGGATGTCGCCGAGGTCGGCGTGGCCCAGGCCGAGGCGGCCATCGCCAGCCGCGAGGCCTTGCTCGCGGTGAGCCACGCCGAGTTCGAGCTGACCGGCCAGCGCAGCCCGCTGCCCGCCGCGCTGGATGAGCCGTTGCGCTGGAAATACCCGTTGATCGGCAACTACCGCCTCAATGGCGTGGTGCCGCCCAGTTTCAGGAGTGCGGTTTGATGCCCCGTGAAATCCGTCTCAACGCCTTCGACATGAACTGTGTCGGCCATCAGTCGCCGGGCCTGTGGGCCCACCCCCGGGACCGTTCCTGGCAGTACAAGGACCTCGAATACTGGACCGACCTGGCGCGGATCCTCGAGCGCGGCAAGTTCGACGGCCTGTTCATTGCCGATGTGCTGGGCATCTATGACGTCTACCAGGGCAACGGCGAGGCGGCGATCCGCCAGGCGGCCCAGGTGCCGGTGAACGACCCGCTGCAACTGATCCCGCCCATGGCCCTGGTCACCGAGCACCTGGGCTTCGGCCTGACCGCGTCGCTGTCGTTCGAGCATCCCTATCCCTTCGCCCGGCGTCTTTCCACCCTCGATCACCTGACCAAGGGCCGCGCCGGCTGGAACATCGTCACCTCCTACCTGGAAAGCGGGGCGAAGAACCTAGGGCAGAAAGCCCAGACCGAGCACGACGCCCGCTACGACTACGCCGAGGAATACCTGCAGGTTTGCTACAAGCTCTGGGAAGGCAGCTGGGAAGAGGGCGCGGTGCTGCGCGACCGGGAACGGCGGATCTTCAGCGACCCGAGCAAGATCCATGAGATCCGCCACTTCGGCCAACACTTCCAGGTGCCGGGCATCCACCTCTGCGAGCCTTCGCCGCAACGCACCCCGGTGCTCTACCAGGCCGGTGCGTCGAGCCGTGGCAAGCAGTTCGCCGCCGAGCAGGCCGAGTGCGTGTTTGTCGCCGCGCCGTCCAAGGTGCTGCTGAAGAAGACCGTGGCCGATATCCGCCGCCGCGCCGCCGAGGCCGGGCGCGATCCGGCGAAGATCCTGATCTTCAACCTGCAGACGGTGATCCTCGGCGAGACCGACGCCAAGGCCAGGGCCAAGTTCGAGGAGTACAAGTCCTGGGTCAGCTACGAGGGCGCCATGGCGCTGATTTCCGGCTGGACCGGCATCGACTTCAGCCAGTTCAAGCCCGATGAGCCGCTCAAGCATGTGCACACCAACGCCATCCAGTCGGCGGTGGAAGCCTTCTCCACGGCCGACCCGAACAAGGTCTGGACGCCCCATGAGCTGGCGGACTGGGTCGGCATCGGCGGCTTCGGCCCGCTGTTCGTCGGCAGCCCGGAAACCGTGGCCGACCTGCTCCAGGAGTGGGTCGAGGACACCGATGTGGACGGCTTCAACCTGGCCTATGCGCTGACCCACGAAACCTTTGTCGACGCCGTCGAGCTGCTGGTCCCCGAGTTGCAGAAGCGCGGCGTGTACAAGACCGACTACGCCCCCGGCACCTTGCGCGAGAAGCTGTTCGGCGCCGGGCCGCGCTTGCCGGAGAGTCATCCGGGCAGCGCTTATCGCGACCTGGCGGCCTTGCAGCGCCAGGAGCAGCAGGTGGCCTCCATCCGCGTACCTGCCCTGTAGCCGCTGCCGAAGGCTGCGATAGGTCCGGAGGACCTCCGGCGTGAGTGCAATCGCCGCGACCGTTCCGGTCGATCGCAGCCTTCGGCAGCGGCTACTGGTGCAGTGCAAACCAAAAAACCAGCCAGCGGACCACCGCACGCTTTTGCCCAAGGAACGAGGTCAGTCCATGAGCGTGCATGAACTCAAGCGTTCGCCCCCGGCGGATGCACGAACACCGGAAAACAGCGTGCTGCTGCCCGCGGCCCTGGAGCTGTTGCAGCACTGGGCGCAGGTCAGCCCGCTGGCCAGTGCGTTGCGCCACAAGCGCCACGGCCATTGGTACAACTGGCGCTGGATCGATGCCGCGCGCGATGTCGAGCGCCTGGCCGACGGCTTGCGGCAACAGGGTTTCGACGAAGGCTCGCGACTGGCGTTGAGCGGTCTGTTCGAGCCCAACCTGCTGCTTCTGGCCCTGGCCGCGCAACGGGTGGGCGGCCAGGTGCTGACCCTGAGCGACGAACTCGACCCGCAAGCCCTGCGCCAGGCCCTGTGGAACCTGCACCCCAGCCATGCCTTCGTGCATTCGCGCCAGCAACTGCTGCGCTGGGTCGCGGCCGGCGAAAACAGCATCGCCCCGCAATTGTTGATCGCCCATCAGACCGTTCCGCGCCTGCCAGAGGGTTCGCGCCAGCCGGTGCTGGCCTTCAGCGACCTGCTGGGCAGCCGGGAAAAGCCCCAGCGCCAGAACCACTGGCGGCATCCGGCCCATGCCGCGCAGCTGTGGAGCGAGGAGGGCACGCACTGGCCGGAAGGCCTGAGGGTCTTGCTGCACCAGTGGCTGCACAGCGGCCATAGCCTGGCCTTCCCGGAAAGCCGCGGTTCGGCCAGCCGCGACCGCCGCGATGTCGCTCCCAGCGGCCTGCTGCTCTCGGGCCCTTGCCTGCAACGCCTGGCCGACGATATCGAAAGCCGCCTGGCGCCCCCCGGCAGTTGGCGCCGCCGCCTGTGCGACTGGGCCATTGCCCAGCCGCACCGCCCCCTGCAACGGCTGCTGAAGAACCGGGTGCGCCGGCTCCTGGGGTTCCAGCGCCTGGATTACATCTGGCAGGCCCCCGGCACGCCCTCGAAACCTTCAGCGCCGGTGTGGCTGGCCGAATTCAAACGGAACATTGCATGAGCGCCGCCGACCCCATCCTGCAAGTCAATGCCATCTCCCTGTCGTTCAAGGGGGTGAAGGCGATCAACCAGCTGTCCTTCGCGGTCGCGCGCGGCGAGATCTGCGCGCTGATCGGGCCCAACGGTGCCGGCAAGAGTTCCTTGCTCAATATCCTCAATGGCGTCTATCGCTTCGACGCCGGCTCGATTGTCTTCGACCGCGAGGCGTTCCAGCGTATCGACCCCTTGCAGGCCGCGCGCCGGGGCATCGGCCGCACCTTCCAGAACAACGCGCTGTTCAAGCAGATGAGCGTGATCGACAACCTGCTCAGCGGCCTGTCGCGGCATACCCGCGCCAGCTTTATCGAGCAGGCCCTGGGGTTGCCCCGGGCACGGCGCGAGGCCGAGGCCCATCGGCAGCTGGCCCAGGGCGTTCTCGAGTTCCTCGAGTTGCAGGCGCAGCGCGACGTGCCGGTGGGCAACCTGTCCTACGGCCTGCAAAAGCGCGTCGAGCTGGGCCGGGCCTTGATCGCCGGGCCCAGCCTGTTGCTGCTGGACGAGCCCATGGCCGGGATGAACGCCGAGGAAAAGCAGGACATGGCGCGCTTCATCGCCGATATCAACCGCGACCTCGGCACCACGGTGGTGCTGATCGAACACGATATGAGCGTGGTCATGGAGCTGTCCGATCATGTGGTGGTGCTGGACTACGGGCGCAAGGTCGGCGACGGCACCCCGGCCGAAGTGCAGGCCGACCCCGAGGTGATCGCCGCCTACCTGGGGGTGGTGCACTGATGGGCTTTTTCTTCGAAACCCTGCTCGGCGGCCTGTTGGCCGGCACTATGTATTCGCTGGTGGCCATCGGCTTCGTGCTGATCTACAAGGCCAGCGGCGTGTTCAATTTCGCCCAGGGCGCGATGCTGCTGTTCGCCGCGCTGACCTTCGTCAGCCTGCACGACCAGGGCGTGCCCTTTGTCCTGGCGCTGCTGGCGACGGTGCTGGTGATGATCGCCGGCGCCTGGCTGATCGAGCGGCTGGTGTTGCGGCCGCTGGTCAATCGTTCGCAGATCACCCTGTTCATGGCCACCCTGGGCCTGTCGTTCATCATCGAGGGCCTGGCCCAGGGGCTGATGGGCTCCCAGGTCAGGGCGCTGGACCTGGGCATCGACGACGTGCCGCTGTTGCTCGGGCCGTTGATGCTCAGCCAGTTCGACCTGATCGCCGCGGCCACCGCGGTGGTGCTGGTGACAGTGCTGGCGCTGCTGTTCAACAAGACCCGCATCGGCGTGTCGCTGCGCGCGGTGGCCGACGACACCACGGCCGCGCTGTCGATCGGCATCAACCTCAACCGCATCTGGCAGATCGTCTGGGCCGTGGCCGGCATCGTCGGGCTGGTGGCCGGGCTGCTCTGGGGCGCGCGCCAGGGTGTGCAGTTCTCGCTGTCGCTGGTGGTGCTCAAGGCCCTGCCGGTGCTGATCATCGGCGGCTTCACCTCGATCGGCGGGGCGATTGTCGGCGGGCTGATCGTCGGCGCCGCCGAGAACCTGGCCGAGGTCTATATCGGCCCGCTGATCGGCGGCGGCATCACCCCGTGGTTCGCCTATGTGCTGGCCCTGGCCTTCCTTTATATCCGTCCCGCCGGCCTGTTCGGCGAGCGCGCCATCGAGCGAGTCTGAATCCATGTCCATTCCCTTGACCCAGGCCACCGCGCCTGTGCTGTTGGTCCCGCGCCGCCTGCCCTGGGGCCTGGGCGGCCTGTTGCTCCTGGCCTTCGTCGGCGTGCCGCTGGTGGGCAACGACTATTGGCTCAACGCCATTTTGATTCCGTTCCTGGTGCTGTCCCTGGCCGGGCTCGGCCTCAACCTGCTCACCGGCTACACCGGCCAGACCTCGGTCGGCGCCGCCGGCTTCATGGCGGTCGGCGCCTTTGCCACCTACGGGTTCCTGCTGCGCCTGCCGGAGCTGGGGCTGCCCCTGGCCTTGCTCGGCGGCGGGTTGGTCAGCGCGGCGGTGGGCTGGCTGTTCGGCCTGCCCAGTTCGCGGATCAAGGGCTTCTACCTGATGGTCACCACCCTGGCGGCGCAGTTCTTCCTGGAGTGGCTGTTCGTCAAGTTTCCCTGGTTCTACAACTACGGCTCCTCGGGGACCATCTCGGCGCCCCGTCTGAGCCTGTTCGGCCACGACCTCAATACCCCGGTCGGGCGTTACCTGCTGACCCTGGCCTGCGTGCTGCTGTTGACCTGGGTCGCGCTGAACCTGGTGCGCAGCCAGGTCGGGCGCAACTGGATGGCGATCCGCGACATGGACACCGCGGCGGCGGTGATCGGCATTCCGGTGGCACGCTACAAGCGCCTGGCATTCGCCGTCAGCTCCTTCTACCTGGGCATCGCCGGCGCCCTGTGGGCGTTCGCCTACCTGGGCACGGCCAGCGCCAGCAGCTTCGATATCAATCGTTCGTTCCAGATCCTGTTCATCATCATTATCGGCGGCATGGGCAGCGTGGCCGGCAACTTCGTCGGCGCGGCCTTTATCAGCCTGCTGCCGATCCTGCTCAGCCACGTCGGGCAAGCGCTGTCGGGCGGTGCGGTGGATGCCGGGCAGTTGCAGAACCTGCAGAAAATCATCTTCGGCGTGCTGATCATCCTGTTCCTGATCAAGGAACCGGAGGGGCTGATCCGCCTGCTGGGCAATCTCCGGCAACGGCTGGGCCACTGGCCGCTGCGTTTCTGAATTCCACTGCTGAGTAGAGAGAAAATATGCGTGCATCCTTGAAACGTTCCCTGGCCGGCGCCGTGGTGGCGCTGGCGATCCTCGGCGGTGCGGCGCCCGTGGCGCAGGCCGCGGCGGACCAGCAGTTCTTTCCGCTGGCCACCTACCGGGTCGGTGCCTATGCCTCCAGCGGGGTGCAGGTGTGGGCCGGCATGATCGACTACCTGAACTACATCAATCAGGTGGAAGGCGGGATCAACGGGGTCAAGCTGGTCTGGCAGGAGTGCGAGACCGAGTGGACGGCGGAGAAGGGCATCGAGTGCTACGAGCGCTTCAAGAACGGCCTGGACGGCGCGCCGGTGGCGGTCTACCAGCCCAACGGCGCCCCGGCGGCCTATGCCCTGAGCGAGCGCGCCGAGGTCGACAAGATCCCGCTGATCACCCTGGGCTACGGCCGTACCGAGGCCACCGACGGCACGGTGTTTCCCTATAACTTTCCGGTGATGCTGACCTTCTACAGCGAGGCCTCGACCCTGGTGAACTACATCGCCGAGCGCGAGGGCGGCTTCGACAAGCTCAAGGGCAAGAAGATCGCCACGGTCTACCACGACTCGGCCTATGGCCGGGAAACCCTCGGCCCGCTGAAGCTGCTGGCGGAGAAATACGGCTTCGAGAACATCCAGATCCCGGTGGCCGATCCGGGTAACGAGCAGTCGGCGCAATGGCGCCAGGTGCGCCAGCAGAACCCCGACTGGGTGTTCCTGCGCACCTGGGGCGTCTCGACCCCGGTGGCGGTGAAGACCGCCGCGCGCTTCGGCTTCCCGGTGGACCACATCATCGGCGACATCTGGGCCAGCTCCAGCGAAGACGTATTGCCGGCCGGCGCCGCGGCCAAAGGCTATCTGGCGCTGACGCCGTATCCGGCAGGAAGCGATTTCGAGATCCACCGGCGCCTCAAGCAACACATCCTCGACCAGGGCAAGAGCGACCTCAAGGACCTGAAGAACTTCGGCAGCGTGTACTACAACTCCGGGCTGGTGAACGCCGCGGTGGCGGTCGAAGCGATCCGCACCGCCCAGGGCAAGTTCGGCAAGCGCCCGCTCAATGGCGAAGAAGGGCGCTGGGGCCTGGAGCACCTGAATATCGACGATGCCCGGCTCAAAGACATGGGTTACCTGGGGTTGATGCAGAACCTCAAGCTGTCCTGCCGCGATCACGAGGGCGGCGGTTCGGCGCGGGTGCAGCAGTGGGACGGCGCCCACTGGACCCTGATCAGCGACTGGATCGCCGCCGACCGCGCCTTGCTGCGGCCGCTGATCGACGAGAAGTCGGCGGCCTTCGCCAAGGAGAAGAACCTCACGCCACGCAGCTGCGCCGGGGATGAATGACACATGAGCCAGACCGCCCCGGCCGCCACGGCCGATGACCTGTTGCAGGTGCGCGATATCGAGGTGATCTACGACGGGGCGATCCTCGCGGTGGCCGGGGTTTCCCTGGGCGTGCCCGAGGGCGGCATCGTCGCCTTGCTGGGGGCCAACGGCGCCGGCAAGAGCACCACCCTCAAGGCCATCTCCGGGCTGCTGCGCGCCGAGCGGGCCGAGGTCAGCCGGGGCTCGATCGCCTTTCTCGGCCAGGACAGCGCCGGCGTCGACCCGAGCCAGCGGGTGCGCCAGGGCATGGTCCATGTGCTGGAGGGGCGCCATGTGTTCCCGCAGCTGACGGTGGAGGACAACCTGCGCAGCGGCGGTTTTGTCCGTGGCCTGAGCCGCCGGGAGCTGGCCGCCGACCTGGAGCGCATCTACGCCTGGTTCCCGCGCCTGAAAACCAAGCGCGGCACCCGCGCCGGGCTGACCTCGGGCGGCGAGCAGCAGATGGTCGCCCTCGGCCGCGCGCTGATGACCCGGCCGCGCCTGGTGCTGCTGGACGAGCCGTCCATGGGCCTGGCGCCGATCATCGTCCAGGAGATTTTCGAAATCGTCGCGCAACTCAATCGCGAGGCGCGGGTGAGCTTCCTGATCGCCGAACAAAACATTAATGTGGCGCTCAAGTACGCCTCCAGGGCCTACGTGCTCGACACCGGGCGCGTGGCCTGGTCCGGCACGGCCGATGAACTGCTGGCCCGAGGCGATCTGCAGGACTTCTACCTAGGCAGGCACTGACCCGTGAGAACCCCATGAGCCAAACACCCAACGGACAGGCGAGCGGCGCCACCCGTGATGCCGATGTATTGATCGTCGGCGGCGGCCTGAGCGGCGCCTTGCTCGCCGCCCAACTGCTGCGCCTGCCGGGCCGCCGCCAGGTGCGGGTGATCGAGCCGCGCAGCGAGCTGGGGCGCGGCGAAGCCTACAGCGCCGTCGAGCTGGGCCACACCCTGAACGGCAACGCCGCGCGCATGAGCGTCGACCCGGACAACGCCGACGACCTGACCCAGTGGCTGAGCGACTACCTCGCCGCCGGCGGCTGGCCCGAGTCGGAGCAGCAGCCGGTGCCGGTCAGCGAGCTGTTCCCGCCTCGCGGGATCTTCGGCCTCTATGTGCAGCAGCGGCTGGCCGAAGCCCAGGCGATCGGCGCCTTGCAGGGCTCGACGGTGACGCATGTGCGCGCCGAGGCGGTGGATTTGCAGGCCGACGCCGAGGGTGCCTTGTTGACCCTCAACGACGGCCAGCGACTACGCGGCGCCTTTGCCGTGCTGGCCACCGGCATGTTCCCGGCGGCGCGCACGCCGCAGACCGAATCCAGCGGCCTCAACGCCGCCGCGCTGGACCCCTGGGATGTCTCGGCCATGAGCCGGCTCGACCCGCAGGCAACGGTGCTGATCATTGGCTCCGGGCTGACCATGGTCGACGCCGTGGTGTCCCTGGAGCAGGCCGGGCATCGCGGGCCGATCGAGGTGTTCTCGCGCCACGGCCTGTTGCCCCATGTGCGGCGCCAGCCACCGGCCTGGGTCGATTTTCTCGCCGAGGACCCGAGCATCCGCACCCCGCGCCAGCTGTTGCACGAGCTGCGTCGCCAGTGCCGCCAGGCACTGGCGGACGGCGTGGACTGGCAGGCGCCGCTGGACACGGTGCGCGGGCATATCGGGCGCTTGTGGAGCCAGGCCACGGATGGGCAGCGCCGGCAGTTCGTGCGCCATGTACGGCCCTGGTGGGAAAGCCATCACCACCGTTCGCCGCCGCTGAGCGCCGAGCTGGTGGCGCGTTTGCACGGGGAAGGGCGGCTGCGCATCCATGCTGCCTCGTTCAAGGGCTTGGAGCCTTCGGCGGATGGGCGCCTGGCGATTGGCATCCGTCGCCGCGGCGAGACGCAAACCAGCTGGGTCGCGGGGGATGCGCTGATCAACTCCAGCGGCATCGAGTACGACTGGCGCCGGGTGGCCCGACCATTGCCGCAGCAGCTGCTGGCCCGTGGCCTGATCCAGCCGGGACCGCTGGCCCTGGGGATCCGGGCCGACGCCGGCGGCGCGGTGGTGGATGCCCAGGGGCAGGTGGCCAGCCGGCTGTTCGCCATGGGCCCGCCGTTGCGCGGCATGTGGTGGGAAAGCACCGCGGTGACCGATGTGGCCAGCCAGGCCAAGGCGTTGGCGGCGCGGTTGGTTGCATTGGCATAACAACGCCAACCCCCTGTAGGAGCGAGCTTGCTCGCGAAGCGTTGTGTCAGACACACCGCGTTGTTTCTATCGCGAGCAAGCTTGCTCCTACAGGCATGGCGGTGGTTTTAAAGCGGCTCGACATCCACCCAACGCTGCTCCCGCGCCGCGACCCGGATCGCCGCCGCCAGCCGCTCCACCTGCCAGGCCTCGGCGAAATCCGTCCCGCCTTGCCCCTGGCCGCTCAGCGCCATGATCAGTTCATGCACCTCCAGGGTCTTCAGCTCGTTGTAGCCCAGCTGATGCCCCGGGGCCGGGCTGAAGGCGGCGTAGCCGGGCAGGGCGGGCCCGGCCAGCAGGCGCTGGAAGCCGCTGTCGCCGGCACGGTACAGGCGCAGTTCGTTGAGGCGCTCCTGGTCGAAGGCCAGGGTGCCGCGGGTGCCGCTGATCTCGAAACTCAGGTGGTTCTTGTAGCCGTGCTTGAGCCAGCTGCTGCTGAAGGTCCCGCGGGCGCCGCTGGCGAAACGCAGCAGGGCGTGGGCCTGGTCGTCCACGGCAATCGGACGCTGTTCCTGGCTGCCGGCGCTGGCCGGGCGCTGGTGGTGCACGGTCTGGCTGTCGGCGCAGACCGCCTCGACCTCGCCCAGCAGATAACGCGCCATGGCCAGCAGATGGCTGCCCAGGTCGGCCAGGGCGCCACCGGCATGCTGCGGATCGCAGCGCCAGGAGAAGGGCGAGGCCGGGTCGGCCATGAAGTCTTCGCTGAACTCGCCCTGGAAGCTGACGATCTGCCCCAGTTCGCCGCTGTCGATCAGCGCCTTGGCCTGCACGATCATCGGGTTGTGCTGATAGTTGTAGCCGACCCGGGTGACCACCCCGGCGGCCTGGGCCGCGTGTTGCATCTGCTGCGCCTGCTCGACGCTGACCGCCAGGGGTTTTTCGCAGTACACCGCCTTGCCGGCCTTCAGCGCGGCCATGGCCATGGGGAAGTGCAGGTGATTGGGCGTGGTGATTGCCACCAGGTCGACCCTGGGGTCATCGATCAGCCGTTGCCAGTCGCTGTGGGCCCGGGCAAAACCCCAGGCCGTCGCGCAGTGTTCGGCGCGCTGGCTGTCGGCATCGGCCAGCGCCGCCAGGTGCAGGCGCACCGGCAACTCGAACACCGCACTGACATTACGAAACGCCAGCGCATGGGCCCGGCCCATGAAGCCAGTGCCGATCAAGCCTATTCCAAGTTCACTCATAGCCGGACCTTTCAGAATTCTTATTGTAAGGAGTGCTCTTTATGGAATAAAAATTCTGTAATTGCAATCTATAGAATAAATTTTCAGTGGCGCGCCGCTGACGGCCAGGGCTTGGTTGAGCGTGGTTCTCTGCTGGGTGCTGAGTTGCTTCAATTGAGCCAGCCAGTGGTGAAAGGCTGGCGTATCCATGATCGGTAGACCTCCTGGGTGGATGCCTACCTTTCAGACGTGTTCTGGCAACAGGCTATTGAGGCATAGTTTTTATGTCTCGGCCTCGGCTCCGCATGCCCTGGTCACATCAAAAGAGCCTGTTCCACAGGCGTTTGGCCGCATTCGGCTGTTCCGCCCGCTCGCCGGTCGATTGAGGTGCCGAGGGCGGCGGTGAAGGCCGCGCAGCGGACGGGCGCGGCGCTTGGCCACTGCGTTTGCGCTGCTCATGCTGGTCCCTGAGTGCGAGTAGTTCGGGGCTGTCCGGACGGGCTTCCAGGCCATGCTTGATATAGGCCCGCGCCAGGTCGCGATCGCCCTTGGCATACGCGCTTTCGCTCATCTCGGCGTAGAGCAGCGCCACCTGGTTCAACCCGGCCAGCGCCTGGGCGTTCCCCGGCTCCAGGCCGAGCATCTGCCGGTAATAGAACACCGCGCTGTCATCCTCGGGCTCCAGCAGGTGTTCTTCGGCGATGCGCTGCTCGGCCAGTTGCCGGTAGCCGGCGATCCGCGCCGCGGCTACCCGCTGCAGTCCTTGCCGGGCCTGCGCGCTGGCTTCGTCGAGCTGCAAGGCCTGGTTGAAGAAATACTCGGCATTGTCCTGCGCCGGCTCGACCAGCTGGCCCGCCGCCAGGCGCTGTTCGCCACGTGCCAGCAGCTCGGCGATCTCGAACCGCTGCTGCAGGTACAGGCCGGTGCCGCTGGCAGCGCCGAGCAGCAGCAGGCCGCCGAGTGCCCACAGCGCCAGGCGCCTGTTCGGGCTGCGCCGGCGGGCGGGCTCGGGTTCGGGCTCGGGCTCGGCCTGGGGCGGCGCAGGATCGACCAGGGCCGGCGCGAAGCGGGTAGATTCCAGCGCCACCTCGCTGGGCTCGTCCGGTTCGTCCGGTTGCTCTGGCTGGTCCAGCTCATCGAGTGCCTGCAGCAGCGCCCGACAGTCGGCGAAGCGCTGGTTGGGGTCCTTCGCCAGCATCCGCTCGAGCACCGCCTTGTACGGGCTGATGTGCGCCGGCAAGCTCGGCGCCGGCATCTGCACGTGGTTCATCACGGTCTGGGTATAGCTGGCGCCGCGGAACGGGTTGGTGCCGATGAGCATCTCCAGGAAGATCACGCCCAGGCTGTAGATGTCGGTGCGGATATCCAGCGGCTGGCACTGCGTCTGTTCCGGGCTGCTGTAGGCCGGGCTGCCGACCGCGATGCCGAGCCCGGTGAGCTCGCTGTCCATCTCCAGCGCCTTGGCGATGCCGAAATCGGTGATCACCACCGTGCCGTCGCTGCGAAAGAGGATGTTCGCCGGCTTGATATCGCGGTGGATCAGGCCCTGCTCATGCACCACGGCGAGGCCGGTGGCGATCTGCCGGACGATATCCAGGGCGCGTCTCGACTCGAACACCTCGCCCTTGTGCCGGGCCAGGTCGCCGCCGCCGACGAACTCCATGGCCAGGTAGTAGCGGCCATCGGCCAGTCTGTTGATGTCGTGGATGGTGATGATCGAGGGGTGATGCAACGAGGCGACGATATGCCCCTCGCGGATGAAGCGCTTGCTGAACGCCTCGTCATTGGCGTTGAGCAGTACCTTCACCGCCACCTTGCGGTGCAGCGACTCCTGGGTTGCCAGGTAGACTTCGGCCATCCCGCCTTGGCCAAGCCGGCTATGCACGCTGTAGCCGGGTATCTCGGGTAATCGTTCGTCCATGAAAGAATCCGTGCGCAGCCGCTGATTGAGGTATCACCGATACTGTCGGGCCGGATGTCACCCGTCGGATCAGGTCTCTATGAATTAAGAGCGGGGAACTTTTCCGATAGTTCCCGGCTCGCTGTCTGCTGCCGTCCTGGCGTTTTGCACTGCGCCGGGCTGGGCAGAACCCCGGCCTGTCGGGCCGAATGTCACCCGTCGGGGCTCTAATTGATAAGAGCGGGGAACTTTTCCGATAGTTCCCGGCTCGCCGGCTGCCGCCGTCCTGGCGTTTCGCGCTGCGCCTGGCTGGGCAGGACCCCGGGCGCCGGGTCGAGTGCGCAATGCCGGCATATGAGCCTATCCTGGGGCGCTGCAAGCGCCCGCCGGCGGTCGTTCAGCGGCGCTTCGTAGCCCACGGAGGTGAGCCACATGTCACGAATGGTTTCGCTCCTGGCGTTGCTCGGCGCCTTGTACCTGGCGCTCTGCGTCGCGGCGTGGGGGTTGCAGCGTTCGCTCATCTACTTCCCTCAGCCCCGCGCCATCGCCAGCCCCGCCACGCTGCTCAGGCTGCCGGTCGCCGACGCCGAGGTGCTGGTTTCCGTGAGGCCCCACGACGGCCCGAACGCGTTGCTCTACTTCGGCGGCAACGCCGAGGACGTGTCCCTCAACCTGCCGGAGTTTGCCCGGGCCTTTCCCGAGCATGCACTCTACCTGCTGCACTACCGAGGCTATGGCGGCAGTTCCGGATCGCCCTCCGAGGCGGCCATCGCGGGCGATGCCATGGCCTTGTTCGACAAGGTGCAAGCCGCCCACCCGCGTATCGTGGTGGTCGGGCGCAGCCTCGGCGCGGCTGTCGCCGTGCGCCTGGCCAGCCAGCGTCCGGCATCGCGCCTGGTGCTGATCACGCCGTTCCACAGCCTGCAGGAGTTCGCCGCCAGCCAGTTTCCCTTTCTTCCGGTGAGGTGGCTGCTGCGGGACAAGTTCGAATCCTGGAAATACGCACCGCGCATCGCCGTGCCGACTTTGCTGATCGCCGCCGAACACGACGAAGTCATCCCGCGTTCGAGCACCGAGACGCTCTATGCGCATTTCGCCCCCGGCGTGGCCAGGCTCGAGGTCATCCCGGACGCGGGGCATAATTCGATAGACGCGAGCCCGCGGTTCCTGGAACTGCTCCGCAGCGGGCTGTGAGCGCGCCGGCTTATGCCGGCTCCTCGCGCCTGTCCATGGCCACCTGGCGGATCGGCAGGCGGATCTGCGCCGACAGCACGCGCTTGGCGGCGCCTTCGGCCAGCTCGCCGAGCTGCGGGTGCTGGCTGAGCTTGCCGGCTTCGTCCTGGCGCGGCACGCGCTGGTCGAGCAGGCCCCGCGACCATCCCCAAGACGCTCAGCTTTGGCTTGGCAATGCGGGCAGAGCTGCAAGGCCGGCAAGCCATCCAGCGCTGCTGACGGCCGCGAACTCTGCAGGGCTTGGTTGAGTGGTTCTCTGCCGGGTGTTGAGTTGGCTCAATTGAGCCAGTCAGTGGTGAAAAGCTTGCGTATCCATGATCGGTAGACCTCCTGGGTGGATGCCTACCTTTCAAACTGGTTCTTGCAACAGGCTATTGAGACATCGCCAATAAAAAGGGTGCAATGAACAGTCATTGCACCCATGGGCCGATCACCCGAGCAGGGTCAGAACTGGAAGGTGAACCCCAGGTTGACCGCGCTGCCACCGCCATGGCCGGACACCAGCCCGGTGTAGTTCAGCGACACCAGGGTGTCTTTGCTCATGGCCATTTCCGCAGCGGCCTTGACCACCGCGCCATCGCGAGACACCGGCACGCCGTTCACCGCAAAGGCCGTCGCACTGCCGGCAAATTTCAATGAGGTTTCACGATCCAGGTCGCCGTACTGGTGTTCCCAGCCCAGCTCGCCACGCAAGGTCACCGAGCGGGTGGCGCTCACCGGCAATTGCGTATGACCTCGCAGGCCAAGGGTCGAGAGCGTGGCGTCCTGGCTTTGCTTGCTGCCATGCAAGGCTGCTGCACCGCCGCGTTCCTTGAACGAGTCGTTCTGGAAGTTGATGTAGCTGAGGTTGGCGAAGGGCTCGAAAGCCGCCCACCGGGTGTAGCCGATTTCGCCGAACACCTGATCGGTACGCGCGTTGTAGTTGGCTTTTTCATGGCTCGACTGGTTGCCGTACTTCACGTCACGGGAAGTGTCGAAGCGGTGCCAGGTGGTGGCTCCGCCGAGGCGCAGGGCGATGCTGTCGAAACGTTTGCCGCCATAGATCGACAGGTGATAGTTGTCGCTGTCGGCGGAAGTCCTGGAGGCTCCGTTCAGATCGGTTCGGGTGTAGCCGGTTGCCGCCCCGACGCGCCAGCCATCGCCGACCTCGGTGTCCAGGCCGAGCAGGACGCCGGTGGTGGAAGTGCTGTAGCGCGTGGCGTTGTGATCGGCGTCGACTTGCCTGTGGCCGCCGAGCAATTGCACCCAGCCACCATTGCTGCTGGCCTGGACATCCCTATCGGTATCCAGGGCCTGAGCCTGTTGCAGGCGGCCGTTGACTGCGTCACGCAGGTAACGGCTGTCAGCGATCTGCGCAGCGGCGATGTCGGCGTGCACCTGGCCATCGAGCTGGTTGAAGGCTTGTCGCGCCAGCTCCGCCGAGTCGGAGGCCAGGATGCTCTCGTACACCGGATTACCTGCGCTCAATGTGTCGATGGCGCTGGCGACGGCACGCTCGTTACGGGTCAAGGCTACGCTGGCGAACGCGGTCTGGTTGCGGTAGATGCCCAGGTTCAACTGGTTCGGCTGGTAGTTCAGGCGGGTGTCGAGGAACAAGAAGCCGGGGGCGACGGCAGCGAACTGGCCGTTGATACCCTGGCTGGCGCTGAGGATGTTGAACTGCTGGCCCAGGTAGCTGCTGGCCTGGGCCGCAGACAGCAGGTTGGGGCTGTTTTCCATCGAGAGGGTGACCTGTCCGCCGTTGAGAGTCGCCACGCCCGTGCTCTGGAGGGTGTCGGTCTGCCCGTTGGCGGCGATTTCCACCGCGTACACCGAACCCGGGTTGAACGTGACGTCGCCGGTGTGCAGGGTGCCGACCGAATGGCCGGGGGCCACGGTACCGCCGTTGTTCACCAGCAGGGTGCCGATGCTGCCGTTACCCGCCAGGGTGCCGCCGATACGGGTGATCACCTGGTTATTGGCATCGACGGTGCCCACGGCGCTGCCATCGACCGTCACGCTGGAGGTCAAGCTGCCGTCCACCGAGAGCTTGCCGCCACGGACCCAGGTACTGCCCGAATAGCGGCTCTGCCCGTCGAGTACCAGTTCCCCATCCCCGGACTTTGTCAGGCTGCCGACATAGGTCTGGCCGGTCAGCGGGTCCAGGCCGCGGGTCAGCGTTGCCTGTTCCCGGGCCATGCCGATCTCGTACTGGAACTGATCGTCCGCCGAGGCCCCGGCCGGCAGACCGTTGACCCAGCCTTTGTGCTGCTTGATCGCGCTCCAGGTGGCCTGTTCGGCAGCGTCTTCGCTGCGTCGGGCACGGATCGCTTCGTCGGAGATGTCGTTGGCCCAGATATCGCGGGTGCCGGCGGGCAGCGCCACGGCCAGTGCACCGACGAACTGTCCCGGGCCCTGCATGGCCTTTTTCAGGTTGGGCAGGCCCCAGCCGTTGACCACGCCTGGCACCTGCGGGGTGCCGGGAGCGGCGTCGTGCACCGGTTGCAGGTTGTCGTAGGTGCGTCCTCCCGTCCGGTCGCCGACCGGGGTGTCCGGGCCGTCCGGGGTTTGCAGGGTGGAGGTGGTCAGCAAGACATCGCGGGCCTGGCTCGCGGTCATGTAGGGAAAGCGCTGGATCACCAGGGCCAGGGCGCCGGAAACGCTGGGGGCGGCCGCCGAGGTGCCGTTGGCGTTGGGGATGATCTCGCCTTCCGGTCCTGCGGACGGAATGCCGGAAACCCCCATGACGCACCACCACTTGGAGGTGCCGCAGCGGTTGTAGACCTGGGCGCCGCTCTCGTCATAACCGGTGATGGACAGCCACTTGGATTCCAGGTCCGGCTTGAAATAGGGGAGGTTGGCGTTGGTGTCCGGGTTGGCGCCATGGCTGTCGTTGCCGGCGGAGATGATCTGGATGAACGAGTACTGCCGGCCGGCGTCGGCCATGGCATCCATCCAGGTCTTCTGGCCCGCGTGGGCCTTGTCCCAGAACGGCCGGTAGGCGGCGGTCATGTCCCTGAGGATAGCCTGCGGGCTGTCGCCGACCGTGCCGAAGTGGTTCTCTACGTCATTACGCGAGTTCTGCCCCCAGCTCTGGTTGACGATCGACACTTTTTTCGCCGCCAGCGCGTCGTAGCTGGCCATGAAGGCGTTGTAGTCGAGGTCGTTGGAGCCTTGATAACGGTCGTTGTCGCTGCCGCCGGTGTTGGCCACGAACAGATTGGCGTCGAAGGCGATGCCGTGCATGCCGGTACCATTGCGACTGGCCGCCAGTACTCCGGACATTTCCGTGCCGTGGCCGTCGTTGAAGCTCGGGTCGTACTCACCCGGGATACTGAAGTGCTCACCTTTGTGGAACTCGCCGGCAGGCACCTCCAGCCGATAGCGCGGATGGGTTGCGTAGTATTCGCCGGTAGAGGTGACCGCCTGCACACGGTTTTCGCCTGCGGCGTTCTTGCCCTGGAATTCCGAATGTTCACTGAGGATGCCCGAGTCCAGCACGCCGACGTTTACCCCTTTCCCGGTGATACCCAGGGCATAGGCGTAATAGGCGTTGGTCCGGTCCAGGCCGGAGTTGACCTGGGCTTCCGGAGTCTTCCAGGTTTGCGCGTTATTGCTCCAGTTGCCGGTCGCGGCGGACCATGACTGTCCGGTATTGAGTTGTTTATGCAGGTCCGTGGCCACACCCGGCTCTATATAGGTATAAGGTTGGGCCGCCGGCAGGTTGGTAATAATCGCTTGGGCGAAGTCGAATATGTTCTGGGTATAACGGCCAGAGTTGCTGAACAGGCGACTTTTATAGCGATCCAGATTTTTGTTGTAATCAAGTGGCTTGCTCGTATCGCCGAGCATTGCACTGATCGACAGGTTTTCCGCCTGCAATTCGTAGTTCTGCTGGAGCAACGAGTCGAACTTTGTCGATTGTGCGGCAAACTCTTTGGCTGCCAGGTCCAGGGTATTGCCTACACCAAAACGCAAGTTGGTATACACGGCGCTGCCCGGCGCGAATGACGCAGCGGCGTTCCTGAACGCAGCCTCCAATACCTGGGGTGTATAGGGCGAACCGGTGGGCGGATTATCTGCCAGAGCCATCTGGCCCTGACCCAGCCACAAGGCGATGGCCATTGCGACAGGGCTCAGGGAAGCCGGTTTTAAACGGTTGCTGCGTTTTCCTGAATCGATACCTGCTACGTCCATGTTCCTTTTCCTTGAGATATGTCCTTGGTCGAAACTGATGTTTCGATCTCTTGTAATAGGCAGGGTGTAAATGATGGGCTGAAACAAAGGTGCTGCTTGGAAGCACGTGGTGTGTTTATTGTTTTTACTGAGCAATAGGGAATTCAGTCGCGGTTATCGTTACTGTATCGCTTGATACTCACTAGGTGGTACATATTAAGAAGTCGACAATCAACGAGTTGTCAGTTGTTGATCCTCAAGTTGTTTTTCTTTAAGGCGCACATCGGCCTCCGCTGTTTTCAAACAATGGTTTTTCACATGAGTGGTGTTGCAGAAAACTAACTGCGAGAGGGTTATAGCATGACAAATGAGCTTGTAACAAAATATTTATAGAGTGCTACGAACTTGATACCAGAACTGTGACAGGTTTGGTTTTCTGTTTGAGAAAGGTTGGGGCGAGGTATGGGGGGCGGGCACTAAAAAGGCAGCCCGCAGGCTGCCTTTGTTGTACGGCGAGGATCGCTCAGGACAGGAAACCGCCGTCCACATTCAGCGATACGCCCGTGGTGTAGCTCGAGGCGTCGCTGGCCAGGTAGAGCACGGCGCCGGCCATTTCGCTCGGGTCGGCCACGCGCTTGAGGGGGATCTGCGCCAGGGCGGTCTTGAGGATCGCATCGTTCTTCACCAGCGCCGAGGCGAACTTGGTGTCGGTCAGGCCCGGCAGCAGGGCATTGCAGCGGATGCCGAACTGCGCGCATTCCTTGGCGAAGACCTTGGTCATGTTGATCACCGCCGCCTTGGTCACCGAGTAGATGCCCTGGAAGATGCCGGGGGATACGCCGTTGATCGAGGCCACGTTGATGATGCTGCCGCCGCCGTTGTCGCGCATCAGCTTGCCGGCTTCCACCGACATGAAGAAGTAGCCGCGGATGTTGACGTCGACGGTCTTCTGGAAGGCGCCGAGGTCGGTGTCCAGCACGTTGCAGAACTGCGGGTTGGTGGCGGCGTTGTTGACCAGGATGTCCAGGCGCCCGAACTGTTCGCGGATGCCGGCGAACACCTGGCTGATCTGCTCCATCTCGCCGATATGGCAGGCGATGGCGGTGGCCTTGCCGCCAGCGGCGATGATGGCGTCGGCCACATGCTGGCAGCCTTCGAGCTTGCGGCTCGAGACGATCACATGGGCGCCTTGCTGGGCCAGCAGCTTGGCGATGGCTTCACCGATGCCGCGGCTGGCGCCGGAGACGAAAGCGATCTTGCCGTCGAGGTCGAACAACTGAGTCTTGGACATGGTTTTTCCTTATTGTGTGCCTGGCGCCGGGACGATCAGAGGCTGGATTTTTGGATGACCTGCAGGCTCATCTGCTCCAGCAGCTTGTTCATGTGGATGAACTGCGCGAAGCGTTTGTCCTGGGTCTGGCCATGGAAGAAGCGGTAGTAGATCTGCTGCACGATGCCGGCCAGGCGGAACAGGCCGTAGGTGTAGTAGAAGTCGAAATTGCCGATCTGGATGCCGGCGCGCTCGGCGTAATAGTCGACGAACTGCTGGCGGGTCAGCATGCCCGGGGCGTTGCTCGGCTGGCGGCGCATCAGTTGCACCGGCGCCGGGTCGCTGGCTTCGATCCAGTAGGCCAGGGTGTTGCCCAGGTCCATCAGCGGGTCGCCCAGGGTGGTCAGCTCCCAGTCCAGCACGCCGATGATCTGCATCGGGTTGGCCGGGTCGAGGATCACGTTGTCGAAGCGGTAGTCGTTGTGCACGATGCTGGAGGTCGGGTGATCGGCCGGCATCTTGTCGTTGAGCCAGGCCTTGACCGCTTCCCACTTGGGCGCGTCGGGGGTCAGGGCTTTCTCGTAGCGGTCGCTCCAGCCCTTGATCTGGCGTTGTACATAACCTTCGGGCTTGCCCAGGTCGCTCAGGCCGCAGGCCTTGTAGTCGACGCGGTGCAGCTCGACGAGCTTGTCGATGAAGCTCTTGCACAGGGCTTCGGTCCTGGCCGCGTCGAAACCCAGCTCCGGCGGCAGGTCGGAGCGCAGGATGATGCCCTTGACCCGCTCCATCACATAGAACTCGGCGCCGATCACCGATTCGTCGGTGCAGTGCACATAGGCTTTCGGGCAATACGGAAAGCCGTCCTTGAGCTGGTTGAGAATGCGGTATTCGCGGCCCATGTCGTGGGCCGACTTGGCCTTGTGGCCAAAGGGCGGGCGGCGCAGGACGAATTCCTGCTCCGGGTATTCCAGCAGGTAGGTCAGGTTCGAAGCGCCGCCCGGAAACTGGCTGATCTGCGGGGTGCCGGTCAGGCCCGGAATATGTGCCTTGAGGTACGGATCGATCAGGTTGGCATCGAGTTCCTCGCCGGAGCGAGTACGGGTGGACTGGTCAGTAAGCGCCATGCTTATCCCTTCTGCTTATTCTGGAGGCCAGAGATTATTGACTAATCTAATGCGCCCACCTGAGCGCCACAATCGCCGAAGGGCTTTATAGGTGAGCGTGTTGCCGGACAATCATTGCTTTTGATACAAGCGTTTGAATGTGCCCGGCTTCACTCTAGTCCAGATCGCGGGGCCTGAATGAGCATTCCGACCGGGCTCGTGCATCGGCAGCCGGTTGCTGCGCTGCGGCATGACCTGCACAGCGCGGCGGGCGCCTTTCGTACCGAGCCTGGTTCAGTTCGGGGCAGGCAGGGCGATGGGGGTCAACAGCGGCTGGCCGCTGAAATGGGCGACGAGGTTCTTGCCCACCAGCTCCACCGTGGCCTGGGTCGCTTCCGGCGACAGCCCGGCGACGTGCGGCGTCAGCACCACATTGTTCAGGGTCTTCAAGGCATCCGGCACCCGCGGCTCGTCGTCGAACACGTCCAGGGCCGCGCCGGCGATGCTGCGTTGCTCCAGGGCCTGCAGCAGGTCGGCGGTATTGACCACGCTGGCGCGGGCGATGTTCACCAGGAACCCCTCCGGGCCCAAGGCCTGGAGCACGGCTTTGTCGATCAGCTGGCGAGTGCCCAGGCCGCCGGGTGTGGCGACCACCAGGAAGTCCGAATGCCGCGCCAGTTCGGTCGGGGTCGGGCAGAAACTGTAGGGCACGTCGCTGCGGATCTGCCGGTTGTGGTAGCTGACGCTCATGTCGAAGCCGTTGGCGCAGCGTTTGGCGATGGCCAGGCCGACGGCGCCAAGGCCCAGGATGCCCAGGCGCTTGCCGGCCAGGGAAGGGCGCATGACTTTCGGCCATTCGCCGCGCCGCACGGCGGCATCGGCGCGGGGAATGTCACGCACCAGGGACAGCAACAGGGCCATGGCGTGGTCGGCCACCGACGAGGCGTTGACCCCGGCGCCGTTGCTCACCGCGATCCCGCGGTTGCTCGCCGCTTGCAGGTCGACCTGCTCGTAGCCGGCGCCGATCACGCAGATGATTTCCAGGTGCGGCAGGGCGGCGATTTCTTCGGCGGTCAGGCCCAGCGGGCCACGGGTGAGCACGGCGTTGATCTGCCCGGCATGGGCCTTGATGGCGGCCGCCCGTTCGCTGGGCGTCGGCGCGAGGATCAGGTGGAAGCCCTGGTTTTCCAGGATCCACAGGTAGTCATTGATGGTTTCGACGAGGACCAGAACGGTGGCGGGCATGCGTGTCTCCTGAAGGACTGAAGAGGGACGGACGGCGTACGGCACATCGACGACAACCGGCGTACAGCTCCTGGAGCTGCTGTACCGTGATAAACCACTCAAGCGCTCAAGATTGCGGATTGCAGGGCACTTTGGCAAGGCGCAGTCGCGGGTTTTTCCCGCGGCTGCGGCCTGGAGAATGTCGCCGCTCTCGAGTGCCTTATCGCCAGCAAGCTTGGCTCCTACAGAAGCAGCGGCGATCACGGTCTCGCGCCTGACATGGCTTCTGTAGGAGCGAGGCTTGCCCGCGATAACGGACTGGAGGGCACCACTCCTTCAGGGTGAATGCTCAGAAGCGAATATCAGCAGTTTTCACTCGCCGGACAAAGGCGCCGTCCAGGGTCGCGTTGTGGTGCTCGATGATCGCCCGGGCCGGCAGCGCCGGGGTGTCCATGCAGGTATGGGCATCCTCCACCAGCACGGCGGCGAACCCCAGGTCCAGGACGGCGCGGCAGGTCGCGTCGATGCAGTACTGGGTCTTCATGCCGACAATCACCAGCTCATCGATCTGCTCGGCCCGCAGCTGTTCGGCCAGCCCGGTGCCGACAAAACAATTGGGGCGGGTTTTGTCCAGCCGCAGGTCGCTGGCTTCGAGCTGCAATTGCGGCAGCAGTTGCCACGGCGCGCTGCCGGCGGCGATGGGCGAACCTTGCGGGCCGGTATGGCGCACGGCGATCACCGGCGCGCCGGCCTGCCGGGCGCGGTGGATCAACTGGTTGATGTTGTCGAGCACGCGCTGCCCCTCGAAGGGCTGCTCTGGTCCGTGAAACAGGCCGACCTGCATGTCGACGATCAGCAGGGCGGGGCGCTGGGCCTGGGGTGACGGCATGGTGTTTCTCCTTGTGAGCCAGCTGGACGGAGAAACAAAAGGCCCCGTCCATTGCTGGCGGGGCCTTGGGTTCGACTGCGCTGTTGTCAGCTCATGCAGCGACCACACGACCCGCCGGAAGCGGTCGTGGTGGTAGTGCGGGTGAGGCGGCGCGGGAAAGGATTCATGGCGCCGATCATGGGGCCGGGGTTCGCGCACTGTCAATCCGAGAGGGATGCTGGTTTGAGTGTCCGGGCATTGGCGGTTTTCAGCCGTCGGGCGAAGGCGCCGAAGGCCTGGTGCCGCTTTTTGCAGCGCTGCATCAGCGAGCCGGGCGGGCGGGTAATCGAAGGGCCCCGTGGGCTACGCTGAGCTTGCTTGAGTGTCTTGAGCGGATGCGGGTCAGCGCTCCTGACCAGCAGGTCGCTTTCAGGACACGATGGGTCGCCTGGGTGCAATCGCCGGGCTATGGTGATGGGCAAGCTTCCAGGATGCCCCGGACCCGGTGCGCCAAGACACTTGGCCGGAGAGCAAGAATGGCGACCGAGGATCCACGCCTCCGTGACGTGCTCGGGCGCTGCAGCCGAAGACTCCGGACGGCTGCCGCTATGCGGCGGTGGCGTTCGAGATGCCGAGGTACGTTTATGTCTGATGACACGCTTCACCTGCCTTTGATTCACAGCGTATTGGAGCGCGAAAAGGACACTCCCGGTGCCTTGCTGCCCATTCTCCACGCCATTCAGGACGGTTGTGGGTACATCCCCGACACCGCCATCCCCGAGATCGCCCATGCCCTCAACCTCAGCCTGGCTGAAGTGCACGGCGTGATCAGCTTCTACCACGATTTCCGTACCACACCGCCCGCGCGCCATACCCTGCGCCTGTGCCGGGCCGAGTCCTGCCAGAGCCGGGGCGCCGAACACCTGGCTGCGCAGCTGCGCGAACAACTGTTGCTGGACGACCATGGCACCACCGCCGACGGCAGTATCAACCTGCGTCCCGTCTATTGCCTGGGGGCCTGCGCCTGTTCGCCGGCCCTGGAACTGGACGGCGAGCTGCACGCCCGGATCACCCCCGAGCGCCTGCGCCAGCTGGTCAGTGGCTGCCTGGAGGATGGCGCATGCTGAAGCTCTATATCCCCCGCGATTCGGTGGCCCGTGCCGTGGGCGCGGACAAGGTGGCCGTGGCGCTGGTGCGTGAGGCCGAACGTCGACAACTGCCCTTGGAGCTGTGCCGCACCAGTTCCCGTGGCCTCTATTGGCTGGAGCCGCTGCTGGAAGTGGACAGCGCCGACGGCCGCCTGGGTTTCGGCCCCCTGACCGCGGAGGACGTACCGAGCCTGCTCGACGCCCTGGCGGCAGATCCTGTCAGCCATCCCTTGGCCCTGGGGCCGGTGGAAGAGATCCCCTATCTGAAGAGCCAGCAGCGCCTGCTGTTCGCTCGGGCCGGCATCACCCAGCCGCTGTCCCTGGACGATTACCGCGCCCAGGGCGGTTTCCGCGGCCTGGCCCGGGCCATCCAGATGGCGGGCGATGAGGTGGTCGCCAGCGTGCTCGACTCCGGCCTGCGCGGCCGGGGTGGCGCGGCCTTTCCGGCGGGTATCAAGTGGCGCACCGTGCGCGAAGCCGCGGGTGCCCAGAAATATGTGGTCTGTAACGCCGATGAAGGCGACTCCGGCACCTTCGCCGACCGCATGCTGATGGAGGGCGACCCCTTCCTGCTGATCGAAGGCATGATCATCGCCGGCATCGCCGTGGGCGCAAGCCAGGGCTATATCTACGTGCGCTCGGAATACCCGGACGCCATCGGCACCCTGAACGAGGCCCTGCGCATCGCCCGCGAGGCCGGTTACCTGGGGGCGAACGTGGGCGGTAGCGGCCGCCCCTTCGAGCTGGACGTGCGGGTGGGGGCCGGGGCCTACATCTGCGGTGAGGAAACGGCGCTGCTGGAGTCCCTCGAAGGCAAGCGCGGCACGGTTCGCGCCAAGCCGCCGCTGCCGGCGCTGCAGGGCCTGTTCGGCTTGCCAACGCTGGTGCACAACGTGCTGACCCTGGCCTCGGTACCGATCATCCTGGAGAAGGGCGCGCAGTTCTATCGCGACTTCGGCATGGGACGTTCCCTGGGCACCATGCCGTTCCAACTGGCCGGCAACGTCCGCCAGGCGGGCCTGGTCGAACGTGCCTTCGGCCTGAGCCTGCGCGAGCTGGTGGAAGGTTATGGCGGCGGTACCGCCAGCGGCCGGCCATTGAAGGCGGCGCAAGTGGGTGGGCCGCTGGGCGCCTGGGTGCCCCCCGCGCAGTTCGATACGCCGCTGGACTACGAGGCGTTCGCCGCCATGGGCGCGATGCTCGGCCACGGTGGCGTGGTGGTCGCCGACGACAGCCTGGACATGGCCCAGATGGCTCGTTTCGCCTTGCAGTTCTGCGCCGAGGAATCCTGCGGCAAGTGCACGCCGTGCCGGATCGGCTCGACCCGCGGGGTAGAGGTGGTGGACCGCTTGATCGCCAGCACCGACGCCGCGGCCCGCGAGGAACAGGCGCTGCTGCTGCAAGACCTCTGCGACACCCTGCAATACGGCTCGCTCTGTGCCCTGGGCGGGATGACTTCCTACCCTGTCGCCAGCGCCCTCAAGCACTTTCCCGCCGACTTCGGTCTGGCGACCACGGAGGCTGACCAATGATCAATATCTTCGACCCAACCAGTGATATCGACCTCGGCACCCCGGCCCGCGAAAGCGCGGTGCAGGTCAGCCTGACCATCGACGGCCGGGAAATCAGCGTGGCTTCCGGCACTTCGGTGATGCGCGCCGCGGCACTGCTCGGCACCACCATCCCCAAACTCTGTGCCACCGACAGCCTGGAAGCCTTCGGCTCCTGCCGCATGTGCCTGGTGGAGATCGAGGGCATGCGCGGCTATCCGGCCTCCTGCACCACGCCGGTGACCGAGGGCATGGTCGTCCACACCCAGACTTCCAAACTCGCCAGCCTGCGGCGCAACGTGATGGAGCTGTACAT
The DNA here is from genome assembly GCF_017349615.1 of Pseudomonas sp. GW531-T4. Classification (NCBI taxonomy): domain Bacteria; kingdom Pseudomonadati; phylum Pseudomonadota; class Gammaproteobacteria; order Pseudomonadales; family Pseudomonadaceae; genus Pseudomonas; species Pseudomonas sp. GW531-T4. Next base: position 47,190 of record NZ_JACMZT010000020.1, read on the forward strand.
CTCCGACCACCCGCTGGACTGCCTGACGTGTTCGGCCAACGGCAACTGCGAGTTGCAGACGGTGGCGGGGCAGGTGGGCCTGCGGGAAGTGCGCTACGGCTACGAGGGCGCCAACCACCTGGACGAACAGAAGGACGTCTCCAACCCCTATTTCGACTACGACCCGAGCAAGTGCATCGTCTGCAACCGCTGCGTGCGCGCCTGCGAGGAAACCCAGGGCACCTTCGCCCTGACGATCAGCGGGCGCGGCTTCGATTCGCGAGTGGCGGCGGCCGGCGGCGACAATTTCCTCGACTCCGAGTGCGTGTCCTGCGGCGCCTGCGTGCAGGCCTGCCCGACCGCGACCCTGATGGAAAAGAGCGTGGTGGAAATCGGCCAGCCCGAGCGCAGCGTCATCACCACCTGCGCCTACTGTGGCGTGGGCTGCTCCTTCCGCGCCGAGATGAAAGGCGAGCAACTGGTGCGCATGGTCCCGGACAAGAACGGCCAGGCCAACCACGGCCACTCCTGCGTCAAAGGGCGCTTCGCCTGGGGCTACGCCACCCACCCGGACCGCATCACCAAGCCGATGATCCGTAAGCACATCAGCGATCCGTGGCAAGAGGTCAGCTGGGAAGAGGCGGTCACCTACGCGGCCAGCGAGTTGCGCCGCATCCAGTTGAAATACGGACGCGATTCCATCGGTGGCATCACCTCCAGCCGTTGCACCAACGAAGAGACGTACCTGGTGCAGAAGCTGGTGCGCACCGCCTTCGGCAACAACAACGTCGACACCTGCGCCCGGGTCTGCCATTCGCCCACCGGCTACGGCCTCAAGCAGACGCTGGGCGAGTCCGCCGGTACCCAGAGTTTCGACTCGGTGATGCAGGCCGACGTCATCCTGGTGATGGGCGCCAACCCCACCGACGCGCACCCGGTATTCGGCTCTCAGCTCAAGCGCCGCCTGCGCCAGGGCGCGCGGTTGATCGTCATCGACCCGCGGCGCATCGACCTGGTGGATTCGCCCCATGCCCGTGCCGACCTGCATTTGCAGCTGCGTCCGGGCACCAACGTGGCCATGCTCAACGCATTGGCCCATGTGATCGTCACCGAGGGCCTGGTCAACCAGACTTTCGTCGATCAGCGCTGCGAAGCGGCGGACTTCGCCCGCTGGCGCGATTTCGTCAGCCTGGCGGAGAATTCCCCCGAGGTCCTGGGGCCGATTTGCGGGGTGCCGGCCAAACAGATCCGCGAGGCCGCGCGGCTGTACGCCACCGGTGGCAACGCGGCCATCTACTACGGCCTGGGCGTCACCGAGCACAGCCAGGGCAGCACCTCGGTGATGGGCATCGCCAACCTGGCGATGGTCACCGGCAACATCGGCCGCGAGGGTGTCGGGGTCAACCCGCTGCGCGGGCAGAACAACGTCCAGGGCTCCTGCGACATGGGTTCCTTCCCCCATGAGCTGCCTGGCTATCGGCATATTTCCAACGAGGCGGTGCGCGCCGAGTTCGAACAGGCCTGGAACGTGACCCTGCAACCCGACCCGGGCCTGCGCATCCCCAACATGTTCGAGGCGGCCCTGGACGGCACCTTCAAGGCGCTCTATTGCCAGGGCGAGGACATCGCCCAGAGCGACCCCAACACCCAGCACGTGACCGCCGCCCTGACGGCCATGGAGTGCGTGGTGGTGCAGGACATCTTCCTCAACGAGACGGCCAAGTTCGCCCATGTGTTCCTGCCGGGCAGCTCCTTCCTCGAGAAGGACGGCACCTTCACCAACGCCGAACGCCGCATCTCGCGGGTGCGCAAGGTCATGGAACCGCTGGCCGGCAAGGCCGACTGGGAGGCCACCATCGCCCTGGCCGACGCCCTGGGCTACAAGATGCAGTACAGCCATCCATCGGAGATCATGGATGAGATCGCACGCCTGACCCCGACTTTCCACCGTGTCAGCTACGCCGAGCTGGACCGTCACGGCAGCCTGCAATGGCCGTGCAACGATGCCGCGCCGGACGGCACGCCGACCATGCACATCGATGAGTTCGTGCGCGGCAAGGGCCGCTTCATGCTCACCGGCTACGTGCCCACCGAGGAGAAGGTCAACAGCCGCTACCCGTTGCTGCTGACCACCGGGCGCATCCTCAGCCAGTACAACGTCGGCGCCCAGACCCGGCGCACCGACAACGTGGCCTGGCACGAGGAGGACCGCCTGGAAATCCACCCGACCGACGCCGAGAACCGCGGCATCGTCGATGGCGACTGGGTCGGCATCGGCAGCCGCGCCGGGCAGACGGTGTTGCGGGCCAAGGTCAGCGAGCGGGTGGCGCCGGGGGTGGTCTACACCACCTTCCACTTCCCGGAATCGGGCGCCAACGTGATCACCACCGACAACTCCGACTGGGCCACCAACTGCCCGGAATACAAGGTGACGGCGGTGGAGGTGGTGCGGGTCAACCAGCCTTCCGAATGGCAGAAACGCTATCAGGCGTTCAGCGATGAACAGGGGCGCCTGCTGCGGGAACGTCGTCATGCCGAGAAAGCCGAGGTACGCCGATGAGCAGCGAAAGCCTGATCAAGATGGCCAACCAGATTGCCCAGTTCTTCGCCAGCGAACCGGACAAGGCCCAGGCAGTGCGCAGCGTGCGCCAGCACCTGAAAAGCTTCTGGACGCCGGCCATGTGCAGAGAGTTGACCGCCTGGGAGGTGACACACCCCGGCGCGGTGCTGCACCCCCTGGTGCAGGCGGCGTTGAAGGAAGAGGAAACGCAAGGGCAGGCCTAGCGTCTGCCGATGGCGGGCAAACCTTGAACCGGACCGCCTTGTTGCAACCAACCAGAAGCCAGGGCCTTGCCCTGGCTTCTGCGTTACATCCAGCACGAAGGCCAGGCCTGGACCTGAATCCAGCGCTTGCCGCAGATCAATGAAAGGCTGCGCCTGACCCCGCAAAACCGCGCTCCAGACATCTGCACCGGCAAACCGTTCCTCAGCTAAGTCTTTGCTTCTGCCGAGTAATCCCGGACAATCGCGCCCCTGTTTCGGCGAGGGCTCTGTCTGTCGGGTATTCCGACGCGTCCTGGCCGAGTGGCAAATGACCGGAATGTGGAGATCCCACCGGATGAATGATCAGGCCAACAGCGTTGATCAACGCTTTGAAGCGGCAGCCCCAGCGACCCTCGCGAGCTGGAATCGCCAAGACACTACCTGGATGCTGGGCCTGTTCGGCACCGCCATCGGCGCAGGGACCCTGTTCTTGCCGATCAACGCCGGCCTGGGCGGCTTCTGGCCGCTGCTGATCCTGGCGCTGCTGGCGTTCCCGATGACCTTCTTCGCCCACCGTGGCCTGACCCGCTTCGTGCTCTCCGGGCGTGACGGCGCGGACATCACCGAAGTGGTGGAAGAGCATTTCGGGATCAAGGCCGGCGCCCTGATCACCTTGCTGTACTTCTTCGCCATCTTCCCGATCCTGCTGATCTACAGCGTGGCCCTGACCAACACCGTGGGCAGCTTCATGGAGCACCAGTTGCACATCATGCCGCCGCCGCGCGCCGTGCTGTCGCTGGTGCTGATCCTCGGCCTGCTGGCCGTGGTGCGCTGCGGCGAGCAGGTGATCGTCAAGGCCATGAGCCTGATGGTCTACCCGTTCATCGTCGCCTTGCTGTTCCTCGCGGTGTTCCTGGTTCCGCACTGGAACGGCGGCATCCTCAGCACCGCCAGCACCCTGCCTGAACCTTCGGCGTTCCTGCACACCCTGTGGCTGGCGATCCCGGTCATGGTGTTCTCGTTCAACCATTCGCCGATCATCTCGGCCTTTGCCGTGGACCAGAAGCGTCGTTATGGCGCACACGCCGAAGAGCGCAGCTCGCAGATCCTCTCCCGCGCGCACCTGCTGATGGTGGCGATGGTGCTGTTCTTCGTCTTCAGCTGCGTGCTGACCCTGTCGCCGGCCCAACTGGCCGAAGCCAAGGCGCAGAACCTGTCGATCCTGTCGTACCTGGCCAACCACTTCAGCAACCCGACCATCGCTTTCGCCGCGCCGCTGATCGCGTTCGTGGCCATCGCCAAGTCGTTCCTGGGCCATTACATCGGCGCCAGCGAAGGCCTCAAGGGGCTGATCGTGAAAAGCGGCCGCCGCCCGGGCGCCAAGGCCCTGGACCGCATGACCGCGGCCTTCATGCTGGTGGTGTGCTGGATAGTCGCCACGCTCAACCCGAGCATCCTCGGGATGATCGAGACCCTGGGCGGCCCGATCATCGCGGCCATCCTGTTCCTGATGCCGATGTACGCCATCCGCAAGGTGCCGGCCATGGCCCGCTACCGCGGCCAGGCCTCCAACGTGTTCGTCACCCTGGTCGGCCTGGTGGCGATCACCGCGCTGGTCTACTCCCTGAGCGCCTGACCCGCCGGCGGCCCACCGCGTGTTGGCGGTGGGTTGCTGCGCAGAAATGCCTGATTCAGCGAAGCCACGGCCGCTGACTGCGTGTAAAGCGCGGCGCGGCCGTTTTTCTGGTAGGCCGCAAAGTCCAGGGCCAGCAAGTGGTCGCGGTTGACCCGTTGCGGCTGGCCGAGCCGGCTCAGCGCCACGCCATGGCGCAGGAAGTAACGCTCCAGCGCCGGCGTGGTCACCGCCACCACCGAGTTCGCGCCCAGGGTCCAGGCGGTGTGCAGGGTGTGCCAGAACACCCGCATCGGCAGCTTGCCGTTTTCCAGGGCCGAGGCGGCGAAACGCGAGATTTCCCAGGTGTCGTGCTGCCGCGGCAAGGGCCGGTCGCAGAGAAAACCGAACACGTCCGCCAGCAGATAGGGCTGGGTGGTCGGCAGCAAGCGGGCGCAGCCGTGGATCTTTTCCTCGCTGTCCAGCGCCAGGGTGTAGCGGGTGTCGGCATGGTCGAACTGATCGACCTCGTGCCCGCACTCGCGGGTGCAGGCGGGTAGTCGCCAACCCAATTGCTTGATGAAGACCGCATGGCGATAGCGGCCGAGGTCGTCGCGCAGGGTCGGTGAAAGCTGGCTTTCATGCCGTGAAACCACAGTGATCATGGGTCGATATCCTTATCGTCGAATGAAGCATCAGATCAGCCCCAGGACGGCGGCATAGGCGGCGGCCAGGGTCTTGTTGGCCGCGCCGAATTTCTTCTGGATGACCTTGAGGTGGAAGTTCACGGTATTCACCGAGATGCCCAGGATCAGGGCAATCTCCCCGGAACTCTTGCCGTCGGCCGTCCATTGCAGGATTTCCCGCTCGCGCGCGCTCAGCTCCAGCTGTTCGACCTGGCTGCTGGGGTGCCCGAGTTCGCCGAGGCGCGTGGTCGCCAGTTCGATGATGCAGCGCAGGCGCAGGCGGATTTCGCCCAGTTCCACGGCGCTGATCGCCGTGCATTCGCGGGCCACCGACAACACGCTCAGGGCGCTGTCGGGCGTGTGGATGGGCAAGGTGGCGCCCACCCGCAAACCCCATTCCCGGGCCTCGCCCCACAGTACCGAGCCTTTGCCGAACAAGGCGTCGCTCCAGACCACCATTTCCGTGGAGCGCAGGCCGTTGAGGATCGTCGGGTCGATCGCGGCGTAGTTCTGTTGCTGGTAACGCTCTATCCAGGCTTGCGGATAGGAGCCATAGATATCGATTTTCGGGCGGGTGAAGGGGATCGAATGCCTGACTCCGTAAGCGTAGAAATCAAACCCCAGGGACCGGACTTCCCGTTCCAGCAGCGCGAATACCTGTGCGCTCTCCTGTTGCTTGAGCATCTCCATGCGCAGGTCGTTCCACCAGTGCATGAAATCCTGTCGTTTCTCCATGGCGTTTGCCTTGATTCCTTGCACGTCAGGGAATCTAGTCCAGGGCAATACGCTGTCAATATTCATGAAGTTCATAGAAAACCCCGCAACTGCCCTGATCCGGCGTCCTTCATCGGGCCGCCCGGGCGCGGGGCCGGCAATTCGGACGGTGGCACTCTGCAAGGGGGCTCATGGCCAAGGCTGGCCTGCGTCAATATGTCGCGCTTTGGCCGTGTGCCGTAAAGGCGCTGGCCAGGCCGATAAGGGCAAAAGACGTCCCCGGCAAAACCGCTGGCGATCATGCACATAACTCTTTTCCTTGAGTGTTCTGGCTGTTTCCGGCCAGGGGGATGGGGCAGTTTCAGGCAGAGCGCAGGCGGGTCATGGGTTCCACAGCGGTGGCCGGCTCGCGGGCGCTGGGCAGCAACTGGGCGAGCAGGGCGCGATGTACGCCGTCGGCGGCGGTTCTCGATTCCAGGTCGAGAAAGTGCCCGCTGCCCTCGACCACCGCGAAGCTGCAATCGCGCACATAACGGCGGAACTGCCGGGCGTCCTGCGCCGGGGTGTATTCGTCCCACGCGCCATTGATGAAATGCACATGGCTGTCGATCGCTGCCAGGCGCTGGACGAAGGTGCCCTGGTTGAGCCTGAGCGCCTGTTCGATATGAAAGCGCACCTGGTGCCGCTCGGCGTCCACCAGGGTGGCCATGTGCAACTGGTTGGCGGCCTTCAGGCGCGGTGGCAGGTGCTTGCCCAGGGTGTCGTTGAGCAGGTGGCCGATCCCGCCGCTGTCCTGCCGCTCCAGCAAGGCCTGGGCGCTGCTTATGTAATCGAGCATCGGCGGGTTGAGGAGGGGGGTGAAGGACATCACCACCGAGCTTTCCACGGTGCCCGGGTTGTGGGTCAGGGCCAGCAGGGTCGACAGGCCGCCCCAGGAGGTGGACACCACGTGGTTGACCTTGAAACGCTCGATCAGCGCCAGCAGGATCGCCACTTCGTCGTCCTTGGTCACCAGGCGCTGGTCCGGGTTGTGTGGCCGCGAGTTGCCGGAGAACGGCAGGTCGAACATCACCACATTGAAATGTTCGGCCAGGCAGCGGCTGGTGCGGGCGAAGGCGGTGGTGGTGGCCATGGCACCGTTGACCAGCAACACCGTCTTGCGTTGCGGGTCGCTGCCCAATTGTTCGACATGCACACAGTAGTCGTTGAACGCTTTCTCGATCACACAATGGTTACGCCACATAGCACACCTCCATTTGTTGCTTTTGACGGGGCGAAAGAGTCCGCGGCAGCTGAGATCCAGCTGTCGTGCGCGGGATGTTTTTATAGTCGTGTGAGCGCTTTGAGCGATCGGCGCGGGTTGACAGCTGTCATCCCAAGGCCGTGGCAAGCGGGCAGCGTTCGACGTTCGGGCGAGCGTCGGGTGCCGTTGGCAGTGGCGTGATTTTTAGCAAGGGCGGGGAGGGCTAACAACTACCAGATCTGGTAGGCAAAGACGCCTGGCGTTCTGCTGCCAGAGCGACTAGCGAGTCGATCGCCGGGATAAAAAAAACGCCGCGTATCGTCGTGGGATACGCGGCGTTCTTCATTGCCTTGCAGCGTTAGGCTTGAACCACCGGAATCTTGGCGTTCGCAGCAGCCTCACGGAACTCGGCGATCTGGTCGAAGCTCAGGTAGCGGTACACGTCCGCTGCCATGCTGTCGATCTTGCCGGCGTATTCCATGTATTCCTCGACGGTCGGCAGGCGACCCAGGATGGACGCAACGGACGCCAGCTCGGCCGAAGCCAGGTAGACGTTCGCGCCGTCACCCAGACGGTTCGGGAAGTTACGGGTCGAAGTCGAAACCACGGTGGAGTTCGGCTCTACACGTGCCTGGTTACCCATGCACAGCGAGCAGCCCGGCATTTCCATGCGCGCGCCAGCCTTGCCGTAGATGCCGTAGTAGCCTTCTTCGGTCAGCTGGTGAGCGTCCATCTTGGTCGGCGGCGACAGCCACAGGCGGGTTGGCAGCTGGCCCTTGACCTGATCCAGCAGTTTGCCGGCAGCGCGGAAGTGACCGATGTTGGTCATGCAGGAACCAATGAACACTTCGTCGATCTTCTCGCCAGCCACGCTGGAGAGCAGGCGAGCGTCGTCCGGGTCGTTCGGCGCGCAGAGCACAGGCTCCTTGACGTCGGCCAGGTCGATCTCGATGACTTCGGCGTATTCGGCGTCCTTGTCGGCTTCCAGCAGCTCAGGGTTGGCCAGCCAGGCTTCCATGGCCTGGGCGCGACGTTCCAGGGTACGGGCATCGCCGTAGCCTTCGCCGATCATCCAGCGCAGCAGGGTGATGTTCGACTGCAGGTATTCGGCGATCGACTCTTTGGACAGCTTGATGGTGCAACCGGCAGCCGAACGTTCGGCCGAGGCGTCGGACAGTTCGAAGGCTTGCTCGACGGTCAGGGTTTCCAGACCTTCGATCTCCAGGATGCGGCCGGAGAAGGCGTTCTTCTTGCCTTTCTTCTCGACGGTCAGCAGGCCTTTCTGGATCGCGTAGTAAGGGATGGCGTGGACCAGGTCACGCAGGGTGACGCCAGGCTGCAGCTTGCCCTTGAAGCGGACCAGGATCGATTCCGGCATGTCCAGCGGCATGACGCCAGTGGCGGCGGCGAAGGCCACCAGGCCGGAACCGGCCGGGAACGAGATGCCGATCGGGAAACGGGTGTGGGAGTCGCCACCGGTGCCGACGGTGTCCGGCAGCAGCATGCGGTTCAGCCAGCTGTGGATGATGCCGTCGCCCGGACGCAGGGACACGCCGCCACGGGTCATGATGAAGTCAGGCAGGGTGTGGTGGGTGGTGACGTCGATCGGCTTCGGATAGGCCGCGGTGTGGCAGAACGACTGCATCACCAGGTCGGTGGAGAAGCCCAGGCAAGCCAGGTCCTTCAGTTCGTCACGGGTCATCGGGCCAGTGGTGTCCTGGGAGCCGACGGTGGTCATCTTCGGTTCGCAGTAGGTGCCCGGACGCACGCCTTTGACGCCGCACGCCTTGCCGACCATTTTCTGCGCCAGGGTGAAGCCCTTGGTGCTTTCGGCCGGAGCTTCCGGCTTCTTGAACAGGTCCGAAGGTGGCAGGCCCAGTTCGGTGCGCGCCTTCTCGGTCAGGCCACGGCCGATGATCAGCGGGATACGGCCGCCGGCACGGACTTCGTCGAGCAGGACCGGGGTCTTCATTTCGAAGGTGGCCAGGACTTCGTCGCTGTTGTGCTTGGTGACTTTACCGGCGTGCGGGTACAGGTCGATCACGTCGCCCATGTTCATCTTCGACACATCGAATTCGATCGGCAGGGCGCCGGCGTCTTCCATGGTGTTGTAGAAGATCGGTGCGATCTTGCTGCCGAAGCAGAAGCCGCCCGCGCGCTTGTTCGGCACGTAAGGAACGTCGTCGCCGAAGAACCACAGTACGGAGTTGGTTGCCGATTTACGGGACGAACCGGTACCGACCACGTCGCCGACGTAGGCGATCGGGAAGCCGTCGTTGCGCATCTGCTCGATCTGTTTCATCGGGCCGATGGCGCCTTGCTGGTCCGGAACGATGCCGTCACGGGCCATTTTCAGCATGGCCAGGGCGTGCAGCGGGATGTCAGGACGGGACCAGGCGTCCGGGGCAGGGGACAGGTCGTCGGTGTTGGTTTCGCCAGTCACCTTGAACACGCGCAGGCTGATCTTGTCGGCCAGTACCGGGCGGTTCTTGAACCACTCGCCGTCGGCCCAGGATTGCAGTACGGCTTGGGCGTGAACGTTGCCGTTCTTGGCTTTTTCCGCGACGTCGTGGAAGGCATCGAACATCAACAGGGTGTGCTTGAGCTGTGCGGCCGCGACCGGCGCCAGCTCGGCGTCGTCCAGCAGCTCGACCAGGGTCACGATGTTGTAGCCGCCCTGCATGGTGCCCAGCAGTTCAACGGCGCGCTTCTTGTCCAGCAGAGGGGATTTGGCTTCGCCTTTGGCCAGCGCGGAGAGGAAACCGGCCTTTACATAGGCGGCTTCGTCGACTCCTGGCGGAACGCGATTGGTGATCAGGTCAACGAGGAAGGCTTCTTCGCCAGCGGGGGGATTCTTCAGCAGCTCGACCAGGCCTGCAGTTTGTTCGGCGTTTAGCGGCTGGGGAACGATACCCAGGGCTGCACGCTCTTCGATATGTTTGCGGTAGGCTTCAAGCACAGTATTACCCTCATCAGTGGTCCCAAATGGGTGTCCGGGACGCTCATCCCGAAATTGCCGTACTCATGCGCTGCGTGACGTTTTGGGTCGCTTAGCCAGAATTACCGACAATTCCTTACAGAAGCTGCTTTCAAAGTTTTACGCCTGCAGAACGGGAGCTGATGAGGGTTGGCGCTGGGCTTTCCCCGCTGGAAAGACCCATCGCCAACACCGCTCTGAAGGAACGACTGTGCTCGTGACGCTTTGAAAACAGCTTCTAACGGACATTGGCGCCTAAAAAGGCTGGCTGATTCTACGGCAAAAAAAAATTAAAGGTAAGACAGGGTCTATTGGACTTTGGTGGCGAGTCGCGTTGCTGGGCCAACGTGCGCGAGGCAAGGCGCGGGATGCCGTCGCGGCCGCCACCAAAGTCCAATAGACCCTCAGCCCCTGAAGTTTGAGGGGTGATCAATGTTAGACAAAGGGCTAACATGCGGGCCTGTTTCGCTTTTTTCCGCCAATTGCCTACTTATGCCCAATCAGACGATCAAGACCCCCTGCGTCGGCCTCTGCTCCACTGTCTACGGTGACCTGGTGTGCCGTGGCTGCAAGCGTTTCCACCATGAAGTGATCCACTGGAACGGCTACAACGAGGAAGAAAAGCACGCGGTGTGGCTGCGTCTCGAGCAATTGCTGGTGCAGGTGATGGCGGCCAAGCTGGAAGTCTTCGATCCCCAGCGGCTGCGCGAGCAACTGGAGCAGCGCAAGATCCGCTTCGTGCCGCACCAGTCGGAATATTGCTGGGCCTATCAGCTGATCGCCCGCGGGGCGCGGGTGATCAACCAGCTGGAGGCCTACGGGATGGTGTTGCTGCCGGAGTTTCGCGACTGGGAACTGCCGGAGTTGCGTGATGCCATCGATCGGGAGTTTTTCCTCCTGTCGGAAGCCCATTACCAGCGGTATATCGCCCCGGGGTTTCTCAAGGACGCCTTTGGCGCCTGACCGCTAAAAAAGCATCGCGAGCAAGCTCGCTCCTACAAGGTATGTGCAACCTGTAGGAGCGAGCTTGCTCGCGATGGCGTTCTATCAGTAAACCTATCACTCAATGCTTGCTGGCCACCTCTTCCAGGTGGTCCATGATCACCTCCGGCTTGAGCACCAGCACGTCGCTTTCCAGGGCATCGAGCACCACTTCCGCGGTGTTGCCGATCAGCGCCCCGGAAATCCCGGTGCGCGCCACGGTGCCAATGATGGTCAGCGCCGCCTGCAATTCATGGGCGGTGTGCGGGATCAGCACGTCCGCCGGGCCTTCTTCTATATGCAGGTGGGTATCGTCGATGTCGAATTCGGCCTGGAACGCCTTGCACTGCTCGCGGTAGCGCGCCTCGATGGTTTCCTTGAGCTGGAACACCGGGTCGGACGCCGACAGCATCGGCGACGGATGGGCGCTGATCACATGCAGCTGCGCCTTGGCCAGGCTGGCGATGTCGAAACCATGGTCGACGATGGTGGCATGCAGGGTGCGATGCTCGCCGTCGACATTGCCGACGTCGATGGCCGCCAGGATCACGCCGCCGGTCCAGGGCTTGGCGGTTTTCACCAGCAGCACCGGGCTTGGGCAGTAGCGCAGCAGTTTCCAGTCGGCGGGGGTGAGCAGGGCCTTTTTCAGCGGGTTGTCGGCAAAGTGCTGCTTGATCACCAGGCCACAGCCTTCGGCCTGCTGCACGTCGATGATGGTGCCGTGCAGGCTGTCGTTCCAGGCCTGCTCGGTGGTCACGCTGTAGCCCTCGCTCAGCAGGCTGCTCTTGAGCACGCTCAACAGCGCCGAATGCTCATGTTTCTTGTCGCACACCAGCAGGTGCAGATGGGCCTGGGTCACCCCGGCGATCAGCTTGGCGCGCTTGAGCGCAAGGCTTTCGGAATGCTCGGGCTCGATGACCACCAGGATGCTGCGGATGGCTTGCATGGTCGGGATCTCCAGAGAGGGATGAAGGCTACGTTGCACAACTATAGTTGCTGCGCGTCGCCGTGGCTGTTGACGCACATCAAGCGCCGCGGCTGGTGGTCTGCGACGCGGCCGGTATAATCGGCGCCCTTCGCCGTGAACCCTTATGCCGTGAGCCCCATGTTATCTATCCCTGAAGTCGCCACCGTCCTGCCTTGCGAGCACCTTATCTTCAAGGCTGCCCAAAAGGACGGACGGCCATGAACCTGCCACAAATCCATGAGTTCCTCGGCTGCCGCACGCCGGATGCCTGGGTCCAGGCGGCCCTGGCGGATCAGGAAACCCTGCTGATCGACCACAAGAACTGCGAATTCAAGGCGGCCAGCACGGCCCTGAGCCTGATCGCCAAGTACCACTCCCATGTCGACCTGATCAACATGATGTCGCGCCTGGCCCGGGAAGAACTGGTGCACCACGAACAGGTCATGCGCCTGATGAAGCGGCGCAAGATCGAACTGCGCCAGCTGTCGGCCGGGCGTTATGCCTCGGGCCTGCGCAAGGTGGTGCGCAGCCACGAACCGGTGAAGCTGGTGGACACCCTGGTGGTCGGCGCCTTTATCGAGGCCCGAAGCTGCGAGCGTTTCGAGGCGCTGGTGCCGCACCTGGACGAAGAACTGGGCAAGTTCTACTTCGGCCTGCTGAAAAGCGAGGCCCGGCACTTCCAGGGTTACCTGAAGCTGGCCTATCAGTACGGCGACGCCAAGGACATCGCCCAGGTGATCGAGAAGGTGCGCGCCGCCGAGCGTGAGCTGATCGAGTCGCCGGACGTCGAGTTCCGTTTCCACAGCGGCGTGCCTGCTCTGTAGAACGGCCGACGCCGGTATAAAACTACGGGCAAATTGTAAAAAACTCTTAAAAGCATGAAACATCATTGAAAACCGGCCATCTGGGCCGGTTTTTGCTGTCTGCCCTGGTCTCAGATTTATCCGATGCCGCCTATAATGCGCGCCCCAATTGTGCGCACTCAGACTGGTATTTATGGATAACCCGGGTCTTGGCAAAGTATTGCTGGTGGAAGATGACGAGAAGCTCGCCGGGCTGATCGCGCACTTCCTGTCCCAACACGGTTTCGAGGTCCTGACGGTACATCGTGGCGATGTGGCGCTGGCGGCCTTTCTCGAGTTCAAGCCGAAAATCGTCGTCCTCGACCTGATGCTGCCGGGCCAGAGCGGCCTGCACGTGTGCCGGGAGATCCGCAACGTGGCGGACACGCCCATCGTCATCCTCACCGCCAAGGAAGACGACCTGGACCATATCCTGGGCCTGGAGTCCGGCGCCGACGACTACGTGATCAAGCCGATCAAGCCGGCGGTGCTGCTGGCCCGCCTGCGCGCCCTGCAACGGCGCCAGTTGCCGGAGCCGACGGTGCGCGGCGCGCTGGAATTCGGCCGCCTGACCCTCGACCGCAGCTGCCGCGAAGTGCGCCTGGCCGGCGAGCCGATCGAGCTGACCACCATGGAGTTCGAGCTGCTATGGCTGCTGGCCAGTTCGGCGGGCAAGATCCTCTCCCGCGACGACATCCTCAACCGCATGCGCGGCATCGCCTTCGACGGCCTCAACCGCAGCGTCGATGTCTACATCAGCAAGCTGCGCGGCAAACTCCAGGACAACCCTCGCGAGCCGGTGTGCATCAAGACCATCTGGGGTAAGGGCTATCTGTTCAATCCGTTCGCGTGGGAGCTCTAGATGCTGCGGCTGTTTCTGGGTTTGTACATTGTCCTGGCCATAGGTTTTGCCGGGGCGATCACCGCGGTCGATCACATCTTCACGGCCATCCTCGAAGACCCGCTGGAAGCCTACAACCGCGATGCGGTGCGCGGGCCGGCCTATAGCCTGGTGGAACAGTTGCGGCCGTTCGACAGCGCCGAGCGCGAACGGCAATTGCAGGCGTTGCAGCCGCATTACGGCTTGCAGTTGCGCCTGGTGAACGCCGACGCGCTGGGCCTGAGCGCCCGTGAACAAGCCTTGCTGGCCTCCAACCAGTTGGTGGTGCGGCAAGCGTTCACCGAGTTTATCGCCAGCATCGACCAGGGCCCGCAATTGCTCAGCATCAAGTTGCCGGAAGAGCCCTCGCTGACCCGCTTCTATACCACCGCGGCCTATTTTCTCCTCGCTACGCTGGTGGGCATCGTCCTGTATTTCTGGGTGCGCCCGCACTGGCGCGATCTGGAGCAACTGCGGCTGGCGGCCGAACGGTTCGGCGACAACGACCTGAGTACGCGCCTGCACCTGTCGCGGCGCTCGAATATTCGCGAGCTGGCCGAGCACTTCAACCGCATGGCCAGCCGCATCGAAGGCCTGATCGCCAATCAGCGCGAGCTGACCAACGCGGTGTCCCATGAGCTGCGCACGCCCATCGCCCGCCTGTCGTTCGAACTCGACCAGCTCAAGCAGTCCGATCCGAAACACAACCGCGAGCTGATCGCCGACATGTACGCCGACCTCGGCGAGCTGGAGGAAATGGTCTCCGAGCTGCTGACCTATGCCAGCCTGGAACACGGCGCCACGGTGATCAACCGCGAGACTATCCAGGCCCACAGCTGGCTCGACAGCGTGGTCGGCAGTGTCGCCCTGGAGGCGGAAGCGGCGGGGGTACAGATCCTGATCCGCACCTGCGAGGTCGAGTGCATCAGCATCGAGCCGCGGTTCATGGCGCGGGCGGTGATCAACCTGCTGCGCAACGCCATTCGCTACGCCGAGCGGCGCGTCGAGGTGTCCCTGGTGCGGGTCGGGCAGGGTTATGAAGTCCAGGTCAATGACGACGGCCCGGGCGTGCCGGTGGAGGGGCGCAAGAAAATCTTCGAGCCGTTCTCCCGGCTCGACGCCAGCCGCGACCGCCGCACCGGCGGCTTCGGCCTTGGCCTGGCGCTGGTGCGGCGGGTGTCGCAGTCCCACGGCGGCCAGGTCGAGGTGACGGATTCGCAGTGGGGCGGCGCGTCGTTTCGCATGACCTGGGCGCAGGTCGAATAACCCGGAACACCTGATGGTCCGTGTCGCACCGATCGCGGGCAAGTCGGATCGCCGCCCGCTCGCTCCTACAGAATGGCGTGCTTCTGTAGGAGCGAGGCTTGCCCGCGATGAACGATAACGTGCTGTACCTGATGTTCCGCGATAGCGTCAGAACGACCAACGCCGCTTAGAATCTGTACTCCAGCGTGGTCGCCAACGACGTCTGCAGCCGCCGCTCGACAATCGGGCTGTCCGCCGCCTCCCGCCCCAGGTACTGCAGCGCCAGTACCGTCGACACGTTCATCTGTTCACTGACCGGCACTGTCCAGGTCAGGTCGCCGCCCCGGCTGAGAAAACCGCCCTTGGGCCGATAGGCTGCAAAACGGGTCTTGCCAGCCTGGGCCGTGCTGACGCCATACCAGGTGCGCAGGTAGTCGCCGTCGCCGAACTGGCTGTTGAGGCTGCCTTCGAGGCGGCCGTAGCGGCCTTCATACAGCGTGCTGCCAATGCTCAGTTGCAGGTGGTTGTAGGCCGAGCCGGTGTCCGGGTCGTCATTCTTCTTCAGCGCATGCTGCAGCGTGGCCCCGAGCTCCACGGCGCCCAGGGTGTAGCCCAGGTGGGCGCCGAACTGCGCGCGGGACTTGATCGAGCCCATGCCGGCCAGATGGTCCGAACCCTTGTAGCCGCTCTTGCGGTCCTTGCGTGCTTCGCTGGGGCCGACCCAGGTGCTGAACGCCAGGTCGCCCCATTCATGGCCCCAGCCAAGGCCCTGTTCGGTATTGAGGAACACCCCGTAGGGGCTGACGATTGCGCCGCCCAGGATCGGCGCGACTGTGCGTTCGTCGCTGCCGCTGTAGCGCGGCAGGCTGGCGGCGCCGGCTTGTAGTTGGTATTGCCAGTCCGCGGCGTAGAGCGGACCGCTGGACGTCAGCAGGCACAGCGAAGCCAGAGGCAGCGCAGCAAGGGACAGGCACAAGGTTTTCGGACGGATCGAGGTCTTCATCGGCGGCTAGAAACTCAGCAGGGTGTGGGAATGGTCGTTGGGGGTGGAATAGGAGCTGCCCAGGCCATCGCGCGGTCGCTGGGCGACCTTGCGCGCCGGGACGACAGGAGCCGGTTCGGCACGCAGGGCGGTCTCGGGTGGCGTGGCGATTTCAGGCGGCGGTTCGACGCTGGACGTCGGGGCCGTGGGCGGCGTGCCCTGGCAGCTGAGGCCGCCGAGCAGTACACCGATGAAGAGCGTGAAGAACCGACCGTACATGACGCACCCGTGGGGAAATGGATGCGCTCATGCTAGGGACGCGGGCGCGGGCAATCTTTGGCAGCTTTGTCGGAAAACTGTCAAAGACTGTGAATGCCCGGCGCTTAGCGTTGCAGGTCCAGGCGCTCATGCCACTGAGCGATGGATTCCTCGGGGTAATGGGCGAATTGCAGGTCGTGGGGATGCCAGTCGATCTCCACCCAGGGCGCCCTGGAGTCGAGCATCAGGTGGGTGTGTTCCGGCGGTATCGGCAACGGTGTGTCGATGGCCGAGGCAAAGGGATGGATCAGTTCCGGCCACTGCGGGCTGAACAGCCACAACCCGGAGCCGCAGCGGCTGCAGAAATGCCGTTCGGCGCTGCTGCGCCGGGCGCGTTTGCCGGGTTCCCTGAGCAGCGCGTGGTAGATCGAGATGTGCTGGCGGCCGCGGACTTTCAGGCTGGCGGCATCGCCGCCGAGGTTGATCGCATACCCACCGCCGCCCTGGGTCTTGCGGCAGATCGAGCAGTAGCAGCGTTGATAAGGGTAGGGGTGGGCGCTGTTCAGGCTGAAGTGGACAGCGCCGCAATGGCAGGAACCTTCGAGTTGCATGACGACCTCCGACGATCCATGGGTTATGACCGTCAGCCTAGCCGCTGTCGGCTGGAGCGTTCGCCATGGGCGCTGATCGGCGCCGGGTTGACCCTGTAGCTACTTCAGGCTTTTTACTGTCGACTCTCTTTATCAGGAGTGGTCGACATGAGCTTTCTCGAACGTTTGCTGGGCGGCCATCGGGGCCGTGGGCATGGCGGTTATCAGGGTGGGCACCACAGTAATGGGCATGGCAGCGGGCATGGCCAGCGCGCAGGTGGCGCAGTGCCGCCTGCGGGCGGCCCGCTGTGTCCGGACTGCGGGGCGAACAATGCGGCCAGGGCGCGGTTTTGCCAGCAATGCGGGACTTCGTTGCAGCCCGCCGCGTGCCGCCAGTGCGGCAGCACGCTGGCCGCCGGTGCGCGGTTTTGTGCGCAGTGTGGCGGGGCGGCGGGCTGAGGCTGGCTTACAGCGCCAGGTGGTAGCGGACCTGGGTCGCATCGTCCGGGTCGATGGCGCGACTGAAACCCAGGGTCGCCGCCAGTTCGCGCATGCGGTGGTTGGCCGGGCAATCCAGGGAGTACATCTGCTTGAAGCCCTGGTCCTTGGCCCGGGCGATCAGATGGCGCATGAGCAAGGCGTCCAGGCCCTGGTGCTGCCACTCGTCGGCCACGGTCACGGCAAATTCACAGGTGTCCGCATCCGCGCCGATGGTGGCGTAGCGGCTGATGCCGATTTCCCGCAGCGAGCCGTTGTCGTGGACCAGCGCCACGTAAGCCACGCGCTCGCTGCCGTCGACGTCCATCAGCTGGCTGAGCAGGGCCTCGCCGACTTCCTTGACTTCACCCAGGAACCGGTGGTGCCGGGTGGTTGGCGAGAGGTTCTCGATAAAGGCCTTTTCCCGGTCGCGGTCTTCGGCGCGCAACGGGCGGATCAGCACCGGGCTGCCGTCGTTGAGGGCGTCTATCCAGTGTTCGCCTTTCTGTTGAGCGAAGGCGGCCAGGGCAGGCGTATGGATGGCGGTGCTGGTCATGGGCAAGTCTCCGTGAAGGTGCAGAGGATTGCCTGAACATTCACACCTGTCAGGCGCCAGGCCCTTGATTCAGGTCAACGCGCCGCGGTGTCGCGGAGGGTTTTGCGCCAGGAGGCAGGTTGGCCGCGACCATCAGGCCTCGGGCATCAAGGTGGCGATCAGCGCCCGCACGCTGCCGGGCAGGGCCTCCAGTTCGCGGACGATGATGCTGCGCTCGCGCATGGCCCAGGCCTCGTCGAGTTTCACCGTCACCAACTGCATGGTGCGGCTGTGCCGGATGGCGGCCGATTCGGGAATGATGCCGATACCGACGCCGGCCTCGACCATGCGGCACACCGCTTCGAAGCTCGACACCTGGATCCGCAGCGACAGCTGCTTGCCGGTGCGCTCCACGTGTTCGCGCAAAAAACTCAGCAAGGTGCTGCCTTCGTGCAGGCCGATGTGCTGGTAGGCCAGGGTCTGCTCCAGGGTCACCGCCGGCTGCTTCGCCAGCGGGTGGTCGACCGGCAGGATCAGCACCAGGTGGTCGGTGCTGAAATGCAGGACCTGCAGGCCGCTGGCTTCCACCGGGCCGGCGATGATGCCCATGTCGGCGGTGCCGTCGAGCACGCCACGCACGATGTCCCGGGACAGGCGCTCCTGCAGGTCCACCGTGACCCCCGGGCGTTTCGACAGAAAGCCAGCGAGGATTTCCGGGAGGAATTCGGTGACCGCCGTGGTGTTGGCGAAGATGCGCATATGCCCGGTGGAGTCGCCGCCGTATTGGGTGAACTCGCTTTTCAGGTAGTCCACCTGGCGCATGATCAGCCGCGCATGCTGTAACAGGCGCTCGCCCGCCGGAGTGACTTCGACGCCGCGGCTGTCGCGGTACAGCAGGCGGGTCTCGAGCTGGCTTTCCAGGGCCTTGATCCGCGCGCTGGCCGCCGCCGGCGAGAGAAAGGCGCGCTTGGCGCCCTGGGTCAGGCTCGGCGATTCGGCGATATGGATAAACAGGCGCAGGTCGGCCAGATCGAAATGCATGGGCGGCTCCTGGGAGGGAAGAGGGGCAAAGCGGCGTTCAGCATAACCGAACGCCGGTTTATTGAAATGCAAATTCTCAGAACGCACAGCGGCTTGCATGATCGGGCGCACCACCACTGCAACAGGACCCGACCCGATGAGCGTGACCGACCCCAGCGCCTGGATAGGCCGAAGCCAGCAAGCCCGAGACCTGCTCAGCGACAACCTGCTCAAACGCATCGCCGCGACCTTCGGCGAACCCGCGCCGGCCCATGGCGAGGCCTTGCCGCCGCTGTGGCAATGGTGCTTTTTCCAGGAGCCGTTGGCCGAAAGCGCCCTGGGCGGCGACGGCCATCCGGCCCGTGGCGGCTTCCTGCCGCCGGCAGCCAATCGCAACCGCATGTGGGCCGGTGGCCGCCTGGAGTTCTTCGAGCCGTTGCGCGCCGGTTTCGCCGCCGACTGTGTGTCGACCATCAGCCATGTCGAGGAAAAGACCGGGCGCACCGGCGCGCTGCTGTTCGTCACGGTGCGCCATGAGTATTCCCAGGACGGTCGCCTGGCGATTCGCGAGGAACAGGACATTGTCTACCGCGAGCCGAGCCCGCCCAAGCAGGGCAGCGGTGAGCCACTGATCCAGGGCGACTGGCGTGAAGCCGTCGAGCCCAGCCCGACCCTGCTGTTCCGCTACAGCGCGGTGACCTTCAACGGCCATCGCATCCATTACGACTTTCCCTACGTCACCGAGACCGAAGGGTATCCGGGGCTGGTGGTGCACGGCCCGCTGATCGCCACCCTCAGCCTGCGGGCGTTCTGCCGCGCCCATCCCGGGGCCCGGTTGCGGCGCTTCGCTTATCGCGGCCTGCGGCCGTTGATCGCGCCGCAGCCGTTCGAGGTCGGCGGGCGCATCGTCCGCCCCGGCGTCGCCGAACTCTGGGCTGGCAACGACGCCGGCCTGGCCCAGCGCGGCGAAGTGTTGTTCGACCCGATCCCACAACAATAACCACAGGCGGAGAGCCGTTCGATGAACCCCAGCAGCAATGAAGAATTGAATGCCATCCGTGAAGGCGTGCGGGCGTTGTGCGCCGAGTTCGATGCCGCCTACTGGCGCCGGATCGATGAAGAAAAAGGCTTTCCGGAAAGCTTCGTCAAGGCCCTGACCGACGCCGGCTGGCTGGCGGCGATGATCCCGGCCGAATACGGCGGCTCCGGCCTGGGCCTGGCCGAAGCCTCGGTAATCCTCGAGGAGGTGAACCGCTGCGGCGGCAACTCCGGCACCGTGCACGGGCAGATGTACAACATGTTCACCCTGCTGCGGCACGGCAGCGAAGCGCAGAAGCGCTTCTACCTGCCGAAACTCGCCAGCGGCGAACTGCGCCTGCAATCGATGGGCGTCACCGAGCCCACCACCGGCACCGACACCACCAAGATCAAGACCACCGCGATCAAGCGTGGCGACAAGTACGTGATCAATGGGCAGAAGGTGTGGATCTCGCGCATCCAGCATTCCGACCTGATGATCCTGCTGGCGCGCACCACGCCGCTGGCCGAGGTCAAGAAGAAGTCCGAGGGCATGTCGATCTTCCTGGTCGACCTGCGCGAAGCCATCGGCCACGGCCTGACCGTGCAGCCGATCGCCAACATGGTCAACCACGAGACCAACGAGCTGTTCTTCGACAATCTGGAAATCCCCGCCGACAGCCTGATCGGTGAGGAAGGCAAGGGTTTCCGCTACATCCTCGACGGCCTCAACGCCGAGCGCACCCTGATTGCCGCCGAGTGCATCGGCGACGGCCGCTGGTTTATCGAGAAGGCCAGCCAGTACGCCCGCGACCGCGTGGTGTTCGGCCGGCCGATCGGGCAGAACCAGGGCGTGCAGTTCCCTATCGCCGAAGCCCATGTCGAGATCGAGGCCGCCGACCTGATGCGCTGGCGCGCCTGTGAGGAATACGACAGCGGCGGCAACGCCGGGGCCAGCGCCAACATGGCCAAGTACCTGGCGGCCAAGGCCTCCTGGGAGGCGGCCAACGCCTGCCTGCAGACCCACGGCGGTTTCGGTTTCGCCTGCGAATACGACGTCGAGCGCAAGTTCCGCGAGACCCGCCTGTACCAGGTGGCGCCGATCTCCACCAACCTGATCCTGTCCTACGTCGCCGAGCACCTGCTCGAACTGCCGCGCAGCTTCTGAGGAACCGAGCATGAGCCATACCCAAGCCTTGGCCGGGTTCCTTGCCGGCCTGAGTTACCCGCAGCTGCCCGACAGCGTGCTGGCGCGCACTGAAGAGCTGTTCCTCGACTGGCTCGGTTCCGCCCTGGCCAGCCAGGGCGCGCATCCGATTCCGTTGTTCGAGCGTTACGCCCGGCATATGGGCCCGGCCGATGGCCCGGCGCGGATCCTGGTCAACGGTCGCGGCAGCTCGGCCTATTTCGCTGCCCTGGTGAACGCCGCGTCTTCCCATCTGGTGGAGCAGGACGACCTGCACAACAGCTCGGTGTTGCACCCGGCCACCGTGGTATTCCCGGCGGCCCTGGCGGCGGCCCAGGACCTGGGCAAGTCCGGCCAGGATCTGCTGCTGGCGGCGGTGGCCGGCTACGAGGCGGGGATCCGTATCGGCGAGTTCATGGGCCGTTCCCATTACCGGATCTTCCACACCACGGCCACCGTCGGCACCCTCGCCGCGGCGGTGGCGGTGGGCAAGCTGATGGACTTCGACCAGGCGCAATTCATCAACCTGCTGGGCAGTGCCGGGACCCAGGCTGCCGGGCTCTGGGAGTTTTTGCGCGACGCCGCGGATTCCAAGCAGCTGCACACGGCCAAGGCCGCGGCCGACGGGCTGCTCGCCGCCTACCTGACCCGCGACGGGCTGACCGGCGCGCGCAATATTCTCGAAGGCGAGCAGGGCATGGCCGCGGGCATGTCCTGGGATGCCGAGCCGAGCAGGCTGTCCGATCGGCTCGGTTCGCGTTGGGCCTTGCTGGAGACCTCGTTCAAGTTCCACGCCTCCTGCCGCCATACCCATCCGGCCGCCGATGCCTTGCTGGCGCTGATGCAGCGCGAAGGCCTGAGCCATGGGCAGATCGCCCGGGTGGAAACCCGCGTGCACCAGGGCGCCATCGATGTGCTGGGGCGGGTGAGCGTGCCGCAGACCGTGCACCAGGCCAAGTTCTCCATGGGCACCGTGCTCGGCCTGATCGCCGTGCATGGCAAGGCCGGGCTGCCGGAGTTCCATGAGCTGGCGCTGAACGATCCGGCGGTGGCGGCGTTTCGCGACAAGGTGTCGATGGTCCTCGACCCCGAGGTCGACCGCGCTTACCCGCAACGCTGGCTTGGCCGGGTAGTGGTCAGCACCGACGACGGTCGTACCTTGCACGGCGCCATCGACGAGCCCAAGGGCGATCCGGGCAATGGCCTGTCGCGGGCGGAGCTGGAAGACAAGTTCCAGCGCCTGCTGCGCTTCTCCGGCGCACGCACGGCGGAGCAGGGCGCGGCCCTGATCCGCCAGGTATGGAACCTGCGCGACACCGCGCGACTGAACGAACTGCTCTGAGCCCGCCCCGAGGACGCTTTATGACACTCAATACAACACAACCCCGGCCGCTGGACGGCATCACCGTGGTCAGCCTGGAACACGCCATCGCCGCACCGTTCTGCACCCGCCAACTGGCCGACCTGGGCGCCCGGGTGATCAAGGTCGAGCGCCCCGGCAGCGGCGATTTTGCCCGCGGCTACGACGAGCGCGTGCGCGGCCTGGCCTCGCATTTCGTCTGGACCAACCGCTCCAAGGAAAGCCTGACCCTGGACCTCAAGCAGGACGCCGCCGGCGACATTCTGCAAAGCCTGCTGGCCCAGGCCGACGTGCTGGTGCAGAACCTCGCGCCGGGCGCGGCGGCGCGCATGGGCCTGTCGTTCGAGGCGCTGCATCAGCGTTTTCCGCGGCTGATCGTCTGCGACATTTCCGGTTATGGCGAGGGCGGCCCCTATGAGAAGAAAAAGGCCTATGACCTGCTGATCCAGAGCGAGGGCGGGTTCCTGTCGGTGACCGGCGGCCCGGGCGAGGAGCAACTGGCCAAGGCCGGCTGCTCGATCGCCGACATCGCTGCCGGCATGTACGCCTACAGCGGCATTCTTTCGGCGCTGTTGCTGCGCGGCAGGACCGGGCAGGGCAGCCGCATCGACGTGAGCATGCTGGAAAGCCTGGTGGAATGGATGGGCTACCCGATGTACTACGCCTTCGACGGCGCGCCGCCACCGCCCCGGGCCGGCGCGGCGCACTCGACCATCTACCCCTACGGGCCGTTTCCGGCGGGGGACGGCGGCACCGTGATGCTCGGTTTGCAGAACGAGCGCGAATGGGCGGCGTTCTGCGACAAGGTGCTGTTGTTGCCGGAGCTGGCCGGCGACGAGCGCTTCTCGGCCAACTTCAAGCGCTCGGCCAATCGCGAGGCGCTGCGCCAGATCATTGTCGACAGCTTCGCCCGGCTGACGGTGGAGGCGGTGATCGAGCGGCTGGAGCAGGCGCAGATCGCCAGTGCCCGGGTCAACGATATGCAGGGCGTGTGGCAGCACCCGCAACTCAAGGCCCGCGACGGCTGGCGCGAGGTGGACAGCCCGGCCGGCAAGCTGCCGTCGCTGCTGCCGCCGGCGCGCAACGCCGCGTTCGAGCCGCGCATGGACGGCGTCCCGGCGCTGGGCCAGCACAGCGGCGCGATCCTCGCCGAACTGGGCCTGTCCACCGAGGCCATCGAACAGCTGCAGGCCAATGGTGTGATCTGAGATCTGCAGGCTTGCACGGCTTCTGTAGGAGCAGCCGGTCGACGCTCGATTGCTGGCGATGGGGCCCTTGGGGGTTGCATCGATCTTGCGGGCCTCATCGCGGGCAAGTCGGATCGCCGCCCGCTCGCTCCTACAGAAGAGGAAATCTGTCGTGGCCTGGTGTCCGGGGCGCGATAACACGGTCTGTGGACCTGGTATTTATTACAAGGAATTCAACATGCCCAACCCTATTGTCCGTTCTGCCTTGTTCGTGCCGGGCAGCCGTCCCGAGCGTTTCGGCAAGGCCCTGGCCAGCGGCGCCGATGCGGTGATCGTCGATTTCGAGGACGCCGTGGAAGAGCCGCTCAAGCGCCAGGCCCGGGACAACCTCGAGCAGTTCCTCAGCAGCCAGCCCCAGGTCAGGCTGTGGGTACGGATCAATGCCCCGGAACATGCCGAGCATGCCGCCGACCTGGCGTTCTGCAAGCGTCACGCCGGGGTCGTCGGCATCCTGCTGCCCAAGGTCGAAAGTGCCGCCCAGGTGGCGACCGTGGCGGCTACTGGCAAGCAGATCTGGCCGATCATCGAAAGCGCGTGCGGGCTACTGGCCCTGGCGGAAATCGCCCGGGCTCCTGCGGTGCAGCGCCTGTCTTTCGGCGGCCTGGACCTAGCGCTGGACCTCAACCTCAGCAGCGGTTCGGCGGCGGCGCAGTTCGCCCTGGACCAGGCGCGGCTGGCGCTGATCCTGCATTCGCGCGCCGCCGGGTTGGTCGCGCCGCTGGATGGCGTGCACCCGGCCATCGACGATCCGCAAGGTCTGCGCCACTCCATCCGCCACGCCTACGAAATGGGTTTCGGCGGCGCCTTGTGCATCCACCCGAAACAGGTGCCGGTGATCCACCAGGCCCTGGCCCCCAGCGCCGAGGACCTGGCCTGGGCGCAACGGGTGGTGGACGCCGGCCGCCACGGCGCTGGCGCCTACCAGATCGACGGCCAGATGGTCGATGCGCCGGTATTGCTGCGAGCGCAGCGACTGCTGGCGCTGAACCCGTGACAGCCGCAACCTGGTCGGCGCGTTACCAACTGCCATAGGGAATGCCATATTTCTCTATGTAGCGTTTGGAGCTCTCGGACAGGGGGTAATAGTGCCCGTTTGATTTGCCCAGGTGCGGTCCCAGCGGTTCAATCTCAGCTTGCGCACGGGCGACTTTGACCGTGTTGCGGCATTCATCTCTGACCCAGACTTGTACGATGCCACCGGGGGCCAGGCCTAAATAGACCGATGCCATATAGCGAGCAGTTTGATGCGGAGTTTCCGGGCAGCGTCGGTTGGTCGAGGTAGTCATGATTTTCCGGGCCTCTTCTGGAATATCCACCCATGCCCGATAGGCCTGTGGCTCTACGACCGATTGCCAGCGTACGAAAATGCGCTTGGGCAAGTCAGCGCCAACCACTGACTTAGCGCTACCTCCACCCCCACCACCCCATCCTCTGGCCCACTCTTTGTTGTA
This sequence comes from Pseudomonas sp. GW531-T4, assembly GCF_017349615.1. Taxonomy (NCBI): domain Bacteria; kingdom Pseudomonadati; phylum Pseudomonadota; class Gammaproteobacteria; order Pseudomonadales; family Pseudomonadaceae; genus Pseudomonas; species Pseudomonas sp. GW531-T4. Next base: position 72,202 of record NZ_JACMZT010000020.1, read on the forward strand.
ACCCATATCTCCACCCGCAGCGGAACCGCCGCCAGTACGACGGAATAGCTTGCCGTTGATATCTTCAACGGCGCTGTCTTCAACCCAAACTTTCATATAGAACGGCTCGATGAAGCCAAGCTCCCACCAAGGATCTTTGGGGTCGTTTTTTCCGGATAGGGGGTCGCTGGCCTGACAGCCAGTCAACAGCAGTGCGCCCAGCAGGGCGATGAATACTCTCATTACCAAAGCGTCCAGCCAGGCGCATGAGAGGACAGGGCTTATTAGCAAAGCGCTCTTCATATACAGAAGGGAAGTTGCTTACCAACTGTCATAGGGAATTCCGTATTTCTCTATATAGCGTTTGGACTTCTCGCTGACCTTATAGGCGTAACGCCCATTGTTTTTTCCTTGGTCCGGTCCTAATGGCTCAACTTCTGCTTGGGCCCGGGCTACTTTGACAGGGTGACGGCATTCATCCCTTACCCACACCTGAACGATGCCGCCAGGGGCCAGGCCTAAATAGACTGATGCCATATAGCGGGCAGTCTGATGCGGAGTCTCCGGGCAGCGTCGGTTAGTCGAGGTCCACATGATTTTTCGGGCTTCTTCCGGGATATCGACCCAGGCGCGATAAGTCTGTGGCTCTACGATGGATTGCCAGCGGACATAAATTCGCTTGGGAAGGTCTGCGCCAACTACCGATTTACCGTTGCCTCCAACTCCACCACTCCATCCTCTGGCCCACTCTTTGTCGTAACCCATGTCGCCACCCGCAGCGGAGCCGCCACCGGTACGAGTGAATAGTTTGCCGTTGACGTCCTCAACGGCGCTGTCCTCGACCCAGACCTTCATGTAGTACGGCTCGACGAAGCCAAGCTCCCACCAGGGATCTTTGGGGTCGTTTTTTCCGGATAGGGGGTCGCTGGCCTGACAGCCAGTCAACAGCAGTGCGCCCAGCAGGGCGATGAATACTCTCATTACCAAAGCGTCCAGTCAGGTACGTGAGGATGTTGCACCCGCACGGCATCTGCCGTGGGGGCGTTGATATAAACGACTTTAAGGCTGCCGCCATCCTGTTTGCCAAGCGGGTGGTTCCAGTGGGCCGAGAGATGGATATAACGCAGCTTGAGCATGGTCTCCTCGGCTGGAGTCGTACTGTAGTCACCAGCGATAAACCTGTCACAAAGCTTTTGAAGCTCCAATGGAATCGCATACTCGGTTGTTTCTGGGATGTCCTCGAACTGCACACCGTTCTCCTTGGCCAGTTCATACATGACACGTAGATACACCTTCGCCAGCTTGTTGCTCATAGGCCTCTTGAGCTGTACACCGACATACACCCGATTTTGTCGTAAGCCGAGGCGGTCCTGTGAATCCTGAGGTAGCAACATCGGTTCTGGTGTGACGATCTCCAGCCATTGTGCGGGCCAGCCCTTGGCCAACCAGCGTTTTCTTGTCTGGGCCGCTTCCCGGTAAATCGAGGTCTGGGTCACGTCAGTATTGATTGGCACTTCCAGCGCTTGCATCGGACTGACCAGGACACACTCCTGCACCTCATCCAGATAACCGCCGCCGACATCCGAGTGTGCGCCGGGCAGGGTGATTTCCATGTGGTCGGGTTTGACCCGGCTCAGGGCAAAGTTGGCGCGGTACTCGTCGCGGGCGACCAGTTGCACCACTGAGCGAAAGTATCGACGGTCGAGGTGCAGTTTGATTCCTGGGGTAATGGCGCTGCGCACGTTACCCAGATTACTCACGCCGGCAACCGACGGTACTGTGTCGAACAGGCCGATAAAACCCATGTCGACATCGTGGCCGTACTGTCGATTGAAGTTAGGGCTGAAGGCTTTGGACTGGTCGTGCAGAATCAGCTCGAGTGGCCCGAGCCAGCGCACGACTTCATTGGCGAAATGTCGGGCTGCTGCGGCGCCCCGGCTAAAGCCGAAGGCATCGAAGGTCAGCGAAGTGATTTCACTTTCGGGATTATCTTCGTGGACTTCACGGATACGTTCCTCGATCGCACGAAATGCTTTCCGCACGCATCCTGAGATTCCTGTGTCGCCACGCCCTGTACCCGAGGTGATCAGGCTGTCTTTTTCACCTGCCTGTGTGCCGATCCCATCGATGTAGATTGAGCGAAAGGCTAGATTTTGTATTTCTCCACCTTCGACTTTCCGGTTGGAATAGTACAAATCACTCAACCGCTTAACATTACTCACATCATTCCCATAACTGCTCTCCGGATCCCTCATATACGGCTTGCAACTGCCATCGATATCCCTGGCTTCGATAGGATTCTGCGCCCCGCAAATCTGGCCCATGGCCGAGTTGCTGGCGTTATTCCCGGTACCGTCGAAGAACACTCCGATACGTAGCGCCACCTGGGCTTTTGCCGGTGGTGGCGCAGGTTCCTTGGCGTATTTCTCGTACTGGGCCCAGAGCTGCTCGCCGTAGCTGGGTTGTTCGGTCTCGGCGGAGCGTTCAGCAGAGTGCTGGTTGGGGTTGGCGGGCCGAAGAAGGCTGGGCATTGGCCCGGGTCCGTTGCTGGCCATGGGTGGTCCTGGTTCAGGCGAAAGGGGCGCTGGAAACCGTACCGGGAATGGCGGGCGATGGATTTAGGAGGAATCTGCAAGAGGCTGGGCAGGTGCTGATTCCGGCGTAGGGGAAATGGAATTTCAGAGGGGGATTGCCGAGCGCGCGCGGCGTTCGGCTGAGGCGAACGCGGGTATCAAAAATTCAAAATTCTCAATACGCGCGCCCTTAGGCACTCTGCGATCAACCACAACAATAAGAAGGTGAAGTCCATGTTCAAGCTCTCCCGGGCGTTGTTCTGTGCCGCCGCATTGCTGGGCGCCGGTCTCGCGCAGGCTGCCGACCCTATCGTGATCAAGTTCGCCCACGTGGTGGCGGAAAACACCCCCAAGGGCCAGGGCGCCCTGTTGTTCAAGAAGCTGGCCGAGGAGCGCCTGCCGGGCCGGGTCAAGGTCGAGGTGTACCCGAACTCCTCGCTGTTCGGCGACGGCAAGGAAATGGAGGCGCTGCTGCTGGGCGACGTGCAGTTGCTCGCGCCATCCCTGGCCAAGTTCGAGCAGTACACCAAGAAGATCCAGATCTACGACCTGCCATTCCTCTTCGACAACCTCGCCGCCGTCGACCGTTTCCAGCACGCCGAGGGCAAGCAACTGCTGACCGCCATGCAGGACAAGGGCATCCTCGGCCTGGCCTATTGGCACAACGGCCTCAAGCAGCTGTCGGCCAACAAGAAACTGGTGGAACCCAAGGACGCCCGCGGCCTGAAGTTCCGTGTGCAGGCCTCCAGCGTGCTGGAGGAGCAGTTCAAGGCGGTGCGCGCCAACCCGCGCAAGATGAGCTTCGCCGAGGTCTACCAGGGCCTGCAGACCGGCGTGGTCAATGGCACCGAGAACACCTGGTCGAACTATGAAAGCCAGAAGGTCCACGAGGTGCAGAAGTACTTCACCGAGACCGACCACGGCCTGATCGACTACATGGTGATCACCAACGCCAAGTTCTGGACCGGCCTGCCGCCGGATGTGCGCGGCGAGCTGGAAAAAATCATGGCCGAGGTCTCGGTGGAGGTGAACAAGCAGGCCGAAGCCCTGAACCAGACCTCCCGGCAGAAGATCATCGATGCCAAGACCAGCGAAATCGTCGCCCTGACCCCCGAGCAGCGTAACGAGTGGCGCGAAGCCATGCGCCCGGTGTGGAAGAAATTCGAGGGCGATATCGGCGCCGACCTGATCCAGGCCGCCGAAGCCGCCAACCAGGCGCAATAACGCCCTGCATCCCGGCCGCTGCGCTCGCAGCGGCCCATCGGCAGCCGCTACCGGGCTGCACTCCACTGGCACTTTCGCGGAGAACCTCAATGCACAGGCTGAGGCGGTTCTGGGAACATTTTGAAGAGGCGTTCATCGCCTTCCTGCTGGCGGCCATGACGCTGGTGACTTTCGTCTACGTGGTGCTCAACAACCTGTACCCGCTGTTCTATGCCATCGGCGATGCCTGGGAAGGGGGCAGCACGCTGTTCCTGGGGATCGGCGACTTCCTCATGGAGCTGGCCCAGGAGATGGTCTGGAGCGTGGCGCTGACCAAGGTGCTGTTTGGCTGGCTGATCTTCTTCGGGATTTCCTACGGCGTGCGCACCGCCGGCCACCTGGGGGTGGACGCGCTGGTCAAGCTGGCCTCGCGCCCGGCCCAGCGCCTGCTGGCGGTGATCGCCTGCCTGTGCTGCATGGTCTACGCCGGGCTGTTCATGGTCGCCAGCTTCAAGTGGCTGATGGCGCTGATCCAGGCCGGCATCGAAGCCGAGGACCTGGACCAGTTCGGCATTCACCTGTCGCATATCGCGATGATCGTGCCCTTCGGTTTTGCCCTGGTGCTGATCCGCTACCTGGAAATCATGTGGCGCATCCTCATGCGCGGGCAGATCAACCTGGGCCTGGCCGATGAGGCGGCCGAGGCCAGCAAGCTTGCCAGTCACCACGAGGATCAGCACTGATGGCCATTCTCTGCCTGTTTCTGATGCTGTTCGTCTTCATGTTCCTCGGCGTGCCGATCGCCATTTCCCTGGGACTCGCCGGCGCCACCTCGATCCTGCTGTTCAGCCCGGACTCCCTGAGTTCCCTGGCGATCAAACTGTTCGAGACCTCCGAGGCCTACACCTTGCTGGCGATCCCGTTCTTCCTGCTGTCCGGGGCCTTCATGACCACCGGCGGCGTGGCGCAGCGCCTGATCGATTTCGCCAACGCCTGCGTCGGGCACATCCGTGGCGGCCTGGCGATTGCCGCGGTGCTGGCGTGCATGCTGTTCGCCGCGCTGTCCGGTTCGTCGCCGGCAACGGTGGCGGCGGTGGGCTCGATTGCGGTGGCCGGCATGGTGCGTTCCGGTTACCCACGGGAGTTCGGCGCCGGGATCATCTGCAACGCCGGGACCCTGGGCATCCTGATCCCGCCGTCGATCGTGATGGTGGTGTACTCGGCGGCCACCGAAACCTCGGTGGGCAAGCTGTTCATGGCCGGGGTCGTCCCGGGGCTGCTGCTGGGCGTGATCCTGATGGTGGTGATCTACATCGTCGCGCGGGTCAAGAAGCTGCCGGCGCAACCGCGGGTGTCGTTCCGCGAATGGCTGAGCACCGCGCGCCGGGCCTTCTGGGGCCTGCTGTTGTTGGTGATCATCCTCGGCGGCATCTACAGCGGCCTGTTCACCCCGACCGAGGCGGCGGCGGTGGCGGCGGTGTATTCGGCCTTCGTCGCACTGTTCGTCTACAAGGACATGCGCCTGCGCGATTGCCCGAAAGTGCTGGTGGAGTCGGGCCGGCTGTCGATCATGCTGATGTTCATCATCGCCAACGCCATGCTCTTCGCCCATGTGCTGACCACCGAGCAGATCCCGCAGCAGATCACCACCTTCGTCATGGATGCCGGGCTGTCGCCCATCGGCTTCCTGCTGATGGTCAACGTGGTGCTGCTGGTGGCGGGCAGCTTCATGGAGCCCTCGGCCATCGTGCTGATCCTGGCGCCGATCTTCTTTCCGATCGCCATGAAGCTGGGCATCGACCCGATCCACCTGGGCATCGTCATGGTGGTCAACATGGAGATCGGCCTGGTGCATCCGCCGGTGGGCCTGAACCTGTTCGTCACCTCGGCGGTGACCGGCCTGAGCCTGGGCCAGACCATCCGCGCGGCGCTGCCGTGGCTGATGATCCTGCTGGCATTCCTGATCCTGGTGACCTACGTGCCGTTCATTTCCCTGGCGCTGCCGAACTGGTTGGGGATGAACTGAAACGCTGGGTGTACATGGTCTCTGTAGGAGCCAAGCTTGCTGGCGATGAGGGCCTCCGGGGCGATGCTGTTCTTGAGATCGTCATCGCGGGCAAGCCTCGCTCCTACGGGGGCGTGGTGCGGAATCGAGATGGACACGTTTCTGTGGGCGCCAGGCTTGCCGCGATCAACCCTCGTTCACCGCGCCGGCACCCGCCACAGATACCAGGCCGCCACCGTGCGGTGCGGGCGCAAGGACAGGCCGATCTCGATCATCTGCTTGCGCGTCGGCTGCCGCTCCAGGCCCTTCAGGCGGCGGTAGCCTTCGCGCACGCCGAAGTCGTCGGCGGGCAGGATGTCCAGGCGTTCCAGGCTGTAGATCAGCAGCATCTCCACGGTCCAGCGACCGATGCCGCGCAGGCTGGTCAGGCGCTCGATCAGCGCCTCATCGTCCATGGCCCGGGCCGCTTGGTAATCCGGCACCGCACCGCTCAAGGTCGCCTCGGCAATACCACGAATGGTGGCGATCTTGCCGGCGGAAAAACCGCAGGCACGCAACTGCTCGAAATCGGTGGCGAGGATTTGTTCGGGAGAGGGGAAGGTTCCTTGCCCATACAAGCCAAGAAAACGCCCGAGAATCGCATCGCCAGCGCGGGCGTGCAGCTGCTGATAGGCAATCGCCCGCACCAGCGCCTCGCAGGGCTCGCGGGCCGGCTTGGCCTGGTGCAGGCACGGGCCGACCGCGTCGACATGACGAGCCCAGTCAGGGTCGAGCCCGGCCAGAAAGGCGCGGGCCTCAAGCAACGGATCGGGCATGGAAAGTCCTGGGCAATGGGCGTCGCCAGAGATTAACCAGCAATGCCCGGCGCTGCACTCGGTCTCTTGCGCTGGAATTGCCTGAGCTAGATCGAACGCTGATTGACCCGGCTGGACAGCGCCGCGGCGCTTTCCTTGCGTTCCGAGTAGCGGTCCACCAGCAGGTCGGCGCGGCCGCGCAGGAGCAGGGTGAACTTCATCAGTTCTTCCATCACATCCACCACCCGGTCGTAGTAGGGCGAGGCCTTCATGCGGTCGTGGTCATCGAATTCGAGAAAGGCCTTGGGCACCGAGGACTGGTTGGGGATGGTGAACATGCGCATCCAGCGGCCCAGCACGCGCAGCTGGTTGACCGTGTTGAACGACTGCGAGCCGCCGCAGACCTGCATCACCGCCAGGGTCTTGCCCTGGGTCGGGCGTACCGCGCCGAGGGTCAGGGGGATCCAGTCGATCTGCGCCTTGAACACCGCCGACATCGCGCCATGGCGTTCCGGCGAGCACCAGACCTGGCCTTCGGACCACAGCACCCGTTCGCGCAGTTCCTGGACCTTGGGGTGATCCACCGGCGCATCGTCCGGCAGCGGCAGGCCGCTGGGGTCGAAGATGTAGGTTTCGGCGCCGAGGAATTCGAGAATGCGCGCCGCTTCCCGGGTCAGCAGGCGGCTGAACGAGCGCTCGCGGGTGGAGCCGTAGAGCAGCAGGATGCGCGGTTTGTGCGCGGCGGTTGCCGGGGTTTCCAGATGCTCTGGCGCCAAGGCTTGCAGCAGCTCAAGGTCAAGGGCGGACAGCTGTTCTTCGCTGGGCTTCTGGTCGTCGTTCATCACAGCGCTCCGATGCGGTCGAGGGCATTTTTCAGCTCGGTGGGCGAAAGGTGGTCGAGGTCCAGGGCGAAGAAGGCGGCGAAGCGCTGGCGGATTTTCTGCACGGTCTGCTCGAAGGCGGCCTGGATCGCCTGCTCATCGCCCTGGACCTCCGAAGGATCTTCCAGCCCCCAGTGGCTTTTCAGCGCCGGGCCGAAATACACCGGGCAGGGCTCGCCACCGGCCTTGTCGCAGACGGTGATGACGATATCGGGCGGGTTGTCGGCGAAGACTTCCGAACCTTTGCTGTACAGGCCTTTGGTGCTGACGCCGGCCTGTTCCAGGGTGGCCAGGGCGCGGGCGTTGAGCGTGCCGCTGGGGAAGCTGCCCGAACTCACCGCGTGATGAGCGGCCGGCGCCAGATGGTTGAACAGGGCTTCGGAAAGAACGCTGCGGCAGCTGTTGGCAGTGCACATGAAGAGGATTTTCATCGGGGCTTCCGGGTAGAAGGATTGGGCCATGGGGTTAAACAGGCGTCACTGGCTTGAATATATGGTTATTCGAATATACGGATGCGAAGGCGCGTTGCCAAGCTGCCGATAGGGCCGGGCGACCGAACGCAAGCTGCGCGTCTCGGCCCGGATCGGGCAGGGGGTTTACCCGGTGTTCTATGCTTCAGGTTCGGCGCAGGCCGAAGAGGCCAGGCCTGTCCATGAGGTTTACCGGGCCAGGCTTTATCTCTCTGCCTATGGGTGAACGCTATGCAAACCCCTTCCACACCTCGGGATCCGGACCCGATGTCGCGCGGCACGGCCATCGCCTATGCGATCGGCCTGCCGCTGGCGCTGCTGGGATTGATCTTCCTGCCGGCCGGCACGATCACCTGGTGGCCCGGCTGGATATTTCTCGCCGTCATGACCCTGGGCTTTGGCGTTTCGGCCCTGGTGCTCGCCCGGGTCAACCCGGTGATCTACCGCGCGCGCAGCCGCTTCCAGGCGGGCACCAAAAGCTGGGACAAAAAACTGCTGGCGATCATCCTGCCGGCGATGGCGGCCGTGCTGCCGGTCGCCGCGCTCGATGCCGGGCGGCTGCAGGGCTCGGCTGTTCCGGCCTGGCTGGTGCTGGCGGGTTATCTGGCGGTGCTGGCGGGCATCGCAGTGACCGGCTGGGCGCAGGCAGTGAATCCGTTCTTCGAGCCGGGCGTGCGGATCCAGTCCGAGCGGCAGCAGCGGGTCATCGATAGCGGGCCTTACCGTTTTGTGCGGCATCCCGGGTATCTCGCCGCGCTGTGCCTGTTCTTCGGCATGGCGCTGGCGCTGGCTTCGTTCTGGGCACTGCTTCCCGCCGCGCTGGCGGCGGCGCTGCTGGTCCTGCGCACGTCATGGGAGGACCAGCTGTTGCAGGCCGAGTTGCCCGGTTATGCCGACTATTGCCAACGGGTGCGCTGGCGCTTGTTCCCCGGCCTCTGGTAATGGCAAGGAGGCGCCAGGGCATGGCGCCTCCGCGGTATGGCCAGGGCAATGTCGGGTCTACAGCAGTTGGTCGATCAACACCGCATTGCTATAGATCAGGCTGCCATCGCTGGCTCGATGCCCCACCAGATGGAACTGGCCGCGGCCGTGTTGCAGGTAGACGCGCATCCGGCAGTCGGACAGGGGGGTGTACCCCTCGGGCATGATCAGCTCCATGGTGTCCATGTCGACGTCGACCATGGCCTCCTGTTCATGGGTTTTCTGCAGGCGTTCCTCGGCTTCTTCCAGGCGCAGGTGCAGGGGACCATCGACGTAGAAATGGATCTCTCCCAGCGGCATGGATTTTTGCCCATCGCTGGACTTGCACCAGCCTTCGATCGTCAGGGCGCTCATGACGAGACCTCCATTGTGAATGTCGGGGCTTTGTGGCGCTGCCCCATTCTCAATGCCATCACTGTTCAGACCGCCGCGAGGGGCGGTTCGTTTCCTTGGCGGGCGCCTGGCGGGCTACCGCGGGTCGCGTCAGGTCTTCGCGGGCCGATGGCTGCAGGCGCCAGGCTTTTGCCAGCTTGCGGGCAGCCTTTTCTGGCAGCACCGTGGATCCGCTGTGCCGCACCGCCTTGGCATGCTCGGCAAGCCCTTCGACCAGTGCGGCCCATTCCGGCCGTGGGTCGTTGACATAGTCCCAGCCCAGCCCCAGCCAGGGGCAACGCCCACCGATCCAGGCCTGCACCGCGGGTGTCGCGCGCCGGATATAGTCGGGGGCCTTGGCCGCCTTGGGCCGGAGCGCGCGCGCCTTGACGGCCGGTATTTGCAGCTGTGGGGTGCCGTCTGGCTCCCGGGTCACCCGCATGGCCCCGAGCAAGGCGATGTCGAAAGGCACCGGCTGGCCCTGGGCGGCATAGAAATACGCCAGGCGCCGGATGCTGTCGTAGTCGGCAACGGCGCGGTACAGGTAGGCGCAGATCACCCCCAGCATGGGGTCGGCATGCTTTTTATGGCACACGCCGGCGGCGAACTGGTCGATGTCTTCGGCCTGTAGCCGGCCAGCGGCGAAATCGTCGATCGCGCCGAGCATCGCCAGGTATCTGTCGGGGGCCTTGGGCATTCCGTAGGCCTGGAAAATATCGCCGAGGGGGCTGGGCATCACCACGGCGTACTGACCCGCATAAGGCACCACCGGCGTGAAGGTGCCGTCGGCCAGCGCCACCAGGACCGGCATCCCCTGGGGATCGCTGGGGGCGTGGAACGTCTCGAACAGCGAGGTGCTGTCCAGTCGCTCGATCGGGTTGCGGGACAAGAGCTTCGCGCCCTCGCCGTAGACGATCAGGTTGGCCTCGCCGGGGTCGCCGATCTGTTTCATCCTGCGGCGAACCTCGGTGGCCGCGGACTGGCGCATCTCGGCGGCGGCATCCGCTTCCAGGCGCTGGACCAGCGCCTTGACCTTCTGTTTCTTCTCGGGAAAACGCGGGCTCTGCTGGCGCAGCACCACCAGATCTTGCAGCAACTCTTTGCTGGAATCGGGAATGCTGATCATCTGGTCGGCGGGAACTGCCAGGTCGTGCTGCTTGAGCCCGAAATCGGCGCCGAGCATGCGCTGGCGAAAGGCCGCGTCGCTGTGGACCCGCTCAAGGTTATGCTCGGCGGAATCCATCGGGCCGGCCGCCGGGGACGGCCCCATGGTGGCGGCGTTGCCCGCGGCCGGCCAGGGTTGCAACCCGGCGGGGCCCGGCAACGGCTGGGCGGTGTTGTAGAGCACGGCCGGCTCCGGATCGACCAGGCACTGCGGGTTGAGCTTGAGGCGATACTCCTTCGCCCGCTCGGTGGTGCGCGAGCGCACGCACATGCCGAGGGTCGCGGTGGTGATCAGGCCATTGCTGATGGCGGTCGGCTCGATGCCCCACAGCGCATCGGCGATCACCCCGGAGAACACGCATTTGCCCGGAGCGCCGGACATCGGCTCGGACACCATGTAACCCAGCTGTCCGTCCTGGCAGGCAGCGAGGCGATCGAACCTGGGGTTTTCCACTTGGGTGCCTTGCACGACGATCCCGCGCACCGCATCCAGTCGCGTCAGGTCGAGGTTCTTCGGCGCTTCGCGGCAGGCATCGGTGATCAGGGTGATGCGCTGCACGCCGTGCAGCAGCAACTCGGTGTAGAACGAGTCGGCCAGGACGCGGTATTTCTGGCGCAGCGAGTCGCTGAACAGCCAGGAGATCGAGCCGATATTCGCGTCGGTCAGGCCATGGCCGCAAAACGCCAGGATCAATTGCTCGACCACTTCGGCGCCCGCGGGGAACAGCTCGTCCACCGCTTGCTGCACCCGCTCGCGGGTGACCGGATTGCCCTGGCCGTCTATGGGGCCGTCGTCGACGATCCTGACGTTGTCGGCGCCGAAGCCCGAGCGCAACGCCCAGTCGCCGATCGAACGGGCGGCGAGCACGGCGCCGTCCAGGTAGGCGAAACGCAGTGTCTGGTTGGGTAGCGGCGTCAGCGTGCTCACGCCGATCGTCAGGCAGGTCCGTCTAGTCATGGGCGTGCGCCACCTTGCGCGTCATAAGGAGCCAGAGATCGAGTCGAGGGAGAATCACTGGCCAGTGCCAGCGCGGCCGATCGCCCGGTGCCAGGCGCTCGATCAGCATGATGGCCCCGGCCACCAGCATCAGTGGAATGTGCCAGGCCCCGCCCAGCAGTGGCACCAGCATCCAGGCCCAGCACGAAGCGATGCACAAGGCCCCGTGGGTTGCGCCGAACACCAGGTAATCGCGGTCGGCGGCCCAGCCGAACAGGCCGATCCGGCGCAGGCGGTGGCCACGGTTGAGCGCCGCGCGTTGCCACGGGCTGGCACTCCACAGCAAGGCAACCAGCAGGGCCGTGGCCAGCGCCGCGCCGGCGACGCTCAGTTGCAGCAGCAAGGCGAGCACCATCAGCAGCGGCCCGGCGGCCATCCATAAGATCGTGTAACCGAGCAGGAAGCCGAGCGCCGCACGGATGCGCCGGCGCGGCAGGCTGGAGTGCCAGACATGCAGGAGCGGCATCGCCAGCAGGGGCGGCATCATCGCCAGCAGCATCAGGGCCCAGTCCGCCAGCATCTGCTGCGCCGGGTTCAGCGCCAGTTCCGCTTTCAGCGCGGTGGGCCAGCTGGTGACGATGGACAGCCCACCTACAGCACTGCAGAAGGCGGGAAGGCTGCGGTGCCCGGCGGTGTAGAGGCACAGGGCCAGGCCCAGCCCGGCCGTCGCGAACAGCAACGGCCAGGGCGCCCGGGTGAAGCTGAGCAAGACCGGTCCGGGTTGCATGAGGCGTTACTCAGCTGACGATACCACTGCGCTTGAGCACGCTGATCCGCTCCACGGTCACCGGTTTGTCCGCCGAGACCTGCTCGCCCGGGACCAGGGTCACCCGCAGATAGTCCGGGTTGAAGTCGCCGGCATCGGTCAGGCGCTGGGCCAGGTCGGTGATGTCGATGGTATAGCCGAGCCCGTTGCCGCCGTGCCCACCGTCCGGGCGCGAGGCGACGTTCAGCCCGAACAGCGTCAGGCTGCCGGCATGGCACTCGGGATGCTGCTGCGGATCGCTGTCTTTCGGCAGGTTGATGTAGACCGCAAGCTGCGGCGAGGGCGCGGAGCCGCGCACCGATTCCAGCGCCAGGTAGAGCCGGGTCACCGGCTGGCCCAGGTCCGTCGCGCCCATCGCGGCGATGCCGGTGCTGGTGGCCTGGCGGTCGAGGTCGACCTGGGTGCGTACTGGCGAGCCGCCGACCGTGACCACCGATCGGTTGGCGCCGATCGGTTCGATGTTCTGTTGTTCCGGCGCACCCATCTTGACCCGTGTCACAGCCTCTACTCCTGGTTTCACGCCCGTGCCGATGCTCAAGTCGGCATAACGCGGATGCAATTTGCCATCCTTCAACGTGTCGCGGCCGGTGAATTTCATGCCAGGGTCACCGCCACCGACCGCCGGCATGATGAAACGGCGGTCGGCCGGACCGTCGAGCCAGCGCGGATCACGGACCATGGTCTTGCCCGGGGTGTTCATCCAGGCTTCCCAGAGTCGGTCGACGTTGCAATGGTGCAACCAGAAGATCGGGTCCAGGGCGGCGAGGTACGGGTCGGCCATGAAGCCTTCGCCACCGCCGATCAGGCGATGCACGGTGTTGTGCGGGTTGTTCTCCAGGTCGCCGGTCCAGCGGGCGAACTGGGCGAAATTGCCGGTGACCCCGCCACCGAAGCCGATGCTGCCGTCATTGCCGACCTGGAAATCGTTCTCCTGCATCGCCGCCAGGCTGAAGGCATCGAGGGAGTTCGGCCGCAGCGTGGTAAAGCCCTGCCGGCGAGGGTATTTCTTCAGCGGGTTGGGGCTGCCGTCCGGCAGGGTGTCCGCCAGGAACGCCTCCGGGGCCCGCCGCGCATCCGGGTTTTTGCTATTGAGGTAGTTCCAGTACGGAAGCGCCCAGTCGTCGCCCGTCAGTTCCTTGACCTTGGCCGCGACGATCGCCTCGAAGGCCGCCAGGTAACCGCGGTGCCAGGACAGGAAGTACCAGCTGCCGTGCTGGCACTGGCTGCCGTAGGTAAAGTTGGTCAGGTCCTTGGGAACCGGATCGGAATCGCCCAGGACATTGACCTCGACCCACAACTGCCGATCGAAGCCGTGGATGGCGCCGAGGAATTTCCAGCTGTTGCGGTTGGTGATCGGTAGTTTGTCCAGTTCGCGCATGGCCAGCGCGTAATTGAGCAGGACCTTGTTGTCCCATCCGGAGCCGAGTGTTGCCACATCCTGTCGAATCGTGTTCATGAATGCACCTTCCTTGCAGCATCAGGCCAGGTGGCGCGTGTGGCGCCACACCCCTCGCAATCCTTTGCCGCTGGCGACTTCATGTTCACGGCGGAACTGCGCTCATGAGGCCCGCTGTGCTGGTGCGCGCCTCTGCGAAAATGAGTATAGAAGCCCGGCAAAAACGCCATGGCCGATTCCCGTTATCCCGATGAACGACACGGGTTTCGGCTCCTTAAGCAGACGGGCGGGGGATTGGCCTGGGTGTAATGGAAGGAACCTTTGTTCACAACGCCTGCAGCAGGCGCTGCAACTGCTGGTGTTCCCAGATACTCAGCAGCTTGACCGGGTCGGTGCCGTAGCGCTGCCAGGCGTCGAGCGTCCCGCCCCGGCCATCCGGCGAATGGCATTGCTCGCAATGGCTCAGGGTCTGGCCATGGTTGACCAGGGTCAGGGTCCAGCCTTCGATATCGAGCCGCACCTGCCAGCTATCGTCCGCCAGCAAAACGCGGTGGCTCGATGGACCCAGGGTGCGGGTGCCGAGCGCCAGTTCCCTGAGTACCTGACAGATTTCCCGGGCGGTGAGGGTGGGGGTGCTTTGCATAGGGACGATCTCGGGCATGGACGGCGGCTATTTTGCCATTGTTGCCGGCCAGCATCGGGCGGGATGACTGATTTCTTGAGCCGAAAAAAATGCCCGTATCGCGCGATACGGGCATTTTCCATGAACCTCCACCTGGTCCAGGCGAGGCCATCAGCGGTATTCAGAGAAGGGGGCAAGGCTTACTTGGCGGACTTTCGCACGCTGGACGAACGCCAGGCCTTTTCTTCCCCTGGATGCTGCACGGTCAGGTAGGCCCTCACTCCCAGTCCCGCCAGACAAAAGACCATGCCTGCGATGAATTGAAATGTAGTCATGACATGCCTCCAAAACAATCAACCGAGGACCATCTCATTTAAGCGGTGCCGGGGCCAGCCGGAGTTGTTACAGGTTGTCTAAGGACGAGGTCATCCTGCTGATGCAGGAGGGCGTAACGGCAACGGTGCTGGTTCGGGGTTCAGCTGGTCGGCACCCGGGCTGGTACTGCGGCGGCGACTCGCCAATCCCGGCCGAGGATGTCAGAAGATCACGTCCCAGTCCTTGCGGGTAAAGGCGCTGATCTGGCTGTAGCGGCCACCTTCGGAGCCGATGTTCAGGTCGCCATTGAAATCGGGATAGATCACTCGCCCGCTGGACAGCGGCAGCAGCGCCACCTTGAGTTTCTCTTGCGGGCTGGAGGTGAACTTCAGGTCGTCAATGTTCGGTGCCATATGGGGCAGAGCATAACGTGCCCGCTTCAGCTCGCCGACATAGCTGTAGATCATCGGGGTCTGGTGGTCCTGGCCCCGGGGGCGGTAGGTCTGTGAGTAGCCGATGATGGTCAGGGTCCGGCCCTTGATCTCGACAAACATGAAGTCCGGGGTCTTCTCGGTGATTTTCGTGCTGTCTTCCAGCAATCGCATGGCTTCGACACCCGTGATCAGGCTGTTGTCTTCATGACCGCTACTGTCGTAGGCGTGAAAGCCGTTGAGCTCGGTCATGGCCCGGATCAGCAGCTCCTTGGACGGATCGGGGTGCATCCAGCGGATGGGGCGGTCGCAACCGCCAAGCAGCAACATGGGCAGGGCAAGCAGCAGGGCGAACAGCGGACGGCTAGTCATGGGGCGGGAGATTCCTTTCAGTGGATGATGCGCCTGGGAGCAGCGATGGGCATGGTCGCGCACCTCGGGCGGACTGTCATTCGGTAGATGACGGATTGTGCGGGTTGCCTACATAACGTTGAGGTTATTGGATCCACTAAATCGGGATTCTTTAGCCGCACACAGCCACAAGATCATCAACAGTCTGTGCCGGCTGAGTCTGGTCGATAATCGCCCGAAAAAATCGATAGATGATTGTTTTAATAAACGATTGATTTCTATTGAGTAAATAAAAGCATCTCAGTATTTCTCCATGGATTTCAGTCGTCTTTCCAGGGATTGGTTCAATCTCAGCTCTTGTTAATGGATCCACTGAATGATTGATTAGCCACCTGGCGATGGCGGGTCCCTCCCGACCGTCCCCCGATAAAAACTACAAGAAGGGTCTCGTCATGAATGGCTTATCAAGGGCGCGGAACTGCCTGGGTTCCGTCCGCCGTCTGTCTGTGTGCACGCTGCTGTTTTCCCTCTCGCTGTCGCCGCTATGCGCTGGGGAGGTGCGGTCATGACGCTCGACCTGAAGAGCCGCGTGGACAGCGGCCCGATGAGCGCCTTCCAATGCCTGGCCATCGGCATCTGCATTGTCTTGAACATGATCGACGGTTTCGACGTGCTGGTGATGGCTTTCACCGCGGCCTCGGTATCGGCCGAGTGGGGCTTGAACGGGGCGCAGGTCGGCCTGTTGCTCAGCGCCGGATTGTTCGGCATGGCGGCGGGTTCGCTGTTTATCGCGCCCTGGGCCGACCGGTTCGGCCGGCGTCCGCTGATCCTGTTCTGCCTGGCGCTGTCCGGGCTCGGCATGCTGCTCTCGGCCCTGAGCCAGACTCCCTTGCAACTGGCGCTGTTGCGCGGCCTGACCGGACTCGGTATTGGCGGCATTCTGGCCAGCAGCAACGTGATCGCCAGCGAGTATTCCAGCAAGCGCTGGCGCGGCCTGGCGGTCAGCCTGCAATCCACCGGTTATGCCCTGGGCGCCACCCTGGGCGGGCTGTTGGCGGTGTGGTTGCTGGGCCATTGGGGCTGGCGCTCGGTGTTCCTGTTCGGCGGTGCGGTGACCTGGCTGGTGATTCCCCTGGTGCTGCTGTGGCTGCCCGAATCCCTGGACTTCCTGCTTGCCCGCCGCCCGGCCAATGCCCTGGCGCGGGTCAATCGCCTGGCCCGGCGCCTGGAGCAGCCCGAGCTTGAACAGTTGCCGCCAGAGGTGCCCAGGCAACCCGGCGCGCCCAGCGGTTTCGGCCAGTTGCTGGCGCCGGCCATGCGCCGCACCACCTTGCTGATCTGGCTGCTGTTTTTCCTGGTGATGTTCGGCTTCTACTTCGTCATGAGCTGGACCCCGAAACTGCTGGTGGCCGCCGGGCTGTCGGCGCAGCAGGGGATCACCGGCGGGGTGCTGCTCAGCGTCGGCGGGATCTTCGGCGCGGCGCTGATCGGCGGCCTGGCCTCGCGCTGGCCGCTGGGCCGGGTGCTGGCGCTGTTCATGCTGATCACCGCCGGCCTGCTGGTGCTGTTTGTCGGCTCGGCCTCGTCGATTGCCGCGGCGCTGGGCCTGGGGCTGCTGATCGGGTTGTTTTCCAACGGCTGCGTGGCCGGCCTCTATGCGCTGTCGCCGATGGTCTATGACGCCTCGGTGCGCGCCACGGGCGTTGGTTGGGGCATCGGTATCGGCCGCATCGGCGCGATCCTTTCGCCGACCGTGGCCGGCTTCCTGCTGGATGGCGGCTGGCAGCCGCTGCATCTGTACGGGGTGTTTGCCAGCGTGTTCGTGATCGCCGCCGGCTGCCTGTTGCTGCTCAAGCCGGCCCGGGCCCGGGCGCAGCCGGCGATGGCCGGCGTCTAGCCCTGGCTCTGGCCCTGGCCGCTGATGATGGCGTCGGCGATGGTGTCGCAGAACCAGCGCAGGGCGGCGGAGCTGTCGCTGTTGGGATGCCAGTTCAGGGACACGGCGAACTCGGCCACCGGGAACGGCAGTTCGAGCAGCTTCAGCTCGCCTTCATGGATGAACAGCCGGGCGATCTGCGCCGGCAGCACCGCCAGCAGGTCGGTGCCGGGAATGATTTTCGGCAGCACCGAGAAGTGCGGCACATGCAGGCTGATGCGCCGTTCCACGTTCATGTTTTTCAGCACGTCTTCGACATTGCCGTGGCCGGTGGTGCGGGTCACGGCGACGTGCCGTTCGGCGAGGAACTGTTCCAGGCTCAACTGCTGGTCGATGCGCGGGTGGCCGGTGCTGAGCAGGCACACATAACGCTCGTGCATCAGCACTCGGCTGCGGACGCCGGGGACCGGCTGGCGGCAGATCGCGGCATCGACCTTGCCGCTGGCCAGCCACTCGTCGACCTGGTCCACCTGCAGCGGCAGGACCTCGACTTCGGCCAGCGGCGCGTCCTGGTTCAAGCGCGCGAGGATCAGCGGCAGAAAGCCGATTTCGCCGAGGTCGGAGAGGGCGATGCGAAAGCGCCGCTCGGTGCTCGCCGGGTCGAAGTGGCGACAGCCCTGCACGGTGCTTTCGATGCGGGTCAGGGATTCGCGCAAGGGGCCATACAACTGCTCGGCGACAAAGGTTGGCTGGATGCCGTCGCGGGTGCGGCTGAACAGGGCGTCGTCGAACAGCTCGCGCAGGCGCGCCAGGCCATAGCTGACCGAGGGCTGGGTGACGAACAGGCGCTCGGCGGCCAGGGTCACGCTGCGGGCTTCGTAGAGGGTGACGAAGGTGCGGATCAGGTTCAGATCGATGTGGCTCATGGTGCCCCTGGGATATAGACAGGTCTTATTTTTGATAGAGATAGTATCGATTTGATCAATTTTGTAGCGGCTGCAAGAGTAACCCGAAATCCAATAACAAGGGTCCTTATGAAAACCGTTCACTCTGCGTCCTACGAGATTCTTCGCGAGCAAGGCCTGACCACCATCTTCGGCAATCCTGGCTCCAACGAGCTGCCGTTTCTCAAGGGGTTTCCCGAGGACTTCCGCTACATCCTCGGCCTGCACGAAGGCGCGGTGGTCGGCATGGCCGACGGTTATGCCCTGGCCACTGGCAAGCCGACCTTCGTCAACCTGCATGCCGCCGCCGGTACCGGCAACGGCATGGGCGCGCTGACCAATGCCTGGTACTCCCACAGCCCGCTGGTGATCACCGCCGGGCAGCAGGTGCGCTCGATGGTCGGCGTGGAAGCGATGCTGGCCAACGTCGATGCGGCGCAACTGCCCAAGCCCCTGGTCAAGTGGAGCCACGAGCCGGCCTCGGCCCAGGACGTGCCGCGCACCCTGAGCCAGGCGATCCATATGGCCAGCCTGGCGCCACGCGGGCCGGTGTATGTGTCGATTCCCTATGACGACTGGGCCTGCGCGGCGCCGGCCGGGGTCGAGCATCTGGCGCGGCGCCAGGTGGCCAACGCCGGCCTGCCTTCGGCGGCGCAACTGCAAGCGCTGGCCGAGCGCCTGGCGGCGGCACGTAGCCCGGTGCTGGTGCTCGGCCCGGATGTCGACGGCAGTGGCAGCAACGGCCTGGCGGTGCAGCTGGCGGAAAAACTGCGGATGCCGGCCTGGGTCGCGCCTTCCGCTTCGCGTTGCCCGTTCCCCACCCGTCATCCGTGTTTCCGTGGCGTGCTGCCGGCGGCCATCGCCGGGATCAGCCGCTGCCTGGCCGAGCACGATCTGATCCTGGTGGTGGGCGCCCCGGTGTTCCGCTACCACCAATACGCCCCGGGCGATTACCTGCCGGCGAACTGTGAACTGGTGCACCTGACTTGCGATCCGGGCGAGGCGGCGCGGGCGCCCATGGGTGATGCGCTGGTGGGCGACATCGCCCTGACCCTCGAAGCCCTGGTCAACGTGCTGCCACAGAGCGAGCGGCCGCTGCCGAGTGCCTTGCCGCTGCCGGCGCCGGTGCGCGAGGAGGGCGGCCTGCTGCGCCCGGAAACGGTGTTCGACCTGATCGACCAGCTGGCGCCGCGGGACGCGATCTACGTCAAGGAATCCACCTCTACCGTCGGCGCGTTCTGGCAGCGGGTGGAGATGAGCGAGCCCGGCAGTTACTTCTTTCCCGCCGCCGGCGGTCTCGGCTTCGGCTTGCCGGCCGCGGTCGGCGTGCAACTGGCGACGCCCGGGCGGCGGGTGGTGGCGATCATCGGCGACGGCTCGGCCAACTACGGCATCACCGCGCTGTGGACCGCCGCGCAGTACGGCATCCCGGTGGTGTTCATCATCCTCAAGAACGGCACCTACGGCGCGCTGCGCTGGTTCGCCGATGTGCTGCAGGTCAGCGATGCGCCGGGGCTGGACGTGCCGGGCCTGGACTTCTGCGCCATCGCCCGGGGCTACGGCGTGCAGGCGCAGCATGCCGCCACCGGCGCCGAGTTCGCCGCCGCCTTCAGCGCGGCCCTGGCCGGCAATCGCCCGGTATTGATCGAGGTGCCGACCCTGACCATCGAACCCTGATTCTCAAGGACTGAGCTTGCGCCGGGCTGCAGGCCCGGCAATGCCAACCGCGCCTTGCGCACACTCACCACAACAATAAAAAGAGGTGGCTATGAACACGACTTCGGTCAGTGAAGTGATGGAGGGGACGCCCCGGCAATCGCGGCCTGTTGCCGGCAGTGCCGATATCGGCACCTTGCTCGATGACGGGCCCTACACCGGGATGCAGAAGATCGTGGTGTTGCTGGCCGCGCTGTCGATCGTGATGGACGGTTTCGACGGTCAGCTCATCGGTTTCGCCATACCGCTGATGATCAAGGAATGGGGGATCACCCGCGAGGCCTTCGCCCCCGCGGTGGCCGCCGGGCTGATCGGCATGGGCATCGGCAGTGCCTGCGCCGGGCTGTTCGCCGACCGTTTCGGCCGGCGCATGGCGGTCATCGCCAGCGTGATCCTGTTCGGTACCGCGACCTGCGCCATCGGCCTCTCGCCGGATGCGCTGACCGTGGCGGCGCTGCGCTTTATCGCCGGGCTGGGCATCGGTGGTGCCTTGCCCAGCGCCACCACCATGACCGCCGAATTCACCCCGGCGCGCCGCCGCACCCTGGCGGTCACGGCGACCATCGTCTGTGTGCCCCTGGGCGGGATGCTGGCGGGGCTGTTCGCCTCCCACGTACTGCCGCTGTATGGCTGGCGCACGCTGTTCTTTATCGGCGGTAGCCTGCCCATCGTGCTGGGCCTGTTGCTGCTGGCGACCTTGCCGGAGTCGCCGCGTTTCCTGGCGCGCCGGCCGCAGCGTTGGGGCGAGTTGACCGCGCTGCTGGGACGCATGGGCCGACCCATGCCCGAGGGCGTGCGCTACACCGATGCGCTGGAGCAGAAGAGCGAGCAGCAGGGCGGCTTCCGTGCCTTGTTCGCCCCCGGCTACGGGCGCGATACGGTGGCGGTCTGGGTGGCGTTCTTCATGTGCCTGACCGCCGTCTACAGCGCCTTCAGCTGGCTGCCGACCATGCTCCTGGCCGAAGGCTTGCCGCTGGCGCTGGCCAGTTCGGGCCTTACCGCCTACAACCTGGGCGGGGTGATCGGCGCGCTGGTCTGTGCGGTCGCCATGACCCGCTGGGGTTCGTTCTGGCCGCTGCTGATCTGCTGCGCCGGCGGCGCAGCCAGCGCCTTCGCCATGCAGGCGGTGGACGTCGACCAGAACACCAGCCTGCTGATCTTCGGCTTTGGTGTACATGGCCTGTTCGTCAACGCCGTGCAGTCCACCCTCTATGCGCTGTGCGCCTTCATTTATCCCACCGCCGTGCGCGCCACCGGCACCGCATCGGCCCTGGCCTTCGGGCGCATGGGCGCGATCCTCAGCGCCTTCGTCGGCGCCACGGTGATCACCCAGGGCGGCGCCCACGCTTACCTGACGTTGCTCGGAACGGTGATGGTCTTGGCGCTGATCGCCCTGGTGCTGGTGCGCCGCCATATTCCCCGGCGGGTGCCTGGATCAGCCCGGGCCGACAAGCAGCACCTTGCCGATCAACCCTCACAGCCATAAGGAGGTTCGATGAACATCAGCATTCTCGGAGCAGGCGCCATGGGCTCGCTGTTTGGCGGCCTGCTGGCGGAAAGCGGGCAGCAGGTCACGCTGCTGGACATCAACGACGCGCACCTGGAGGCGATCCGCCGCCAGGGATTGCGCCTGGAGACCGACAGCGGCGACCGACGCATCGGCGGCCTGAGCGCCTGCCGGCCAGAGCAGGTAACGGGCCAGCCTGACCTGCTGCTGGTCTTCACCAAGGCCCAGCACACCGACAGTGCGCTGCGCAGCATTGCCGGCCATATCGGCGAGCACACGCGGGTGCTGACTTTGCAGAACGGCCTGGGCAACGCCGAAGCGCTGTGCCGCCATGTCGCCCCGCAGCGGGTGATGATCGGCATGACCACCTGGCCCGCCGACATGGCCGGGCCTGGCCATGTCCGCTCCCATGGCCAGGGCGTGGTCCGGCTGATGTCGCTGGAGGGTGTCGAACGCCAGGCCAGCAACCAGGTGGCCGCGGTGCTGGAGGCGGCGGGGCTGCAATGCGCGGTGGACCCGCAGGTCTGGACCTCGATCTGGGAGAAGGTGGCGTTCAACGCGGCCTTGAACAGCCTGTGCGCCGTCACCGGCTGCACGGTGGGGCAACTGGATGCCGCGCCGGAAGGCGTGGCGCTGGCCCGGGCCATCGTGCTGGAGGTGCTCAGCGTCGCGCAGTCGGTGGGGGTGGCAACGGATGCGCAGCGCTGCCTGGAGACGGTGGCCTATGCCATCGCCCACCACCGGACGCACAAGCCGTCGATGCTGCAAGACGTGCTGGCCGGACGGCCCACGGAAATCGGCGCGATCAATGGCGAGGTCCTGGCCAGGGCGCGCCAGGCCGGCATCGCCGTGCCGTACACCGAAACCCTGCTGGGGCTGCTGCGCCTGATCGAGGCTCGGGCGGCCACCGGAGGCGGTCATGAATAACCCTGCAAACCCGGTTCGACGCCCTGAGTCGCGAGCCCCTCTTTCCTGTGAGTCCTGCCTTCGAGGAGCTTTGTCATGAGTGAGTCCCCAGCTGTCTACAGCGATCTGCACCTGCAACCCATCGCCGGGGAATGGCGCGCCGGCGCCGCCGGCAAAACCCTGGCGGTGAGCAACCCGTTCGATGGTGCGCTGTTGCTGGAAGTGGCCCAGGCCAACCGCGCGGACCTGGATGCCGCCTATGCCAAGGCCGCCGAAGTGCAGCCGCAATGGGCGGCGCTCGGGCCGTCGACGCGGGCGGCGGTGCTGCATCAGGTGGTGGCGGTGTTCGACCGGCGCCGCGAGGAAATCGTCGACTGGATCATTCGCGAGTCCGGCAGCACCCGGCTCAAGGCGCAGCTGGAGTGGGGCGCGGCGCGGGCCATCGCCCTGGAGTCGGCGTCGTTCCCGGCGCGGGTTCACGGGCGCATTCTCGAGTCCGATGTGCCGGGCAAGGAGAGCCGGGTCTATCGCAGTGCCCTGGGGGTGGTCGGGGTCATCAGCCCGTGGAACTTCCCGCTGCACCTGACCCAGCGCTCCATCGCCCCGGCGCTGGCTTTGGGCAACGCGGTGGTGGTCAAGCCGGCCAGCGATACGCCGGTGTGCGGCGGCCTGCTGCTGGCGAAGATTTTCGAGGAGGCCGGCCTGCCGGCGGGCGTGCTCAGCGTAGTGGTGGGGGCGGGCGGCGAGATCGGCGATGCCTTTGTCGAACATCCGATTCCCTCGCTGATCACCTTCACCGGTTCGACCCCGGTGGGTCGTGGTATCGGCCGTATCGCCAGCGGCGGCGCGCACCTCAAGCATGTGGCCCTGGAACTGGGCGGCAACAGCCCGTTCGTGGTCCTGGCCGACGCCGACCTCGAACAGGCGGTGAGCGCAGCGGTGTTCGGCAAGTTCCTGCACCAGGGGCAGATCTGCATGGCGGTCAACCGGATCATTGTCGACGATAGCCTCTACGACGCCTTCGCCGCGCGCTTCGTCGAGCGGGTCAAGGGCCTCAAGGTCGGCGATCCGCAATCGATCGAGACGGTCATCGGCCCGGTGATCAATGAGCGGCAGTTGCAAGGCCTGCGCGAGAAGATCGAACTGGCCCGCCGCGAAGGCGCCGAGCCGCTCTACGAGGGCGGGGCCCAGGGCAACCTGCTGGCGCCCCATGTCTACGGCGAGGTCACAGTCGACATGGATCTGGCGCGCAATGAAATCTTCGGCCCGCTGGTGGGCCTGCTGCGCGCGCGGGACGAGACCCATGCCCTGGAGCTGGCCAACGCCAGCGAATTCGGCCTGTCCAGCGCGGTGTTCAGTCGCAACCTGGAGCGTGGGGTGAACTTCGCCCGACAGATTCGCGCGGGCATGACCCATATCAACGATATCCCGGTGAACGACGAGGCCAACGCGCCCTTCGGTGGGGAAAAGAACTCGGGGCTCGGGCGCTTCAACGGCGACTGGGCGATCGACGAATTCACTCGCGATCACTGGATCAGCGTGCAGCACTCGGCGCGTCGTTATCCCTTCTGATGCGTTGAGCTGACGATCTCGCCCGGCCCCTGAACAAGGCCGGGCATTCTTGCAGCCGATAGGAGGCGGGCCTGGAGCGGCCTGTCGGGGAACGGCTGCGCCTATGCAAAGCGGAGAACAATAATAATGAACACCCCTCACTGCATCCTCGCGCGTTCGCTGGCCGCGGCTTCATTGGCACTGGGCACGGGCCTGCCGGCCTGGGCCGAAGAAGGCGGCTTTTTCGACGACGCCAAGACTGACCTGGTGCTGCGCAACTATTACTTCAATCGGGACTTTCGCGACCCGGGGGCGGCCAAGAGCAAGGTCGAGGAATGGGCCCAGGGTTTTATCCTCAAGTTCAATTCCGGCTACACCCCGGGCGTCGTCGGGTTCGGCCTGGACGGCATCGCCATGTTTGGCGTCAAGCTCGACAGCGGGCGCGGCACCAGTGGTTCGGAGCTCTTGCCAGTGCACGACGACGGGCACGCGGCGGACAACTACGGCCGCGCCGGCGTGGCGGCGAAAATGAGTATTTCCGCCACTGAATTGAAGGTTGGCGAGTTGCTGCCGGACATTCCGCTGCTGCGCTACGACGACGGCCGGCTGCTGCCGCAGACCTTCCGCGGGGCGATGCTCGATTCGCGGGAAATCGCCGGGCTGGGGTTGCAGGCCGGGCAGTACCGTTCGGTGAGCCTGCGCAACTCCTCGGACATGCAGGACCTCTCGGCCTGGGCCGCGCCCGGGGTGACCTCTGGCGGCTTCACCTATGCCGGCGCCGAGTACCGCTTCAACCAGCAGCGCACGCTGGTCGGTGCCTGGCATGCGCAGCTGGAAGACATCTATCAGCAAAGCTACTTCAACCTGCTGCACAAGCAGCCGGTGGGCGACTGGGTGCTGGGGGCGAACCTCGGTTATTTCATCGACAAGGATGACGGCCAGGCGCGCATCGGCGAGATCCGGAGCCGCACTGCCTATGCCTTGCTCTCGGCTTCAACCGCCGGGCATACCCTGTACCTGGGCTTGCAGAAGGTCAGTGGCGACAGTCCGTGGATGTCGGTGTATGGCAGCAGCGGCCGGACCCTGGGCAACGACATGTTCAACGGCAACTTCAGCAATGCCGACGAGCGTTCCTGGCAGGTGCGTTATGACTACAACTTTGCCGCCATGGGCGTGCCGGGGTTGTTGGCCATGGTGCGCTATGGGCATGGCGAGAATGCCACGACCAAGGTCGGGAGCAATGGCAAGGAGTGGGAGCGGGATACGGAGGTGGGGTATACCTTTCAGAGTGGGAGTCTGAAGAATCTCAGTGTGCGGGTGAATAACGCTACCAATCGGCGCAGCTTTAACAGCGACTTTGATCAGACTCGGGTGATTGTCAGCTATCCGTTGTCGTTCTGAACCTTCCAGCTCCGTCGCGGGTAGGCGCGGCCGGTCGACGCTCGATTGTCCACGATGATGTCTGTTTTGGCGCTGCCGTTTTGATGGCGTACATGTCATGGCAGGCACGTTTGCAGGCTTCTGTAGGAGCGAGGCTTGCCCGCGATGGTGTTCGTGAGGTCGCCACGCCGGTATCGGCATGCCGCCAACGCAAGGCTTGCGGTACTATGGCGGCCCACGTTTTCTGGAAGTTGCCTGGATGAGTAAGCCCGGTCAATTGGTGCTGGTCGCGCTGCGCAAGATGATCGCCTCGGGCGAGCTGGCGGCGGGGGAGCGGTTGATGGAGATCCCCACGGCGGAGCTGTTCGGGGTGTCGCGGATGCCGGTGCGCATGGCGTTTCGTACCCTGGAGCAGGAAGGCCTGCTGGTGCGGTTTGGCGGGCGTGGGTTCCAGGTGCGCTCGGTGAGTGCCGAGGACATCGCCGGCGCGGTCGAGGTGCGGGGGGTGCTCGAGGGGCTGGCGGCGCGTCAGACTGCCGAGCGCGGTTTGTCGCAGGAGGCGCGGGCGGCCCTTGAGTTGTGCCTGGCCCAGGGCGACCAGTTGTTCGCCAAGGGTTATGTGACCGAGGACGACCTGGAGGTCTATCACGACCTCAACATGCGTTTTCACCAGGTGATTGTCGAAGGCAGCCACAACCCGGCGATCGCCGATGCCCTGGCACGCAACGATCATCTGCCGTTCGCCTCGGTGACCGCGCTGGCGGTGGATCGCCAGGACATGGCCCGCGAATACCGGCGCTTCAACTACGCCCATATGCAGCACCATTCGGTGTTCGATGCCCTGGTCAATCGCCAGGGCGCGCGGGCCGAGGCGATCATGCGTGAGCACGCCAACGCTACCCTGCGCTATGCGGAAATCTTCAGCAGCGCGGCGGCGGACGAGCGGATGAAGGTGATTCTCCGCCCCGCCTGAATCCCTTCAGATATCCAGCACCAGCAGCGGCGTTTTCGAGCGCGAGCAGCAGGGGGTGAACTGGTCGTTGCGCGCCTGTTCGTCCTCGGTGAGGAACAGGTCGCGGTGCTCCGGCACCCCCTCCAGCACCCGGGTCAGGCAGGTGCCGCAAATCCCTTGCTCGCAGGACATGGCAATCTCGATGCCATGGCTCTCGAGGACCTGCACCACGCTCTTGTCCGCGGGCACCGCAAAGACCTGGCCGCTGCTGGCGACCTTGACCGAGAAACTGCCATCGGCGCGGGTGTCGACGGGGGCGGCGGCGAAGTACTCGCGATGCAGGCAGGGCTCCTGCCAGCCCGCAGCCTTGGCCGTGTCCAGCACGTGCTGCATAAAGCCGCCGGGGCCACACACATAGACATGAACATCGTTGCGCGGCGTGGCCAGGACCTTGGCTGCGTCCAGCGCCGTCTCGGGTTCCTGGTCGAAATGCAGGAACACCCGGTCGGCAAAAGACGAGCTGCATAGACGCTGGACAAAGGCTGCGCGCTCCCGCGAACGGGCGCAGTAGTGCAGCTCGAAATCCGCGCCGCTGTGGGCCAGGCGTTCGGCCATGCACAGGATCGGGGTGATGCCGATGCCGCCGGCGAACAGCAGGCTGCGCCGGGCTTCGTGGGCCAACGGAAACAGATTGCGCGGTTCGCTGATAGTCAGCCGTGTGCCGGGGTGGATCTGCTCGTGCATGGCCAGCGAGCCGCCCCGTGAGGCCGGGTCCTTGAGCACGCCGATCAGGTAGCGATGGCGTTCTTCGGGGTGGTTGCACAGGGAGTATTGGCGGATCAAGCCGCCGGGCAGGTGCACATCGATATGCGCGCCGGCGCTGAAGGCCGGCAGCGGGCTGTCATCGGCACTGGCCAGCTCGTAGCTGCAGATGTCCTGGGCTTCGTCATTACGGGATACCACCACCACATCGATCATCGTCGGTCCTCCGAGTGCTGCCGCCCGTGGCGGTCACTTCTGTTTCTTTTGTTGGGTAAAAGGCTGGGTAAAGGGCAGGGCGCGGCACCGGTGAAATGCCGCGCAGGATCAGGCCGTGGCCGTGGCGATCAGCTGCGCTTCGCCGGCGCGTTCCTGGGCGATCAGGCGCTCCAGCACCCGCCGCGACTGCACGCCGCCGGCGTCGATATTCAGCTTGAGCAGGTTGCGCGTGGGATGGGCGAGCAGGTTCTGTTGCTGGCGTTCGAGCATCTCCAGGTCTTCGCTGAAAATCTTGCCCTGGCCTTCGCGAATGTTCGCGGTCAGCGCCTCGTCCTTCGGGTTGAAGTTGCGCGCCATGCCCCAGAAGTACCAGATCGAGGTGTCGCTTTCCGGGGTGATGAAATCCACCACTATGCTCGACGCCTTGGAGTGCGCCGGCGCGTCATAGCCGCCTTGGCCGGCATGGGCCACGCCGACTTCGATCAGCACATGGCTGGGCGGGGTGAAGCGGCAGATCTGCCAGCGGTCCACCGGCACATCGTCGGCCAGGCCGTTGCCGCGCAGGGCCATGCGCCAGAACGGCGGGGCCATGATGTTTTCCATATGCCGCGCGGTGACTACTTCGTTGCCTTCGACCCTGGTGGTCGGCGGCGCCTCGTCGATTTCCTTCTGGCCGATGCTGGAGGCGTGGACGTAGGTTTCGTGGGTCAGGTCCATCAGGTTGTCGATCATCAGGCGGTAGTCGCACTGGATGTGGAACAGCCCGCCACCGTAGGCCCACTCATCGCTGACTGCCCACTCCAGATGATGGATCAGCGCCGGATCGGCCAGCGCCTGGTCGCCGGGCCAGACCCAGATAAAGCCGTAGCGCTCGACCACGGCAAAGGTCTTGTTGCAGGGGAAGCCGCGCACCCGTTGCCCGGGCATTTCCACGGTCTTGCCATCGCAGCCCATCACCAGGCCGTGATAACCGCACACCAGGTTGCCGTTTTCCACATAACCCAACGACAGCGGCGCGCCGCGATGGGGGCAGAAGTCCTCGACCGCCGCGACCCGGCCCTCCAGGCCACGATAAAACACCATCTTCTCCCCGCAGATCTGCCGCCCCAGGGGCTTGTCGGCGATTTCATCGGGGGTGCAGGCAACGTACCAAGTGTTCTTGGGGTACATGGAAGGCTCTCCAGGCGAGTGATTGTTTTTATTTAATGGATCCATTAGAGGGGCCGTGGTGTTTGAGTGTCAACGATAAAGGCGCGACTTTAGGTTGATTTATGGGCGATTATCGGACTGCTAGTTGTAGTCTTTGTTTTTAATGGATCCATTTGTAAGTGTTGTAAAACACTCCCAATGGAAAGAACGTCAGCGATGAAGGTGGGGGATGTCGACGTTCGTCGACCTGAACTGTCGAGCGGGAAGCCGCTCATGCGGCGGCATTTCTTGGGGGATATCGCTGGGGGACAGACCTTTGTTTACTTCATGTGGGTGAAGCCGAACGCCTGCTCTTCCAGGTTGGCCTGGATCAACTCGGCCAATTGCCGGGTGGCCGGCGTAAGGTCCTTGCCACCGCGGTGAAGCACATAACCCAGGGTCGGTACCGCGGGTAAACCGGGCATGAGGGCGAGATGGCTCGGCAGCCCGATGCGGGTGCGCAAGGTCAGCCCCAGCCCGGCCGCCACGGCCGCCCAGATGCCGGCGACGCTGGGGCTGGTCAGGGCGATCCGCCAGGGAATATGCGCCTCGTCCAGGGCCTGGGTGGCGGCACTGCGCAGCACGCACGGGGCATCGAACAGGATCAGCGGCAGCGGTGAGTCCGCCGGCAGCGGCGGCATGTCGCGAGCGCCGATCCAGTGCATCTGGGTTTCGCCCAGGCGCGTGGCATGGGGCGATGGCTGCCCCGTGTCCCAGGCCAGCGCCAGGTCCAGGCCGTCGCTGTCGATCAGGGCAAGCAGTTCGGCATTGCGCGCGATCCTGACTTCGAGATTCACCCGTGGGTAGGTCTTGACGAAGCGGCGGAGGATATCGCTGAGGAAGTGCTCGCCAAAGTCCTCCTGCAGCCCCAGGCGTACCGTCCCGGCGGTCTGCTGTTCATGCAGGCTCTGGAAAATGCTGTCGTTCAGTTCCAGGAGCCGGCGGGCATGGCTGAACAGCGACTCGCCGGTGGGCGTCAGGGCCAGCCCTCGACCGGACCTGGCCAGTACCGGGGTGCCGATCTGCTCCTCGAGCTTCTTGAGCTGGGCGCTCACCGCGGAGGTCGAGCGGCCGAGCCGATCCGCCGCCTTGGCAAAGCTGTTGAACTCCACGCCGGTGACAAAGGTACGCAGTACATCGAGATCGAAGGTCGGACGGCGCATTCGAATAGTCCACTGATTCGGGATTGTGGCTTCCATTAAATCCAATATTCGGGATGGTTTCGAGTTGATATTTTTCTCCCGTCATTGGGTTATTCAACGAGGAAGCATCATGGATACAGCGATGGGGCAGGGGCGAGAGCCTGAGTACGCGCAAAAATTCGCCGACCTGACCAGGGATGTGCTGTTCGGCGATATCTGGCAGCGCACCCAGCTGTCGGCTCGGGAGCGCAGCCTGGTGACGGTGGCGGCGCTGGTGGCGTTGTACCGCCTGGAGCAGTTGCCGTTTCATCTGCAGCGGGCGCTGGACAACGGCCTGGGGCGCGACGAGTTGGCTGAGGTCATTACCCATCTGGCGTTCTATTCCGGCTGGCCGACGGCCGCCTCGGCGCTGAAGGTGCTCAGCGATCTACAGGGTTCCAGCCTCGGTTTGCAGGAGTAAGCCTTTATGCCTTTTGCCCGTATTTCCTTGCACCGCGGAAAGTCCGCCGAGTACCTGCAGGCCTTGTCGCAGGGGCTGCACGAGGCGCTGGTCGAGCGTTTCGAAGTGCCGCTGGCGGACCGCTTCCAGATCATTCACCAACATGAAGCGGGCGAGCTGATATTCGACCGCGATTATCTGGGCGGCCCGCGCAGCCATGACTTTGTGCTGATCGCGATCACCGCCGGCCGCCCTCGATCGGTCGAGACCAAACGGCGTTTCTATCGCGACCTGGTCGAGCGGCTGGGCCGGGCGCCGGGCATCGATGCCGAGGATGTGATGGTGGTGATTACCACCACCGAGGCAGAGGACTGGTCGTTTGGCGGTGGGCGGGGCAATTAGCCTGCCTATGCGTTTCTGGTATCAGCCCTATCCAACGGATCGAAGCGCTCGCTCGTGTCCATGCGGATATTTCGCAGGCCCAGGGTTTCCAGGTGCGATGGGTACAGAGACTCGGAGAAATAGCTGATCAGGAGCGAGCGCCGGCGTGTGCCACTCGCGTTCAGACTGCCGGCATGCAGCAGATCGACATCGAACACCAGGATGTCGCCGGCGGCGCCTGAAAGCTGCACGGACCGCGACTCATCGGTGAGGTCGAATGGAGGCTCTGCCGGATCGGAGCGATGGCTGCCGGGGACGATACGGGTGGCGCCGTTCTCGGCGCCGTAGTCGTCGAAAAAAGCCAGGGCGTTGGCTATGTCGCCTGGCCGTTGGGCTGACAGGTCGCGGTGCAGCTGCTGATGGCCGCCACCGGCCAGGGGCTCGCGCCCTTCCACCTGGGAGAGAAAGAAGCGTTCCCCAATCAACTCACCCACCACCGCCAGCACCTGCGGCAGGCGACACACCGCCTGGACCTTCGAATCGGCGTCCAGCAGCGAATGGCGCCAGTCCATGCCTCGGGGCACGGGCCATTGGTTCGATGGCAGCACGCCCGCATCGAACGTGGCACGCAGGTCATCCAGCCATTCGGCCGGGATCGCTCGGCGCAGCAGCACGTAACCCTGTCGATGGAGTTGCTCGCGGTCAGTCATGGTTTTCTCGATTTCCTTATCAGCAATGCGTCCTGTGGAGCGGCCTGGGGCAATAACCGGTCAGTGATCAAGCGTAGCTTTAGCGAGTCCAGTGAGCGGGGCGAACAGGTTTTGTTGGAGAGGTTGTCACCATGCTGGCCCCAGACACGTATTCCCTACGCCTGGAAGAAGCGCCCGGGACGGCAGGGGGCAAGGGCAGGGGATGCCGTGCCGTCGATAATCTCCTCGCTGGCCAGGCGGCCGACTATCGCCGCCAGCGTGACGCCAGGGTGCATCGCACACACATACACGCCGCCGATATCGGGTAGATAACCGATGATGGGCGTGCCATCGACCGGCATGGGCCTGAGGCCGACACAGGCCGACTCCAGCTCGATGGAAGTAACGCCGTGGACTTGGTTCCGGATGGCCTGGGCGGTTCGTAGCGCTATCGCGGCTGGCTGGTTTTCCAGCGCGTCGTCCAGGTAATCTTCCGCCGCCAGTAGCCTGCCGTCCGTGCCTTGCCGCACTTCCATTTCCGGGTTGGAGATAAGGGTGTGCACGAGATCGGGTTGTGAGGCGTAGCGGATAAATATGGCTGGAGAGGCCGCTATTGGAAGGGGCAGATTCAGCAGCTCGGTGAGCTGATTGATGCCCGTCCCGGCGGCCAGCACGACAATGTCGGTCTCGAGGCTCCCCCCTGTGGTTTCGACGCCCGTCACCTGTGTACCCTGGGTGGTAAAGCCGAGCACCCGAGTCTGGGTGAGCAGCTGGGCGCCATGAGCCTGGGCACCGGCAAGCAACGTATGGGTGGCTTGCACGGCGTCCAGCGCGCCTTCTTCGGCGGCATACCAGGCTTGCTGCGGGGGATGCTTGAGGTTGGGCTCGAGGTCGAGGATCTGTGAGCGCAACACCCGGGTGGCCGAAGGCGGGTTACCTGAGGCTTGCGGCTCTTCACTTGGGCTTACGCCGTAGGACAGGGCGCCGCTCCAGCGCACCTTAAGGCCAGGCAGCTCGGTTTCGAGCCGGCGGTACTCCTGGATGGCCGCACCGCGCAATGACGCGATGGGATCGGGCCCGCTGTGGGAGGTGTTGATCCAGGCGAATGAGTGTCCCGTCACTCCAGACGCTACGTCTTCAGCCTCCACCAGGATGACCTGCGCGCCTTTGCCTGCCAGGTGATACGCCAGGGACGCGCCCACTATGCCGGCGCCAATGACCACGACTCGCTTGTTTACCGCGTTGCCCATACCAACCTCCGTGTTGTCGACCTGATGAGGGCAGGGCATCCGGATGAACTGATGCCTTGAGAACCGAACGGCCCGCTTCGCTACCTCCCTGTTATTTCCTGCGCACTGCTATTTCTTGCACTCCGCCAACACCACTTTGCAGGTGCTGGGCGTACCGCCGGAGCGGCCGGCATAACGGATGCAGTTATTCAGGGATTTCTGGCGCGCCACACCCAGGGTGGAACCCCAGGCCAGGCCGCCTTCGCCGGAAGTGGGGAGCGCTTTGGCGTAACAGTTTGAGCCGATGCTGGCGGTCGAATAACGATACTTGGCGGCTTTACTTGAACATCCCGCTATCAGCGCCAGGTTGATGGCGAGCAGGGAAAACAGGATCCATGACGAGTAGTTGCGTACTGCTGTTCTGGTCATTCCAGTTCCCCTGTATCAAGACGGTAAGAACGTGTTTGCGGTGTTGCTGTATTCAGCTTAGAGGGTATCGCGCCTGGCCTTGGAGCCGTCTGGCGGAGTGGGTGCGTTTGGCCCTGCCTTACGTCGGTTGCCATCCGTTTTTGCCTGATTGCCCTCATGGGTGTTGCGGCCAATGATCCTGGATTTCGTACCACGAAGCCTTGAACGCCACCTGAATGTGTTTCTGTTTATCGGCGGTGAAGGGCGTATCCAGGGTGCCCAGGGCGATCGAGACCCAGTCGGCGTGTTCGCCCTGGTCCCTGGACCAGAACAGCGACGAACCGCACTGGCCGCAAAACTGGCGCAGCACCGATTCGGAAGACCGATAGGACTGGAGGCTCTCGGCCCCCTGAACGATGTGCAGATCACTGCGCAACACACTGCCATAACTGGCGAACGCCGCCCCATGGCTTTTCCGGCACTGGCTGCAATGGCAGTGGGAAAGCGCTTTGGGGCGGGACGAGAGCTGGTATTTGACGGCGCCGCACAGGCAGCTGCCCTGGAAGGTGTCAGTCATTTAAGGGCGCCCCTTGAAACGAAAGGGCGCCCATTTAAGCAGTCGGTGTCGGGGATGTCGAACGGTTGAACCCACAACCAAAAGCGGACGTTCAACCTTCTCACTAACAGACCGCGAATAGCGTTAACGATGAAAACTGCGCACGGCGGTTCGAATGTGGGCTTTAATGCCCGGGCTTATATGCAGCCCCATGAGCTTCGACTCCATACGAAGGTGGATGCGCCTGATGGCGGGTTCAGGCTGCTGTGCACTTGTCTCATTCAAGGAAGAAATGACATTGAAAATAGCTTTCGGCGCCCTGTTGTTGACCTGGCTGGCTACTACCGCACTCGCTGACGAGAACCCTGTCGGCTTCCAAACTTCCATACTGGCGGACTCGCACAATGGGCGCGCACTGGAGATGGTCGTCTGGTACCCCAGCGCAACTACCGCAGCCACGCAGATGATTGGCGATGATGTGGTGTTCGTCGGGGCTCCTGCCGTCCGTGACGCGCCGCCCGCTGCTGGCAAGCATCCATTGTTGGTGCTCTCCCACGGGTACAGAGGTAACTGGAGCAACCAGATCTGGCTTGCCAGTGCCCTGGCTCACAGGGGTTACATCGTCGCCGCACTCAATCACCCTGGCACCACCACTCATGACCTTAGCCCTCAAGCCGCGGCGCAGTTATGGCAGCGGCCCGTCGATTTGCGCCGAGTCATTGACAGGGTCACGACTCAACCTGAAAAGTTCGGCTCGGTCGCCAATGGCCGAATTGCAGTAGTGGGCCATTCACTCGGCGGTTGGACCGCCCTGGAGATCGCCGGTGCTCGTTTCGATCCAGACCGCTTCGCCCAGGAGTGCAAAGCCCACCCGCAGTTATCAAGTTGCACCAACTATGGAAAGATAAAACCCGTAAGCACCTCGGAATCAAAGGCCGCGTTGACCGCCGATTTGCGCGATAAACGCGTCACTGCCGTGGTTGCATTGGACTTGGGCTTTTCGCGTGGCCTGACTGATGAAAGCCTGGCCGCGCTGCCGGTACCAGCGCTGGTGATCGCTGCCGGCGCGCCGTCGCACGACCTTCCCGCTGAGTTGGAGTCTGCCAACCTGGCCAAACGCCTGCCTTCGGCGTCAAGCCGCTACGTCGAAATCAGCGACGCAAGCCATTTCAGCTTCTTGTCGGTATGCAAACCTGGCGCGGAGGTCATGCTCGAAGAAGACGTACCAGGCGATGGCATCATTTGCCGGGATGGTGACAGCGCTCGCCCGCGTGAGGTGATTCAACAGCAGGCTGCAGCGCTGATAGCCGAGTTTCTTCAGTCATCCATCGACAAAGAAGACAGTTTGTAGACTCGTGGTGCGGGAGCTGCCGCAGTTCAACAAAAAAACTGGAGCAGTTTCAACACCCGTGCAATCTGGCGGATCGGTTGAATCCACAGCCCAAGGCGGAGGTTGTGCCGGGATGGCGACCCGCCATTCATTCAAGGCAGGCTTCGGGCGTCGCCGGCAAGCTATCGAGAAACGCGGCAATCTGCCGGGCACCGCGCAAGTGCAGGGTAGGAACCAGCGGGCCTATGGCCAGGCGCACCGCCTCGATACCCGGGCGGTAGCCACGGTCGAAATTCCACACGAAGTTCAGGAAGGTCAGGAATGCCCGGTCGAGCTTTTCCGTGCAGCCTGCGGCAAGGTCAGGCCGGGGGCGGTTCATCAGGCTGCGGATGATCACCCGGGTGAAACAGGTGAGCCGCGGGGTATCGAGCCAGATGATCAGGTCGGCACGGGGCAGGCGAAGGTCGAAGGTGCGCCGGGCATAGTTGCCTTCACACACCCAGGCAGCCGGTGCGACCGCTGCGCGGACCCGTTCGCGGAACTGCTCGGCGTCGGGTTCTACCCAGCCGGGCTCCCAGAACAGTGTGTCCAGGTGGACCACGGGCAGGTTCCGGCGCTTGCCGAGGGCGCGGGCGAGGGTGGACTTGCCGCTCCCGGCATTACCCAGAATTACAATCCGTTGCATGGGAACTTCCTGTCGCAAAAAAGCCGGCGATTGTGCAGGTTTTGCGGCGCCAGTTAAAGGCGGATGGCGGGGGCGACCGCACCAGGAATGAAATGTGTGGTTCCTGAAGCCGAGCGCAGGATATCGATCCCTCCTTGTCCGCATTGGCTGTTCGTTCCGGCCGATTCCTGCCTGCCATGAAAAGCCGACTTCGACCCTTTGTCGCCTGTCGGCAGCTCTCGCCTTTCAGGGGTGTCTACTGCTAGTGAGGCTCTGTAGGTACAGAGAGGAGAGCGCCATGAGCAATGAACAGGTGGCACCGGAAACCAAAGGTGTTGCAGTGCAGGTACTGGCAACCATTGACCTGGGTCCCGAGATCGAGGGGATGGCCGGGCGCCAACTCAGAATGCGTCTGGTGACCATCGAGCCTGGAGGTGTATTCGGGCCGATTCACAACCATAAAGACCGGCCAGGCGTCGTCTACATACTGGAGGGAACCATCACAGACCATCGCAATGGCCTCGACACGGACTATGGCCCGGGGCTGGGCTGGCCCGAGGACAGGGACACCACGCACTGGCTCGAGAATCGAGGAACGGTTCCGGCGCGAGAGATCTCGGTCGATATTGTCTGGCAAGAGTAAGTCCGGGCCGAACATCGATAGGGGCGGGCCCGAGGAGCGGTTCACTCAAGGCTGGTCATTCCCCGCGCCCGCCGCCCCATTGGCCGCCCCATTGGTCGGATCGCCCTCGGCCAGCATGCGGACCAGGACCTCCCGTTCCTTCACTCCCGGCACCAGGCCGCTGGTCTGGCCTTCCAGCACGGTGATGCCGTTTTCGTTGGTCATGCTGCACGTGATCATCCGCGACCTGCCGGCCTTCCAGCATTTATGATGGCCGCCTGTCCAGACTGCCCAACGCTCAACGCCCAACGCCTGACGCTGGTGATGAAACGGGTGATTCAGGACCGTTCGCTGGCGCTGTGAGGCGCGCCGGCGAATACATCAGAACAACATTTCAGGGAGATACCGATGCGTGAGCGTAAGTCGGTGAGGTTGCTGGTCATCAACCCTTCGCGAGAGGTTCTGCTGTTCCGGTTCCTGCACAAGGAAGGGGCGCTGGCGGGGGATGACTATTGGGCCACGCCCGGTGGCGGGCTTGAAGGGGCAGAAACCTTCCAGCTTGCGGCGGTCCGTGAACTGCACGAGGAGACCGGTATCCGGGTCGGCACGGTTGGAGAACTGGTGGCCGATCGCCGGTTTCCCATGCAGCTGCCCAGCGGCGAGTGGGTGACCTCCGTCGAGCAGTATTTTGTCGTGCACGCACCAGACCAGCCGCTCTCCCGTGCGGGCTGGACCTCGTCCGAGGCCCAGGTGATGGCCGATCATCGCTGGTGGTCGGCCCACGATCTGCGATCCACCGAGGCCATCGTCTGGCCGGAGTCACTGGTGGAGATGCTGGAAGAGGCGGGGGTGTTCGAGCCGTCCTTGTAGCGATTTTTCCACGCGCTAATCCTGGCTTAATCCCGCTCCATTGAGATCGCGCGCAGCCGGGTTTTTTCGGCGACCTGTTTATGCGATTGGCGCAATTGTAAGAGCGGCTTTCCACCTCTAGACTCCAGCCCATGAAACGCTACCTGCGGTTTTGTCTTGTCTTCCTGATCAGCCTGGCGCTTCCCCTCAGCGGGATGGCGGGCGTCCAGGCGCCGACCGAACCTTGCCCGATGAAGACCCAGGGCATGGCGATGATGGACGACATGGGCATGGACTGCTGCAACGACATGAAAAGCCCGGCCGAGCACGGCAAACCCTGCAAGCCGGGCCAGGAATGCAAGACCGGCGGCATGCTGCAAGTCTCGATCGTCAAGCCTGCCGTGACCCTGAGCCACCCGGTTGTCCTGTCTTTCTCCAGCTATTTTTTGCCCGCGCAAAGCCCTTCCGGGGTGTGGCGACCGCCCCGGGCCTGATTCCTGTACCACACTGAGTCCCATCGCCTATTGAGGCGATGGCATATCTGCGCGCATGTCTGAAGAGTCGCGCAGGGATTCATCACAGGAATCGTCAACATGAACCCCAAGTGCTATTGCACCGGCTGGTCCCTCGTGGTCGGCCTGGCGGCGGGCGTGCTGGTGTGGCCGAGCCTCGCTGGCGCCTTGACCCTCGATGAGGCGTTGCGCCTGGCCGAGAACAACGCGCCGTCGCTGAGCGCCCAGGACGCGAAAATCCAGGCCGCCAGCAGCGCGGCCATCCCCGCCGGCGAACTGCCCGACCCCAAGCTGTTGCTGGGGGTGCAGAACTACCCCATTGGCGGCCCGGATCGCTGGCGCCTCGACCAGGATTTCATGACCATGCAGATGGTCGGTATCCGCCAGGAAATGCCCAACAGCGACAAGCGCAAGGCCCGCGTCGAGGTCGCCGCCGGGGCGGTCGAACGGGCCGCCGCCGAGCGTCGGGTGGAGCTGCTGAACGTGCGCCAGGCCACGGCCCTGGCCTGGATCGGCAGCTATTCGGTGGAGCGCAAGGCGGCGCTGCTCCAGAACTTCTACGAGGAAAACCGCCTGCTGGGCGCCACCGTGCGCGCACAGATCGCCGGTGGCCGCGGGTTACCGGCGGATGCGGTGACGCCCCGCCAGGAAGCCGCGCAACTGGCCGAGCGCGAGGACGAACTGATCAGCCAGCGGGCCCAGGCCCGGGCCGCGCTCAAGCGCTGGATCGGCGCTGCCGCCAACGACCGGCCCGTGGGACGTCTGCCCGAGTGGCCGGTGGACAGCGCAGGCTACGTGCACAAGCTGCAACACCACCCCGAACTGGCGGCGTTCGCGCCCATGACCCGCGAGGCGCAAGCCAGGGTCTATGAGGCCGAGGCCGACAAGCAGTCGGACTGGAGCTGGGAGCTGGACTACCAGCGCCGTGGCCGGGAGTTCGGCGACATGGTCAGCGTGCAGTTTTCCTGGGACCTGCCGTTGTTTCCCGGCTCGCGCCAGAACCCCAGGATCGCCGCCCGGCAGGCCGAGCTGAGCCAGCTGGAGGCCGAACGCGAAGCCCTGTCCCGGGAGCATGCCCAGCAGTTGGAAGCGCAGTTGGCCGACTATGAGCGCCTGGATCGCGCGGTGCGCCGCAACCAGCAAAGCCTGGTGCCGCTGGCCCGGGAGAAGGTCGACCTGAGCCTGGCCAGCTATCGCGCCGGCAAGGGCGACCTGGCGGCGGTGGTCGCCGCCCGCCGCGAACTGATCGAAGCCCGCCTCAAGCAGGTCGACGTCGAGGAGCAGCGCGCCCTGACCAACGCGCGCCTGTATTTCGCCTATGGGGAGAGTGCGCAATGAATTCGCCGATCTGGAAAGTCGCTTCGGTGGTCGGCGTCTCGCTGGCCCTGGGAGTCGCGGGTGGTTACTGGCTGGCCCAGCCGCGCAGCGGCGAAGCGCCGGCGGTGGCGGTTGGGCAGCAGGCTGCGGCCGAGCCCAAGGCGCTGTATTGGTACGACCCGATGTACCCGCAGCAGAAGTTCGACAAGCCGGGCAAGTCGCCCTTTATGGACATGCAGTTGGTCCCACGGTACGCCGAGGGTCAGGGGGGAGAGGGGGATAGCATGGCGGTGCGCATCGACCCGGGCCTGACCCAGAACCTCGGCCTGCGCCTGGCC
This sequence comes from Pseudomonas sp. GW531-T4, assembly GCF_017349615.1. Lineage (NCBI taxonomy): Bacteria > Pseudomonadati > Pseudomonadota > Gammaproteobacteria > Pseudomonadales > Pseudomonadaceae > Pseudomonas > Pseudomonas sp. GW531-T4. The sequence goes on from NZ_JACMZT010000020.1 coordinate 110,976, forward strand.
AGCGTCACGCGCGGGGTGTTGGCCAGCAGCGTCGATGCGGTCGGGGTGCTGGCGTTCAACGAGCGCGAGGTGGCGGTCGTTCAGCCGCGGACCGCGGGTTTTGTCGAACGGGTGTATGCCCGGGCCCCGGGGGATCTGCTCAAGGCCAATGCGGCCCTGGCGGATATCCTGGTGCCGGAGTGGGCGGCGGCCCAGGAAGAATTCCTCGCCCTCAAGGCCAGTGGCGATGCCGCTCTGCTGGCGGCCGCCCGCCAGCGATTGCGCCTCAGCGGCATGCCGACGGCCTTGATCGCCCAGGTCGAGCGCAGTGGCAAGGTCCAGCCGAACCTGACCCTGAGCAGCCCCATCGGCGGTGTGCTGCAAGAGTTGAATGTCCGCCAGGGCATGACCCTGGCCGCCGGCGAGACCCTGGCCCGGGTCAACGGCTTGAACAGCGTCTGGCTGGCGGTGGCGGTTCCGGAGTCGCAGGCCGGTTCGCTGGTCAGCGGGCAGGTGGCCGAGGCTCGTTTGCCGGCTTTTCCCGGGGAGGTGTTCGCGGGCAAGGTCGACGCGATCCTTCCAGAGGCCAATGCCGATAGCCGCACGCTGCGGGTGCGGGTCGAGTTGCCTAACCCGCAAGGTCGGCTGCGGCCGGGCATGAGCGCCCAGGTCAGCCTCAAGCGTTCGACCCGGCAACCTCTGCTGTGGGTGCCCAGCGAGGCGGTGATTCGCACTGGCCGCCGGGCCCTGGTGATGCTCGCCGAAGACGGGGGGCGCTACCGCCCGGTGGAAGTGCAGCCAGGGCCGGACAACGCGGGCCAGACGGCGATCTTGCAAGGCCTGGAGGAGGGGCAGCAGGTGGTGGCGTCCGGGCAGTTCCTGTTGGATTCGGAAGCCAGCCTCAAGGGCATTGTCGCCGCTTCGTTGGCAGAGCCCGCAGCGGTCCTGCATGAAGCCGAAGGGCAGATCCTGGCCATCGACAGTCAGGAAGTCACGCTCGCCCATGGTCCCTTCAAGAGCCTGGGCATGCCGGCCATGACCATGACCTTTCCTCTGGCCAATCCCGGCCTGATGCAGGGCCTCAAGGTGGGCGACAAGGTGCGGGTGGCGCTGAGCCAGAGCGGCAATGAGCTGCGGGTCCAACGCCTGGATAAAACGGGGAGCCAGCCATGATCGCGGCCGTGATTCGTTGGTCGGTGGCCAACCGTTTTCTGGTGTTGCTGGCGACCCTGTTCGTCAGCGCCTGGGGTGTCTGGTCGGTACAGAGCACGCCGGTCGATGCGCTACCGGACCTGTCGGATGTACAGGTGATCATCCGCACGCCGTATGCGGGGCAAGCACCGCAGATCGTCGAGAACCAGGTGACCTATCCGCTGGCCACCACCATGCTCTCGGTGCCCGGGGCCAAGACCGTGCGTGGCTATTCGTTTTTCGGCGACAGCTTTGTCTATGTGCTGTTCGAGGACGGCACCGACCTGTATTGGGCCCGCTCGCGGGTGCTGGAGTACCTGAGCCAGGTCCAGAGTCGCCTGCCGGCCAGCGCCAAGCCGGCGCTGGGGCCAGATGCCACCGGGGTTGGCTGGATTTTCCAGTACGCCCTGGTGGACCGCAGCGGCGGGCATGACCTGGCGCAACTGCGCGCCCTGCAAGACTGGTTCCTCAAGTTCGAGCTCAAGACCCTGCCGAACGTCGCGGAAGTCGCCACCGTGGGCGGCATGGTCAAGCAGTACCAGGTGCAACTCGACCCGCTGAAACTGGCCAGCCTCGGTATCACCCAGGCCGAGGTCGGCGCGGCGATCGGCAAGGCCAACCAGGAAACCGGTGGCGCGGTGCTGGAGATGGCGGAGACGGAGTTCATGGTGCGGGCTTCCGGCTACCTGAAGAGTCTCGCTGACTTTCGCGCGATCCCGCTCAAGCTCGGGGCGGGCGGGGTGCCGGTGACCCTGGGCGAGGTCGCGACTGTTCAGCTCGGCCCGGAAATGCGCCGTGGCATCGGCGAACTCGACGGCGAGGGCGAGGCCGTGGGCGGCGTGGTGATTCTGCGCAGCGGCAAGAACGCCCGGGAAACCATCGCCGCGGTGAAGACCCGCCTCGAAGAGCTCAAGCGCAGCCTGCCGGCCGGCGTGGAAATCGTCACCACCTACGACCGCAGCCAGCTGATCGACCGCGCGGTGAGCAACCTCGGCCACAAGTTGCTGGAGGAGTTCATCGTCGTCGCCCTGGTGTGCGGGATCTTCCTCTGGCACCTGCGTTCCTCCCTGGTGGCGATCATCTCCTTGCCGATCGGCGTGTTGATCGCCTTTGTGGTGATGCGCCAGCAGGGGCTCAACGCCAACATCATGTCCCTGGGCGGCATCGCCATCGCGGTCGGGGCCATGGTCGACGCGGCGGTGGTGATGATCGAGAACGCCCACAAGAAACTCGAGGCCTGGCACCAGGCCCATCCCGGGCACACCCTGCAGGGCGAGCAGCGCTGGCAGGTGATCACCGCGGCGGCGACCGAGGTCGGGCCGGCGCTGTTCTTCTGCCTGTTGATCATCACCCTGTCGTTCATCCCGGTGTTCACCCTGGAGGCCCAGGAAGGGCGGTTGTTTGGTCCGCTGGCGTTCACCAAGACCTATGCCATGGCCGCGGCGGCGGGGCTGTCGGTGACCCTGGTGCCGGTGTTGATGGGCTACTGGATTCGCGGGCGGATTCCCAACGAGCAGCAGAACCCGCTGAACCGTGGGTTGATCCGCCTCTATCAACCGGCGCTGGACGCGGTATTGCGCAGGCCCCGGGCGACCTTGCTGCTGGCCTTGCTGGTGTTCCTCAGCGCGCTATGGCCGCTCTCGCGCCTGGGGGGCGAGTTCCTGCCGCCGCTGGACGAGGGCGACCTGCTGTACATGCCTTCGGCGCTGCCGGGGCTGTCGGCGCAGAAGGCGGCGCAGCTGCTGCAACAGACCGACCGGCTGATCAAGAGCGTGCCCGAGGTCGAACATGTGTTCGGCAAGGCTGGCCGTGCGGAAACCGCCACCGACCCGGCGCCCCTGGAGATGTTCGAAACCATCATCCGGTTCAAGCCCCATGAGCAGTGGCGCCCCGGCATGACCGCGGAAAAACTGGTGGCCGAGCTGGACCGGGTGGTGCGGGTGCCGGGGCTGACCAATATCTGGATTCCGCCGATTCGTAACCGCGTGGATATGCTCGCCACCGGCATCAAGAGCCCGATCGGGGTCAAGGTGGCCGGCAGCGACCTGCGGCAGATCGATGCCGTGACCCAGGCCGTCGAGCGAGTGGCCAGGGGCGTGCCCGGGGTCAGTTCGGCGCTGGCCGAACGCCTGACGGGGGGGCGTTACATCGACGTGGATATCGACCGCCAGGCGGCCGCGCGCTACGGCCTGAACATCGCCGATGTGCAGTCGATCGTCAGCGGCGCCATCGGCGGTGAAAACATCGGCGAGACCATCGAGGGGCTGGCGCGCTTCCCGATCAGCCTGCGGTACCCCCGTGACTGGCGGGACTCGCTGGGGGCCCTGGAGCAGTTGCCGATCTACACCCCGCTGGGCAGCCAGATCACCCTCGGCACCGTGGCCAGGGTCAGGGTCAGCGAGGGTCCGCCGATGCTCAAGAGCGAAAACGCCCGGCCTTCGGGCTGGGTGTATGTCGATGTGCGCGGGCGGGATCTCGCCTCGGTGGTCGCCGACCTGCGCCGGGCGGTCAGCGAGCAGGTGCGCTTGCAGCCGGGCATGAGCCTGAGCTACTCCGGGCAGTTCGAGTTTCTCGAACGGGCCAACGCCCGGCTCGCGTGGCTGGTGCCGGCCACCTTGCTGATCATCTTCGTGCTGCTGTACCTGACCTTCGCCCGCTTCGACGAGGCCTTGCTGATCATGGCCACGCTGCCGTTCGCCCTGACGGGCGGGGCGTGGTTCCTCTACTGGCTGGGGTTCAACCTGTCGGTGGCCACCGGCGTCGGTTTTATCGCCCTGGCCGGGGTGTCCGCCGAGTTCGGCGTGATCATGCTGCTGTACCTGAAGAACGCCTGGGCCGAACGCCAGGAGTCCGGCGAGGGCAGCGAGCGCGGGTTGCTCGCGGCGATTCGCGAAGGCGCGGTGCAGCGTGTGCGCCCCAAGGCCATGACCGTGGCGGTGATCATCGCTGGCCTGTTGCCGATCCTGCTGGACAGCGGCACCGGCAGCGAAGTGATGAGCCGCATCGCCGCGCCCATGGTCGGCGGCATGCTCACCGCGCCCTTGCTGTCGCTGTTCGTCATCCCGGCGGCCTATCGCCTGATGCGCCGCCGGCACCTTCCTGTTGTCTCCCACACTCAAGGAAAAAACCTATGAAACTGATCCAGATCGCATTCGCTGGCACCCTGGCCGCGCTGTCCCTCGCCGCCCACGCGCAGGACATGCCCGGCATGAAAATGGACGACATGAACATGAACGGCATGCCGATGAAGCAGGAAGCCCGGCAGGCTCGACAGGCCACTGCCGAGGGCACGATCAAGGCCATCGATACCGCGAAGCAGCGGGTGACCATCGCCCACGGCGCCGTCCCCGCCGTGCAATGGCCTCCGATGACCATGACCTTTGCCGCGACCGCGCAGCAGCTGCAAGGGCTGGTGATCGGCGACCGGGTGACCTTCGTATTCCACCTGGAAGGCGGCGCGGCCACTATCGTTTCCATCAGGAAGTAAAACCGCGAGGCCGGCATGTGCAGGCATGCCGGCCTCGCGCTCATTATTCACAGCAGCGCCGTCGATTCGTTCCTCTCTCTACCATCCAACAGAGGGAACGCCCGATGAACAACACCGAACTCAGCCATCTCATCCTCAGCGACCACTCGCGCATCGAGGCCGCCATCAGTACCGGCGCGGCCTGGGAAGTCTGGTTCCAGGTCGAGTTTCTGATGCTGCTGCGCGCAGCCCACCTGGGGGTCGCTCGCGAAGTGCCTTACCCACCGCCGAACCAGGCCTTGCACCTCGACGTGCTGGCCCGGCACAACGTCGAGAGTTATGCCATCGAAGTGAAAGTCGAAAGCGCTACCAATGCCGGCAACAAGCTGTTGGCGGAAACCCGCAAGGACATCGAGAAGATTGCCAAATACACCGAGCCGGTCGATGCCCGCTGGGTGGTTTCCCTGGCCTACAGCGACGTGGCCAAACACTCGTTGCGCGGGTTCACTGTGCAGAACAACGGCCATGCCATCTACCATGA
>NZ_JACMZT010000021.1:0-106219 GCF_017349615.1 Pseudomonas sp. GW531-T4
GAGACTCTCCCCTTGACCACCATCGTTTCAGTCCGCCGCTTCGGCAAAGTCGTCATGGGCGGCGACGGCCAGGTTTCCCTCGGCAACACCGTGATGAAAGGCAACGCGAAAAAGGTTCGTCGCCTGTATCACGGCCAGGTTATCGCCGGCTTTGCCGGGGCCACGGCTGACGCCTTCACCCTGTTCGAACGTTTCGAAGGCCAGCTTGAGAAACATCAGGGGCACCTGGTACGCGCCGCCGTCGAACTGGCCAAGGAATGGCGCACCGACCGCTCCCTCAGCCGCCTCGAAGCCATGCTCGCAGTCGCCAACAAGGACGCTTCCCTGATCATCACCGGCAACGGTGACGTGGTCGAGCCGGAAGACGGCCTGATCGCCATGGGCTCCGGCGGCGCCTATGCCCAGGCCGCAGCCAGCGCCCTGCTGAAGAAAACCGACCTGTCGGCCCGCGAAATCGTCGAAACCGCCTTGGGCATCGCCGGCGACATCTGCGTATTCACCAACCACACCCAGACCATTGAGGAGCAGGATCTCGCGGAATAAGCCTGTTTCGGCCATCGCGCCACGGCATTCATTCTTGCTTGAGGACCGCCAATTACTATGCCCATGACTCCCCGCGAAATCGTCCACGAACTCAACCGCCATATCATCGGCCAGGACGATGCCAAGCGCGCCGTCGCCATCGCGCTGCGTAACCGCTGGCGCCGCATGCAGCTGCCTGAAGAGCTGCGTGTCGAAGTGACCCCGAAGAACATCCTGATGATCGGCCCGACCGGCGTCGGCAAGACCGAGATCGCCCGGCGCCTGGCCAAGCTGGCCAACGCTCCGTTCATCAAGGTCGAAGCGACCAAGTTCACCGAAGTCGGTTATGTCGGTCGTGACGTTGAGTCCATCATCCGCGACCTGGCCGATGCCGCGATCAAACTGTTCCGCGAACAGGAAATGACCCGCGTGCGCCACCGCGCCGAAGACGCTGCCGAAGAGCGCATCCTCGATGCCCTGCTGCCACCGGCGCGCATGGGTTTCAGCAACGAGGACGCCGCCCCGGCCCAGGACTCCAACACCCGCCAGCTGTTCCGCAAGCGCCTGCGCGAAGGCCAGCTGGACGACAAGGAAATCGAGATCGAAGTGGCTGAAGTCAGCGGCGTCGACATTTCCGCGCCACCGGGCATGGAAGAGATGACCAACCAGTTGCAGAGCCTCTTCGCCAACATGGGCAAGGGCCAGCGCAAGAACCGCAAGCTCAAGGTCAAGGACGCGCTCAAGCTGATCCGCGACGAAGAAGCCAGCCGCCTGGTCAACGATGAAGAACTCAAGGCCAAGGCCCTGGAAGCGGTCGAACAGCACGGCATCGTGTTCATCGACGAAATCGACAAGGTTGCCAAGCGCGGCAACTCCGGTGGCGTCGACGTCTCTCGCGAAGGCGTGCAGCGCGACCTGCTGCCGCTGATCGAAGGCTGCACCGTCAACACCAAGCTGGGCATGGTCAAGACCGACCACATCCTGTTCATCGCTTCCGGCGCGTTCCACCTGAGCAAGCCGAGCGACCTGGTGCCCGAGCTGCAAGGCCGCCTGCCGATCCGCGTCGAACTCAAGGCGCTGTCGCCGGAAGACTTCGAGCGCATTCTCAGCGAGCCTCACGCCTCCCTGACCGAGCAATACCGCGAGCTGCTGAAAACCGAAGGCCTGGTCATCGAGTTCCAGGCGGACGGCATCAAGCGCCTGGCGGAGATCGCCTGGCAGGTCAACGAGAAGACCGAGAACATCGGTGCCCGTCGCCTGCACACCCTGCTCGAGCGCTTGCTCGAAGAGGTGTCGTTCAGCGCCGGCGACCTGGCCAGCGCCCACAACGAAGAGCCGATCCGCATCGACGCCGCCTACGTCAACAGCCACCTGGGCGAATTGGCGCAGAACGAAGACCTGTCCCGTTATATCCTCTAAGCGACAAGCCATAAGCTTCAAGCTGCAAGTTGACCGTAGTCATCTTGTAGCTTGGGGCTTGCAGCTTTAAGCTGCCCCCATGACCAGACTTCCCACCGCCATCAACCTGCACAAAGCCTCGAAGACCCTGACGCTGACCTATGCGCCAGACGAGGTCTATCACCTGCCCGCCGAATTCCTGCGGGTGCACTCCCCCTCCGCCGAGGTCCAGGGCCACGGCAAACCCATCCTGCAATTTGGCAAGATCGGAGTCGGCCTGACCAAGGTCGAACCGGCGGGCCAGTACGCACTGAAATTGACCTTCGACGACGGGCATGACAGCGGCCTGTTCACCTGGGACTACCTGTACCAGTTGGCGGTGCGCCAGGACGATCTGTGGAAGGATTATCTTGCCGAACTTCAAGCCGCCGGAAAGTCCCGCGACCCGAATGAGTCTATCGTCAAGCTGATGCTCTAGATCAGACCTCTGACGCTTTAGAGGGCATTTTCTAGATTCATCTGTTTGAATGCTGGGCTGCATGGCCAACGATTGGCCTGCTTGCGAAAAAAATTAAACTCGGGTAACCAATGGAGCTGGCAAGTTCCCTGCAGTGTTCTCTGAACAAAAAAGCAGTAATGCAGAATCAACGGTCACCCGAGCAGTAGTACCTGGCATCTTTGCTGTGTGACTACACAGCAGGTCCGGTACTCGTCTCAGGACAATGGAGCGTCGTAGATGAGTAACAAGAATAACGATGACCTGAAACGCCAAGCCTCGGAAAACACTCTGGGCCTGAATCCTGTCATCGGTTTACGTCGGAAAGATCTGCTTACCTCTGCTCGTATGGTGCTGACCCAGGCCATCAAACAACCGCTGCACAGCGCCAAACATGTGGCCCATTTCGGCGTCGAACTGAAGAACGTGATGTTCGGCAAATCGACGCTGCAACCGGAGAGCGATGACCGTCGCTTCAACGATCCGGCCTGGAGCCAGAACCCGCTGTACAAGCGTTACCTGCAAACCTACCTGGCGTGGCGCAAGGAGCTTCACGACTGGATCGGCCACAGCAACCTCTCCGAACAGGACATCAGTCGCGCCCACTTCGTCATCAACCTGATGACCGAAGCCATGGCGCCGACCAACACCGCCGCCAACCCCGCGGCGGTCAAACGCTTCTTCGAGACCGGCGGCAAAAGCCTGCTCGATGGCCTCTCCCATCTGGCCAAGGACCTGGTGCACAACGGCGGCATGCCGAGCCAGGTCAACATGGACGCCTTCGAGATCGGCAAGAACCTGGGCACCAGTGAAGGCGCGGTGGTGTTTCGCAACGACGTGCTGGAACTGATCCAGTACCGCCCGGTGACCGAGCAGGTGCACGAACGCCCGCTGCTGGTGGTCCCGCCACAGATCAACAAGTTCTACGTCTTCGACCTCAGCCCGGACAAGAGCCTGGCGCGTTTCTGCCTGCGCAACGGCGTGCAGACCTTTATCGTCAGTTGGCGCAACCCGACCAAGGCGCAGCGCGAGTGGGGCCTGTCGACCTACATCGAAGCGCTGAAAGAAGCGGTCGACGTGGTCACCGCCATCACCGGCAGCAAGGACGTGAACATGCTCGGCGCCTGCTCCGGTGGCATCACCTGCACCGCGCTGCTGGGGCACTACGCGGCCCTGGGCGAGAAGAAGGTCAATGCCCTGACCCTGCTGGTCAGCGTGCTCGATACCACCCTCGACACCCAGGTGGCGCTGTTCGTCGACGAGCAGACCCTGGAAGCCGCCAAGCGTCATTCCTATCAGGCTGGCGTGCTGGAAGGCCGCGACATGGCCAAGGTCTTCGCCTGGATGCGGCCCAACGACCTGATCTGGAACTACTGGGTGAACAACTACCTGCTGGGCAACGAGCCGCCGGTGTTCGACATCCTGTTCTGGAACAACGACACCACCCGGTTGCCCGCGGCCTTCCACGGCGACCTGATCGAAATGTTCAAAAACAATCCACTGATCCGCCCCAACGCACTGGAAGTGTGCGGTACGCCGATCGACCTGAAACAGGTCACCGCCGACATCTTCTCTCTGGCCGGCACCAACGATCACATCACCCCATGGAAGTCCTGCTACAAGTCGGCCCAACTGTTCGGCGGCAAGGTCGAATTCGTCCTCTCCAGCAGCGGGCATATCCAGAGCATCCTCAACCCGCCGGGCAACCCCAAGTCGCGCTACATGACCAGCGAAGAGATGCCGCCCAGCGCCGACGACTGGCAGGAAAACTCCACCAAGCACACTGACTCCTGGTGGCTGCACTGGCAGGCCTGGCAGGCGGAGCGCTCGGGCAAACTGAAAAAGACGCCGAGCATTCTCGGCAACAAGGCGTATCCAGCGGCCGAGGCGGCGCCGGGTACTTATGTCCATGAACGTTAACCGATAGCAAGCCTGCAGGATCGAGCCGCTTGCGCTGATGCTGCTGCGCAAGCGACTCTCTCTTGCAGGCAACGATTCCACCAACAGGGCCAAGGCATGCCTCAACCGTTCATCTTTCGCACCGTCGACCTGGATGGCCAGACCATCCGCACCGCGGTACGCCCAGGCAAGCCTCACTTGACACCCTTGCTGATTTTCAATGGTATCGGCGCCAACCTGGAGCTGGTGTTTCCATTCGTGCAGGCTCTGGACCCGGACCTGGAAGTCATCGCCTTCGACGTACCGGGCGTTGGTGGCTCCTCGACGCCGAGCCGACCCTACCGTTTTCCCGGACTGGCCAAACTGACCACGCGCATGCTCGATTACCTCGACTATGGGCAGGTCAATGTGGTGGGTGTGTCCTGGGGCGGGGCGCTGGCCCAGCAGTTCGCCTATGACTACCCCGAACGCTGCAAGAAGCTGGTGCTGGCCGCCACCGCCGCAGGCGCCTTCATGGTGCCGGGCAAACCCAAGGTGCTGTGGATGATGGCCAGCCCGCGGCGCTACATCCAGCCCTCCCATGTGATCCGCATCGCCCCCCTGATTTATGGCGGCTCGTTCCGCCGCGATCCCAACCTCGCCGCCGAACATGCCAGCAAGGTCCGCTCGGCGGGCAAGCTGGGCTACTACTGGCAGCTGTTCGCTGGCCTCGGCTGGACCAGCATCCACTGGCTGCACAAGATCCACCAGCCGACCCTGGTGCTGGCCGGCGACGACGACCCGCTGATCCCGCTGATCAACATGCGCATGCTGGCGTGGCGAATTCCCAACGCCCAGTTGCACATCATCGACGACGGGCATCTGTTCCTGATTACCCGGGCCGAAGCTGTCGCGCCGATCATCATGAAATTCCTCGAGGAGGAACGGCAGCGGGCAGTGATGCACCCGCATCCGACACCGTTCAGCGGTACGTAGCAAAAAGCGTCTGCCGACAGGATCGTCGCGCGCAGGATGGTTCAGGACCGACTATGGTGTTTGTCTTGGTGTGCTTGTTGATGGCTTGACGAAGGAGTGTTGAAGCATGCGAGACAAACCAACGGCGGGCTCGTTGCCCACGCCCGCCACCTACATCACAGCCCAGAGTGCCATCACCGGCCTGCGTGGCCGTGACTTGCTGTCGACCCTGCGCAGCGTGGCCACCTACGGCCTGCGCCACCCGGCGCACAGCGCCCGCCACGCCTTGGCACTGGGAGGCCAATTGGGCCGTGTCCTGCTGGGGGAAACGCTGCACAAACCCAACCCCCAGGACAACCGGTTCTCCGATCCGACCTGGAACCTGAACCCGTTTTACCGACGCGGCCTGCAGGCCTATCTCAGCTGGCAGAAACAGATCAGGAGCTGGATCGACGACAGCGGCATGAGCGAGGACGACCGGGCCCGCGCGCACTTTGCCTTCAACCTGCTCAACGATGCGGTGGCACCGTCCAACACCCTGCTCAATCCGCTGGCGATCAAGGAAATCTTCAACTCCGGCGGCAGCAGCGTGATCCGCGGCATCGGTCATCTGGTCGATGACCTGCTGCATAACGATGGCCTGCCCAGCCAGGTCACCAAACAGTCCTTCGAAGTCGGCAGGAACCTGGCCACTACCCCCGGTTCGGTGGTGTTTCGCAACGAACTGCTGGAACTGATCCAGTACAAGCCGATGAGCGAAAAACAGTACGCCCGGCCCCTGCTGGTCGTGCCGCCACAGATCAACAAGTTCTATATCTTCGACCTCAGCCCCACCAACAGCTTCGTGCAGTTCGCCCTGAAAAACGGCCTGCAGACCTTCATCATCAGCTGGCGCAACCCCGATGTCCGGCATCGCGAATGGGGCCTGTCGAGCTATGTCGAGGCCGTGGAGGAAGCCATGAACGTCTGCCGGGCGATCACCGGCAGTCGTGACGTGAACCTGATGGGGGCCTGTGCCGGCGGCCTGACCATTGCCGCCCTGCAAGGCCACCTGCAAGCCAAGCGACAACTGCGCCGGGTCTCCAGCTCCACCTACCTGGTCAGCCTGCTGGATAGTCAGTTGGACAGCCCGGCGACCCTGTTCGCCGACGAGCAGACCCTCGAGGCAGCCAAGCGCCGCTCCTATCAACGCGGCGTGCTCGACGGTCGCGACATGGCCAAGGTGTTCGCCTGGATGCGGCCCAACGACCTGATCTGGAATTACTGGGTCAACAATTACCTGCTGGGCAAGGAGCCGCCGGCGTTCGACATCCTTTACTGGAACAACGACAACACCCGGCTGCCGGCAGCCTTTCATGGCGATCTGCTGGATTTCTTCAAGCACAACCCGATGAGTCATCCCGGTGGCCTGGAAGTCTGCGGCACGCCAATCGACCTGCAAAAAGTCACGGTCGACAGTTTCAGCGTCGCCGGAATCAACGACCACATCACCCCCTGGGATGCGGTGTATCGCTCGACCCTGCTGCTGGGCGGCGAAAAGCGCTTCGTGCTGTCCAACAGCGGGCACGTGCAGAGCATCCTCAACCCGCCGAGCAACCCCAAGGCCAACTACGTCGAAAACGGCAAGCTCAGCAGCGACCCGCGGGCCTGGTACTACGACGCCAAGCACGTCGACGGCAGTTGGTGGACGCAATGGCTGGAATGGATCCAGCAGCGTTCCGGCGCCCAGCGCGAAACCCTGATGACCCTGGGCAACCAGAATTACCCACCGATGGAGGCGGCGCCTGGCACCTACGTGCGCGTCCGCTGAATTTCCCCGAGCCGCGGCCCGAGGGTCGCGGCCTGACTGAACAACCAAGAAGACTGGATGAAAACCCGCGACCGGATACTCGAATGTGCCCTGCAGCTGTTCAACCACAAGGGCGAACCCAATGTCTCGACCATGGAAGTTGCCAACGAAATGGGGATCAGCCCCGGCAACCTCTACTACCACTTTCACGGCAAGGAGCCGCTGGTCCTCGGGCTGTTCGAGCGTTTCCAGAATGAACTGACGCCCCTGCTAGATCCGCCCGCCGATGTGCACCTGGCGCCCGAAGACTACTGGCTGTTCCTGCACCTGATCGTCGAACGCCTGGCGCACTACCGCTTCCTGTTCCAGGACCTGTCCAACCTGGCCGGGCGCCTGCCGAAGCTGGCCAAGGGGATTCGCAACCTGCTCAACGCCCTGAAGCGCACCCTGGCCTCGCTGCTGGCCAGGCTCAAGGCTTCGGGACAACTGGTCAGCGATACCCAGGCGCTGGGGCAACTGGTGGAACAGATCACCATGACCCTGCTGTTCTCGCTGGACTATCAGCGCATCCTCGATCGCGAGGGCGAGGTACGGGTGGTGGTCTACCAGATCATGATGCTGGTGGCGCCGCACCTGCTGCCACCGGCGAAACTGGCCACCGAGCAGATGGCCCTGCGTTACCTCGACGAACACGATTGATCGGCGCAGCAAGAACCCCACAAACAAAAACGCCCGACCTTTGCAGGCCGGGCGTTTTTGTTTGTCCCGAAAAACTCAGGACTGACTGGTTGGCGTCGCGGGTGCTGGCGCCGCAGTCGGGGTGACGGCAGGGGTTGGCGCCACTGCGGAGTTCGCAGGGCTGACCGGTGCTGCCGGCTTGGCGACAACCGCTGGCTTCGGTGCTGCGGCCTTGGGTGCTGCCGGTTTTTTCACTGCTGGTTTTTTCGCCGCCGGTTTCGCAGCGGGCTTGGCCGCTGGTTTTGCCGCGGGCTTGGCGGCTACTGGCTTGGCGGCAGGCTTTGCAGCCGGCTTGGCCGCCGCAGTTTTGGCTGCCGGTTTCGCGGCAGGCTTGGCTGCTGCCTTGGCCGGAGCCTTGGCTGCCGGTTTGGCTGCTGCTTTAGCCAGAGGCTTGGCCGCCGGTTTGGCCGCGGCAGTCTTGGCCGCGATCGGAGCTACCTTGGCGCCTGTAAGTTTCTCGATCTGTTTGGTCAGGGTGTCGACCTTGCTGTGCAGCGCCTTGACTTCATTGCGGCTGGGCACGCCCAGACGCGAAATGGCACTGTTCAAGCGCTTGTCGAATGCACCTTCCAGCTCGTCCCACTTGCCCAGCGCGCGGTCCTTGACGCCACTGATGCGCGATTTTGCCGAGCTCGCGGAGTCCTTGGCGGCATCGACTTTCTTGCCGACAGCGCTTTTGGTGAGCTTCTCGGCTTTCTCGCCATCCTTGACCAGCGACTCGAAAAGCTTGCTGCCGTCAGTGTCGATTTTCGAGTACACGCCTAAACCAGCAAGCCAGATTTTACGGGAGTAGTCTTCGACCTTCCCGATCCACGAGCTGCCTTCTTTTTCAGTATTCTTTTTACCAGCCATCCCGTTCTCCTTAATGTTTACGCGCGACACGTTCGAGCAATGCCGTCAGCTCATCGAGCTTAGCAGAGAGTGTCTCAACGTCATGTTTAGACGGAATGCCGATGCGATTCAAGGCACTTGCGACGCGCGTGTCAAAAGCCCTCTCGACTTTATCCAGTTGCACTTCGACTTTGCCCCTGAGACTGGTGACATCGCTCTTCACGTTATCAATCTGACTGTTGGCGGCCTCAAGTTGTTCAGTCACAACTTTTTTGCCTTTCTTTTCAACAGATTGACCGGCTTTAACGAGCTCTTGAAAGTACTCGCTGCCTTCCTGACCGACCTTGGTGTAGGCACCCAGGCCTGCCAGCCAGATCTTGCGGGCATAGGATTTGACTTCGCTCAGAGTGGTTGATGCGACATCAACTTTTTTCTTCAGAATTGCTTTGGCCATGGTGCACCTCACGCGCAGAAGGTTTGAGGAACTGCCCGCAGGAAAGTGGGCTCAGGCACAAAGTAGTGAGAAAAATTAGAATCGGCACCCTAACCAATGTCATAAAAAAGGTGGCGGGTTATTGGAGATGACCGGCTCGCCAGCGATGTTTTTCCAGGCGTCATGACAACACCCAAATCACCGGCAAGCCGACTTCGGTGAAAGCGGCTCAGACCAGGGCTTTATCCAGCGCCTTTTCGATTTCCGACTTGATCATGCCGCTCATGGCGGACATCAACAGGCCCAGCTCGACATCGACCCTGATCGAATCGTCGCCCACCTGCACCGCACCTTTGACCCCCGAACGCTTGAGGTTCAGGGTATCGCCCGACCACTGCGGCTCGAGGCCATACTGATCGGCCAGTTTCTGCGCCAACTGGTCAGCCTTTTCGCGGGCTGCTTCCTTACCCAGGCCGTGGGCACGCTCAACACTTATACGGGCCATTGAATGACTCCTGCTTTATCGGGACTTGCCTATGAGCGTCTTGAGCTGCGCTGCGTCAAAACGCCCCGGCGCTTCACTATCTTACATTCAGCCTTGCCAAGACAAAGACCGCCACCGGGATTAGAATGTCCCGCATTCTCTTTTGGTGACAGCGATATGACTGATCAGCGCAAAGGCAGCGATGCCGAACCCACCACTCACTTCGGCTTCAAAAACGTTCCGGAAAGCCAGAAGGCGGAAAAAGTCGCTGAGGTGTTCCACTCCGTGGCCGCCAAGTACGACCTGATGAACGACGTACTGTCCGGTGGCATGCATCGCCTGTGGAAACGCTTCACGATCGAATTGTCCGGCGTTCGCCCTGGCAATCGCGTGCTGGACATCGCCGGCGGCACCGGCGACCTGACCCGCAAGTTCTCCCATCTGGTGGGCCCTACTGGCCAGGTGGTGCTGGCGGACATCAACGCCTCCATGCTCAAGGTCGGTCGCGACCGCCTGCTCGACAAGGGCGTGGCCGGCAACATCGAGTTCGTTCAGGCCGACGCGGAAAAGCTGCCGTTCCCGGACAACCATTTCGACGTCGTGACCATCGCCTTCGGCCTGCGCAACGTGACCCACAAGGAAGACGCCCTGCGCTCGATGCTGCGGGTGCTCAAGCCCGGTGGCCGCCTGCTGGTACTGGAGTTCTCCAAGCCGACCAACGCGCTGATGTCCAAGGTCTACGATGCCTACTCGTTCGCCTTCATGCCGCTGGCCGGCAAGCTGATCACCAACGACTCGGAAAGCTATCGCTACCTGGCCGAATCGATCCGCATGCACCCGAACCAGGAAACCCTGAAGTCGATGATGGTCGAGGCCGGCTTCGATCGCGTGACCTACCACAACATGACCGCGGGCATCGTCGCCCTGCACCGCGGCATCAAACCCTGATGTTGTTCAGCGGCCTGCTTGCCAGCGTCGAACACGGCCTCAACCGTGTACTGCGTCTCGACAGCACGGCTTTGCCACGCTTGCAGCATTTGAACGGCAAGGTCATCGCCGTCGATTGCCGCAGCCCGAGCGTGCAGCTGTTCGTCATTCCTGGCGATGAGGGCCTGACCCTCGCCGCGCATTGGACGGCCGACGCCGACTGCACCCTGCGGGCGCCGGCCTCGAGCCTGGTGCGCCTGGCCCTGAGCCAGGACAAGACCTCGGTGCTGCACAGCCCCGAAGTCGAGCTGGAAGGCGACAGCGGCGTGCTGCTGGAACTGGCGGCCATCCTCCAGGACCTCGAACTGGACTGGGAGTACGAACTCTCGCGCTGGCTCGGCCCGGTGGCCACCCAGCTGTTCAGCGGCCATTTACGCAGCCGCGCGCGCTGGTATCGCCAGGGTTTCGCCAGCCTGAACCAGAATCTCGCCGAATACCTGGCCGAAGAGTCGCGCACCCTGGTGGGCCAGCGCGAAGCCGAAGCCCGCTTCAGTGAACTGGACCGGGTCAAGCTCGACCTGGAACGCCTCGAGGCGCGCTTCGAGCGCCTTTCCCGATCCCTTGACCCAAGCGATAACGCATGAAGCTGCTTGCCGTCCGCCGTTTGTTGCGCATCCAGCGCGTCGTGATCCGCTACCGCCTCGATGACCTGCTGTTCGCCCTGCCCCTGCCCTGGTTCCTCCTGGCGCTGCGCTACGCCTTGCCCTGGCGCTGGTTCCCGCGCAAGCAACTGGAGCTGAGCCGCGGTGCGCGCCTGCGCCTGGCCTTGCAGGACCTGGGGCCGATCTTCATCAAGTTCGGACAGATTCTCTCGACCCGCCGCGATCTGCTGCCCGAAGACATCGCCGACGAGCTGATGCTGCTGCAGGACCGCGTGCCGCCCTTCGATTCGAAGAAGTCAGTGGCGCTGATCGAGGAGCAACTGGGCAAGAAGATCAGCGATGTGTTCAGCCGCTTCGATATCGAGCCCCTGGCCTCCGCTTCGGTGGCGCAAGTCCACGCCGCCCAGCTCAAGAGCGGCGAAGAAGTGGTGGTCAAGGTCATCCGCCCGGGCCTCAAGCCGGTCATCGCCCAGGACCTGGCCTGGCTGTTCATCCTTGCCCGCGCCGCCGAAAAGGTTTCGGCCGACGCCCGCCTGCTGCACCCGGTGGATGTGGTCAGCGATTACGAAAAAACCATCTACGACGAACTCGACCTGTTGCGCGAAGCGGCCAACGCCAGCCAGCTCAAGCGCAACTTCGAAGGCTCGCCGCTACTCTACGTGCCGCAGGTCTACTGGGACTGGTGCCGGCCGAAAGTGCTGGTCATGGAGCGCATCTACGGGATCCAGGTGACCGACCTGGCCACCCTGGCCGACCAGCGCACCGACATGAAAATGCTCGCCGAGCGCGGCGTGGAGATCTTCTTCACCCAGGTGTTCCGCGACAGCTTCTTCCACGCCGACATGCACCCGGGCAACATCTTCGTCAGCACCGTGCAGCCGTGGAGCCCGCAATACATTGCCATCGACTGCGGCATCGTCGGCAGCCTGACCCCGGAAGACCAGGACTACCTGGCCCGCAACCTGTTCGCGTTCTTCAAGCGCGATTACCGGCGCGTGGCGCAGCTGCACATCGATTCGGGCTGGGTGCCGGCAGAGACCAAACTCAACGAATTCGAAGCGGCGATCCGTACCGTGTGCGAGCCGATCTTCGAAAAACCGTTAAAAGATATTTCCTTCGGCCAGGTGCTGATGCGCCTGTTCCAGACCGCTCGCCGCTTCAACATGGAAGTGCAGCCGCAGCTGGTGCTGCTGCAAAAGACCCTGCTGAACATCGAAGGCCTGGGCCGCCAGCTGTACCCGGAGCTGGACCTGTGGAACACCGCCCAGCCGTTCCTCGAACGTTGGATGCGCGAGCGCGTCAGCCCGAAAGCCTTGCTGGGCAACCTGCACAGCCAGGTCGAACAACTGCCGCACCTGGCCAACATGACCCGCGACCTGCTCGAACGCATGTCCCAGCCCCATGCCCAGGACCCTTCGCCACCCTGGAAACGGCGCAAGGACGACTGGTTCCTGCGCCTTCTCGGCGCGGCGCACCTGGGCGGTGGCGCGATCCTCGCGGCCGGCGGACCGCTGAACGAACTGGGTCACTGGCCGGCCGGCATCATGATGGCCGTGGGCTTGTATCTGGTCGTGCGCCGATAGCCAGCCGGGCTAGCGGCTGGCACACTGTTTCTCATCGCCGAGGCTCGACGAGCGCGTCGGGCCCTGTTGTCGGAGTCGAAGATGAAAGATTGGCTGGACGAGATCAAATGGGACGCTGACGGCCTGGTGCCGGCCATCGCCCAGGATCACAAGACCGGGCGCGTGCTGATGATGGCCTGGATGAACCGCGAGGCGCTGAGCCTGACCGCTGCCGAAAACCGTGCCATCTACTGGTCACGTTCGCGTGGCAAGCTATGGCGCAAGGGAGAAGAGTCCGGGCATGTGCAAAAGCTTCATGAAATGCGCCTGGACTGCGATGCCGACGTCATCATCCTGATGGTCGAACAGATCGGCGACATTGCCTGCCACACAGGCCGCCAGAGCTGCTTCTACCGCGTTTATGAAAACGGCGACTGGAAAACGGTCGATCCGGTACTCAAAGACCCGCACGCGATCTATCAAGCAGGACACTGAACATGAGCGATACCCTGACCCGTCTGGCCCAGGTGCTGGAAGAGCGCAAAGGCGCCGCCGCCGACACTTCCTATGTCGCCAGCCTGTACCACAAGGGCCTGAACAAGATTCTGGAAAAAGTCGGCGAAGAATCGGTAGAAACCATCATTGCCGCCAAGGACGCCGCCCACAGCGGCGACTGCAGCGATGTGATCTACGAAACCGCCGACCTGTGGTTCCACACCATGGTCATGCTCGCCCAGCTGGGGCAGCATCCGCAGGCCGTTCTCGATGAACTGGACCGGCGCTTCGGTTTGTCTGGACACGCCGAGAAAGCCTCGCGTCCGTCCGCCTGAACATCATTTAGAGAGGAAACGCAGCATGGGCATTTTTGACTGGAAACACTGGATCGTCATCCTGGTTGTCGTGGTGCTGGTGTTCGGCACCAAGAAACTGAAAAACCTCGGCACCGATGTCGGCGAATCGATCAAGGGCTTTCGCAAGGCCATGAACGACGACGAAAAACCCGCCGAGCCTGGCGTGCCTCCGACCGCCCAGCCTGCTCCGCCGGTCCAGCCGCAAAGCGCTCCGCTGAACCAGCCGCACACCATCGACGTGCAGGCGCAAAAAGTCGAAGAGCCGACCCGCAAAGACTCGTGAGCACTGACTAATGTTTGGTATCAGCTTCTCTGAACTGCTGCTCGTCGGCCTGGTGGCCCTGCTGGTGCTCGGCCCCGAGCGTCTGCCGGGCGCCGCGCGCACGGCTGGCCTGTGGATCGGCCGCCTGAAGCGCAGCTTCAATGCGATCAAGCAGGAAGTTGAACGGGAAATCGGTGCCGATGAAATTCGTCGGCAACTGCACAACGAACACATTCTGTCGCTGGAACAGGAAGCGCGGAAAATCCTCAATCCGATCCAGCAACAGCCGACACCGGTCGAGCCCGTGGCCGAACAGAGCATTCATGCGCCCGCCGCGGCGCCTGAAGCGCCCGCCAGCGCGACCACGGCGAGCCCTACTGCCGCAACTGCACCGGCCGAACCGGCTGCGCCCGTGACAACGCCTGTCACGCCAGCCCCCCACGACCCTACTTTGCCGCCGCGAGCCCCATGAGCGATATTCCGGAAAACGACCAACATATGCCGCTGGTGTCGCACCTCACCGAGTTGCGCACCCGGTTGCTGCGCTGCGTGGCGGCGATCTTCCTGATCTTCGGCGGGCTGTTCGCCTTCACCCAGCAGATCTACACCATCGTCTCCACGCCGCTGCGCCAGTACCTGCCGGCGGGCGCAACGATGATTGCCACCGACGTGGCGTCGCCGTTCCTGACCCCGCTCAAGCTGACGATGATGGTCTCGCTGTTCCTGGCGATCCCGGTGATCCTGCACCAGATCTGGGGCTTCATCGCCCCCGGCCTGTACAAGCATGAAAAGCGCATCGCCGTACCACTGCTGGTCTCCAGCATCCTGCTGTTCTACATCGGCATGGCCTTCGCCTATTTCCTGGTGTTCCCGCTGATCTTCAAGTTCTTCGCCGCGGCCACCCCGGCCGGCGTGGAAATGATGACCGACATCACCAGCTACCTCGATTTCGTCATGACCCTGTTCTTCGCCTTCGGCGTGGCGTTCGAGATCCCGGTGGCGGTGGTGCTGCTGGTGTGGATCGGCGTGGTCGACGTCGCCTACCTGAAGAAGATCCGCCCGTACGTGATCATCGGCTGCTTCGTGGTCGGCATGATCCTGACCCCGCCGGACATCTTCTCCCAAACCCTGCTGGCGGTACCGATGTGGCTGCTGTTCGAGATCGGCATCCTGTTCGGCAGCCTGATCAGCAAGCGCGGCGACCATCCGGACGACCAGCCGGCGGAAGACCACAACGACCAGCCGCCAGCGACCCAAGCGTGAACCTGCTGCTGCTCGAGGAGGCCGACTTCATCGCGGCCGACCGGGTGATCCTGCGCGATCGCCGCCTGACCCACATGCAGGAAGTCCATCGGGCCGCGGTGGGCGACAGCCTGCGGGTCGGCCGTATCGGCGGGTTGATGGGCTCGGCCGAACTGCTGCGCCTGGAGCCTGGGGAAGCCGAACTGCAAGTCAGCCTCGACCAGCCACCGCCGAGCAAGCTGCCCCTGACCCTGGTGCTGGCCCTGCCGCGCCCGAAAATGCTCCGCCGGGTGCTGCAAACCGTCGCGGCCATGGGCGTGCCCCGGCTGGTGCTGGTGAACAGCTACCGGGTCGAGAAAAGCTTCTGGCAAACGCCTTTCCTCGAACCCGAGGCGATTCGCGAGCAACTGATCCTCGGCCTGGAACAGGCCCGCGACAGCGTGCTGCCGGAAGTGGTCATCGAAAAGCGCTTCAAACCCTTCGTCGAAGACCGTCTGCCAGCGCTGGTCGAAGGCACCCTCGGCCTGGTCGGCCATCCCGGCCAATACCCGGCCTGCCCTCGCGGCCTGGATGAGCCGGTGACCCTGGCCATCGGCCCGGAAGGCGGCTGGATCCCCTACGAAATCGACCTGCTGGGCAAGTCCGGCCTGCAACCGGTGCAACTCGGCGAACGCATCCTGCGGGTCGAAACCGCCGTCACCGCCCTTCTCGCCCGCCTCTTCTAACTAACCCCCACTCCCGTAGGAGCGAGGCTTGCCCGCGATAGCGCGGTGCCTGACACGGCGCCATCGCCGGCAAGCCTCGCTGCTGTTACACGGCTGCTTCAGATTTATCTGACGCAGCCGATAGGCTCTCTACAAAACCTATTTAATAGCCCAAGGGAGTTCGCGGCATGTACCGTTGGTTAGCCCAGAGTCTGGGAAATATGAGCGTCAACCTCAAACTCGGCGTTGGCTTCGGTCTGGTGCTGCTACTGACCCTGCTGATCACCGCGACCGGCTGGCTGGGCCTGGGCAATGTGATCGAGCGCGGCGACAAGCTGGGCTATATCTCCAGCCTCAACGAGCTGACCAAGGACCTGCGCATCGCGCGCCTGGACTATGAAATGCGCCGTGGCGAGCAGGGGCCGGGGGCCGTCAGCGAGCTGCTGAACAAGCTCGACGAAGGCTTGCAACGCGCACGCAAGATGCTGGAAATGCCTGAAAGCATCGCCATGATCGACCAGCAGATCGCCGCCGTCAGCGAGTACAAGCTGGCCTTCGCCGACATGACCCGCGCCACCGCCAGCCGCGAAGCCGCCCGCGCCAAACTGGGCGCCACCGCCGATAACGCCGTGGCCCGGGTGGCCGAAGTGGAGAAATCCATGCTGCAGGGCGACAGCGTGGCCCAGTTCAATAGCGTCATCGACCTGAGCAAACTGATCCAGCAGGCGCGCTTCCAGGTCCGCGGCTACACCTACAGCGGCAAGGCCGAGGCCGAACAGCCGGCGCTGGACGCCATCGACAACGCCCTGAATAACCTCGCCAGCCTGCCGGCCAAGCTGCCGGAACAGCACCTGGCCAACCTGCAACAGGCCACCGAAGCCCTCAAGGGCTATCGCTCCGCCGTCAGCGAGTTTCGCGACTCCCAGGTGGCCAGCGCCGCCGCGCTCAAACGCATGGCGGCCCAGGGCGACCGCCTGATGGAAGTCAGCAAGCAGCTGACCGCCGCGCAAACCCACAAACGCGACAGCGACGCCGCCCGGGCCAGAAGCACCCTGGCCATCGTCACCGCCCTGGCCCTGCTGTTCGGCCTGGTTGCTGCCTGGAGCATCACCCGGCAGATCGTCATCCCGCTGCGCCAGACCCTCAAGGTGGTCGAGCGTGTCGCCTCGGGCGATCTCAGCGAAAACCTGCAGGTCGAGCGTCGCGACGAGCTCGGCCAGCTGCAACGGGCCATGCAACGCATGACCCTGAGCCTGCGCGAGCTGATCGGCGGCATCAGCGATGGCGTCACCCAGATTGCCAGCGCCGCCGAGCAATTGTCGGCGGTGACCGAGCAGACCAGCGCCGGAGTCAACAGCCAGAAAGTCGAGACCGACCAGGTCGCCACCGCCATGAATGAAATGGCCGCCACGGTCCAGGAAGTCGCGCGCAACGCCGAGGAAGCCTCGGAAGCCGCGGTCGCCGCCGATCAGCAGGCCCGCGAGGGCGACAAGGTAGTTGGCGAGGCGATCGCACAGATCGAACGCCTGGCCGCCGAGGTCGGCAACTCAACCGCCGCCATGGGCCACCTGAAGCAGGAAAGCGACAAGATCGGCAGCGTGCTCGACGTGATCAAGTCGGTCGCCCAGCAGACCAACCTGCTGGCCCTCAACGCCGCCATCGAAGCCGCCCGCGCGGGCGAAGCCGGTCGCGGTTTCGCGGTGGTGGCCGACGAGGTGCGCAGCCTGGCGCAGCGCACCCAGAAGTCCACCGAAGAGATCGAGGAGCTGATCGTCGGCCTGCAGAACGGCACCCAGGAAGTGGCCAACATCATGGACAACAGCCGCAACCTGACCGACAGCAGCGTAGAGCTGACCCGCCGGGCCGGCGGCTCGCTGGAAAACATCACCCGCACCGTCTCGGCGATCCAGGCGATGAACCAGCAGATCGCCGCCGCGGCCGAGCAGCAGAGCGCGGTGGCCGAGGAAATCAACAGAAGCGTGCTGAACGTGCGCGACGTGTCCGAGCAGACCTCGGCAGCCAGTGAGGAGACAGCGGCCTCCAGCGTCGAGCTGGCGCGCCTGGGGACCCATCTGCAGACCCTGGTCGGGCGCTTCCGGGTTTGAGCCGAGCCGGTTTCGCTTGATATCGGGGTGAAACAATCGCGGGCAAGCCTCGCTCCTACAGATAAAGGTCATCTGCAGGAGCGAGGCTTGCCCGCGATGGGTTTCAGCCGGTGGAAAACCTACAGGACCTGACGCAGGAACGCCTGGGCCCGCGGGTCTTGGGGCGCATCGAAGAACGCCGCTGGCGAGGCGTCTTCCAGCAGTTTGCCGTGATCGAAGAACAGCACCCGATCCGCCACTTCCCGGGCAAAGCCCATTTCGTGGGTCACGCAGACCATGGTCATACCTTCCAGGGCCAGGGTTTTCATCACGTCCAGCACTTCACCGACCATTTCCGGGTCCAGCGCCGAAGTCGGCTCGTCGAACAGCATGACCTTGGGCTCCATGGCCAGCGCCCGGGCGATGGCGACGCGTTGCTGCTGGCCGCCGGAGAGCCGCGACGGGAACTCGTTGGCCTTCTGCGCGATACCGACCTTCTCCAGCAACGCCAGGGCCTTGGCCTCGCGCTCCTGCTTGCCGCGCTTGCGTACCACCTTCTGCGCCAGGCAGAGGTTTTCCAGCACGGTCATGTGCGGGAACAGGTTGAAATGCTGGAACACCATGCCGACTTCGCGGCGATAGGCATTCACATCGGTCTTCGGATCGGCCAGTTGCAGGCCGTCGATGCTCACCGAGCCGGAATCGAACTGTTCCAGGCCGTTGAGACAACGCAGGAAGGTCGACTTGCCGGAGCCGGACGGGCCGATCACCACCAGCACTTCGCCCTTGGCCACGTTAGTGGTGACGTTATCTACCGCGCGGACCACCTGGCCCCGGGTGTCGAAGACTTTTACCAGATCGCGGACTTCAATCACTTTGCGCGAGCCTCCGCTCAAGCCGGCTGGCCATCTTCGACAGCGGCAGGTTGATCAACAGGTACAGGGCCGCCACGCAGAACAGGATCTCGAACGGCGAAAACGAGGTGGTGATGACTTCACGTCCGCTCTTGAGCAGCTCGGTGATGGCGATCACCGACACCAGCGAGGTGTCTTTCACCAGGCTGATGAACTGCCCGGCCAGCGGCGGCAGCACCCGCTTGAAGGCCTGCGGCAGTACCACATGGCGCATCGACTGGCAGGCGTTCAGGCCCAGGGAGCGGGCCGCCTCATTCTGGCCACGGGCGATCGACTGCACGCCGGCGCGGACGATTTCCGCCACATAGGCACCGGTGAACAGCGACAGCGCGGCGATCCCGGCGAACTCGCGGGACAGGTTCAGCACCGTACCGATGAAGAAATAGAAAATGAAGATCTGCACCAGCAGCGGCGTGCCGCGCACCAGTTCGACGTAAATGGTCGACAGGTCCCGCAGGGTCGGGTTGTTCGACAGCCGGCAAAGCCCGGTCGCCAAGCCGATGAACAGCCCCAGCACCCCGGACACCAGCGACAGCCACAAGGTGGTCCACAGCCCCAGCAGCAGCGGCCCGGCCGCCCAGTGACGGGTCACGCCGATCACATCGCCTTCGGCCACATCGTCGCCACGGGCGACTTGCAGGCTGTTTTCGTCGACCGTCAGCCGTTGCTCGTCACCCGCGTCGTTGCGCAGCGTGACCTCGGCCTTGCCGCCTTTGCGCACCAGTTCGCTGACGGTGGAGATGTCCGCCGCCCGCTGCGACTCCTCGGCCTGGTAGGCGAAGTACTGCGGTACACGGTTCCAGCGCCATTCGTAGGACATCAGCGAGGTGGCGTAATACAGCGCGCCGGCCAGGCCGATCAGCACCAGCACGGTCAATACGTGCCAGGGCCATTGGGCTTTTTTATGTTTGATCACTTTGCAGGTTCCAGCCGTTTGCAGCGGGGAAGTTCGGTATCGCCGATCAGGACGCCATCGCGAGCCGGCTCGCTCCTACAGGGATTGCGTGAATCCGTAGGAGCGAGGCTTGCCCGCGAATGGGGCGACTCGGTCTGTCTGACCGAGTGTTATTCCATGTCCTTGAGCCACTCGGTGCTCTTGAACCACTTGTCATGGATACGATCGTAGGTGCCGTCTTCGTGGATCTGGTGCAGGAAGTTGTTGATGAAGTTGAGGCTGTCGTAGTCACCCTTCTTCAGACCGAAGGCCAAAGGCTCGTAGGTGAACGGCTTGTCGAGGAACGTAAGCTTGCCGTTGCCGACCTTGCTCAGTGCCACCACGTTGTACGGGGCATCGTAGATAAAGGCGTCGGCCTTGCCGTTGACCACGTCGAGCACGGCTTCCTGCTCGTTGTCGTAGCCGTGGTACTTGGCCTTGGCGATCAGCTTCTTGGCGACCATCTCGCCGGTGGTGCCCAGCTTGGAGGTGATGCGGTAGTCGGCGGTGTTCAGGTCTTTATAGGACTTGATGGTGCCTTCCAGTTCCTTGCGGATCAGCAGGGTCTGGCCGACCACGATAAAGGGTTCGCTGAAGTTCAGGCGCAGGTTGCGTTCCTGGGTCAGGGTCATGCCGCTGCCGATCATGTCGAACTTGTCGGTCAGCAGGGCCGGGATGATGCCGTCGTAGCCGGTGGAAACCAGCTCCAGCTTGACGCCCATGGCCTTGGTCATGGCCTTGAGGATATCGACCTCGAAACCGATGATCTCACCGCGCTTGTTGGTCATCTCGAACGGCATGTAGGTCGGGTCCATGCCGACTTTCAGCGTGCCGCGCTTGACCGCATCATCGATGGCGCCAGCCTGGGCTGCATTGACCGCCACCATTGCCGTGACGCCGAGCAGCAGCATCGAGAGATACTTCTTCATCTTCAAGTCCCCTGAACCCATTTTATTGTGAGGCGAACCCGCGACAGGTTTTCCCTGGAAAACCGACGGATACGGGCACCAGGAATGCCCGCTCGCAGCAATTCGGGGTGCGATGCTAACTCACCCGGCCGTTTGCACAAGGGTTTGACCAGGATTTGTTGTTACAGAGGGGGGTGACAATCTCCCTGTAGCCGCTGCCGCAGGCTGCGATGGTCCGGGCCACGCTGGTCGTAGGACCTCCTGCGATCTCAGGATCCTGCGTCCCCTTCGGTACGGATGCCGCCCAATCGATCGCAGCCTGCGGCAGCGGCTACAAGAGCGGGCCCACAAACAACAACGCCCTTGAGAGTGCTCTCAAGGGCGTTGTCATCAGGCCGGTTGGGCGATTGCCGTTTGCGGTCGCAACGGCAACAACGGTGCATGAGGGTCTTCATCCACCGATTGCCGCCAGGCGCTCAGCCAGTCAGCATGGCCTTCGCTCCAGACCTGCTCATGCAGGCGGGCCAGGGCCACCGGGTCGCTCAGCAGCGCCAGGCGCTCGCCATTATTCAGCGCCGCCGGCCCCACTTTCAGGGCATGGCGGACACGTTCGCTACGCAGCCACTCGATCGGCTCGGCCAGGCCGTGCCGGGACGTCGCCAGGGCACAGGCCAGGGCGTTCTGCTGCGGATCGACCACCGCCCGGATGAAGCCGTCGTTCAGCGCATGCCAACGGTTTTCATGGGTGTACTGGTCGGTGGACACCAGCTCCTGTGGCGGCGCGTATTCCTCGGGGATCAGGAACAGGCTTTCGTCACGGGACTTCAGGCCCAGGCCGACGCGGCTGGAAATCACCGACACCGGGATCGACAGCATCAGCGAACCGACGATCGGCACCAGCCACCAGAGGAAGCTCGGGTTCAGCCAGATCACCAGCAGCGCCCAGAAGAAGCCCAGCAAGGTCTGCGGACCATGGCGGCGCACCGCTTCGCTCCACGGCGTGGAATCGTCGTCACGTTGTGGCGAGTTCCAGGTCGCGGCCCAGCCAAGGAACGCGGCCAGCACGAAACGGGTGTGGAAGATCATCCGTACCGGCGCCAGCAGCATGGAGAACAGCATCTCCAGCAGCATCGACAGGGTCACCTTGAACTTGCCGCCAAACTCTTTCGCGCCCTTGGCCCAGATCAGGATGATGCTCAACAGTTTCGGCAGGAACAGCAGCACGATAGTGGTCGAGAACAGCGCGATCGCCTTGTCCGGATGCCATTGTGGCCACAGCGGATACAGCTGGCGCGGCTCCAGGAAGTACTGCGGTTCCATCAGGGTATTGACCGCCAGCAGGGCCGTCGACAGCACCAGGAAGAAGAACCACAACGGCGCCGACAGGTAGGACATCACCCCGGTGAGGAACACCGCACGGTGCACCGGGTGCATGCCCTTGACCAGGAACAGGCGGAAGTTCATCAGGTTGCCGTGGCACCAGCGACGGTCGCGCTTGAGCTCGTCCAGCAGGTTCGGCGGCAACTCTTCGTAGCTGCCCGGCAGGTCGTAGGCAATCCACACGCCCCAGCCGGCGCGACGCATCAGCGCCGCTTCGACGAAGTCGTGGGACAGGATCGCACCGGCGAAGGCGCCTTTACCGGGCAACGGCGCCAGGGCGCAGTGCTCGATGAACGGCTTCATGCGGATGATCGCGTTGTGGCCCCAGTAGTGGGACTCGCCCAGCTGCCAGAAGTGCAGGCCGGCAGTGAACAGCGGGCCGTAGACGCGGGTGGCGAACTGCTGCATGCGCGCATACAGGGTGTCCATGCCCGAGGCTTTCGGCGCGGTCTGGATAATCCCCGCGTCCGGCGTGGCTTCCATCAGGCGCACCAGGCTGGTCAGGCATTCGCCGCTCATCACACTGTCGGCGTCGAGCACCACCATGTACTTGTAGTCGCCGCCCCAACGACGGCAGAAGTCGTCGAGGTTACCGCTCTTGCGTTTCACCCGACGGCGACGGCGGCGATAGAAGATCTTGCCGAAACCCTTGGTTTCGCGGCAGACGTCCAGCCAGGCCTGCTGCTCGGCCACGCAGATATCGGTGTCGTTACTGTCGCTGAGCACGAAGAAGTCGAAGCGGTCCAGGTCACCGGTGGCCGCGACCGACTCGAAGGTCGCCCGCAGGCCGGCGAATACCCGCGGCACGTCTTCGTTGCAGATCGGCATCACCAGCGCGGTGCGTGCATCTTGCGGAATCGGCTCGTTGCCGGCGCTTTTACCGGAAATGCGGTATTTGTCATGCCCGGTGAGCAGCTCGAGGAAGCCCATCAGCGCGGTCCAGAAACCGGCCGAAACCCAGCAGAACAGGATGCCGAACATGATCAGGATGCTGGTCTGCAGGGCGTACGGCAGTACCTGGGTGGCGGTCTGCATCAATGGCTGATGCATGACTTCTTCCAGGTCGACGAACGACCAGCCCTGGTACGGCATGATGCCTTTCATGTACCAGCCGGCCACTATGGTCTGGCCGAGCATCAGCACCAGCAGGATGTAACGGCGGATCGAACCCACGGTGCGCCAGCGCGCCGCCGGGAGCACCCGCTCATCCTTCGGCGGTGCCGGCGGGTTGGTGCGCCCGGTCAGGCGCCGCCAGCCACGCACCAGGATATTGGTGCGCCAGGGCTCGGGAACCACCTTGGTCCGCCGGATCGGCGGCGTGGCCTTGAGGCACACGCGACCGCTGGCGTCGAGCGCCAGCATCTCGGCATCGATCAGTTCCTCGGCGGAACTCAGGGTCAGCCGGCGGCCCACCGAGGCCTGGGCGGCATCGGCAGGCGCGTCGAACGTCGAGGACGACAGGCGTTCGTGCAGTTCACTGAAGGACTTGCAGCCCGCGAGTTCCGCGCGCTGCTCATCGGTCATTGGCAGGTGCGCCAGATACTCGGCAAGAGTCTCTGGCTGTACTTGAGGGTTACTCATCGGCAGGCAACTGGTAGCTCCAGGTCTCGGTCAGGACTTGCTCGGTCGGGACAGATTCCGGTGTGGCTGGGGCCGCCTCGGCAGCAGCAGGCTGCTTGGCGTCTTTGTGGTTCTTGGCGTCCTTGGCCGGCTTGGCTTCGGCTTGCTTGGCATCCGCCTCTTTTTTCTCCTGCTGCTTGGCGGCGACTTTGTCGGCCTTGGCGATGGAGGAGCTGGAGGCTGGCGACACGGCCTTGGCCGGCTCGACAGGGGTGGCGTTCTTGACCAGGGCCGCACGCATCTCGGTGGATTTGCTCGGATCCTTGATCTTCATCCGCAGGGTCAGGCGCCAGCCCTTGGTTTCAGGGTTGTAGCGCACGCTGTTTTCCACCAGCTCGGCGTTGTCGCCGACGCTGACCTGGCTGCGCACCTCGGTGTCTTCCGGCAATGCCGCCAGGGATGGACCTTCGAAGTCCACCAGGTAGGCCACGCTGCCGTCCGGCTGGCGGATCAGGTTGGATTGCTTGACGTCACCGGTGGAACGCAGGGTCTGCTCGACCCAGGCGCTGTCTGGCGAATGCAGGGAAGCCTCGTCCATGGTCCAGTGCAGGCGATAGGCGAAATCGAACGCCTGGCCTGGCTCAGGCTGCTTTTCCGGGCTCCAGAACGCCACGATGTTGTCGTTGGTTTCGTCCGCGGTCGGGATCTCTACCAGGTCGACGGTGCCTTTGCCCCAGTCGCCCTTCGGCTCGATCCAGGCGCTTGGGCGCTTGTCGTAGCGGTCGTCGAGGTCTTCGTAGTGGCTGAAGTCGCGACCACGCTGCAGCAGGCCGAAACCACGCGGGTTCTCTACCGAGAAGTTGCTCACGGCCAGGTGTTTCGGGTTGTTCAGCGGACGCCAGATCCACTCGCCGTTGCCGGCATGGATCGACAGGCCGCTGGAGTCGTGCAGCTCGCGGCGGTAGTTGAGGACTTTCGACGGCTGGTTGGCGCCGAACAGGAACATGCTGGTCAGCGGGGCAATGCCCAGCTTGCCGACCTTGTCACGCAGGAACATCTTGGCCTTGACGTCGACGATGGTGTCGCTGCCCGGACGCAGGGTCAGGCGATAGGCGCCAGTGGCCCGCGGCGAGTCCAGCAGGGCGAAGATCACCAGATGCTTGTCGGTCGGCTTGGGTTGCTGGATCCAGAATTCGGTAAAGCGCGGGAATTCCTCACCGGACGGCAGCGCAGTGTCGATGGCCAGGCCACGGGCCGACAGACCATAGACGTGACCCTTGCCAATGACGCGGAAGTAGCTCGCGCCGAGCATGGTCATGATTTCGTCCTGCTTGTCCGCCTTGTTGATCGGGTACAGGACACGGAAGCCCGCGTAACCGAGCTGTTCGGTGGCCTTGGGATCGAACTTGAGGTCGCCAAAATCGAAGCGAGTCGAGTCGTATTTGATCTCTTCGACGGTGTTCGCCGTGATTTCGTTGATTTTCACCGGCGTATCGAAGTGCATGCCCTGGTGATAGAAGGACAGCTTGAATGGGGTTTTCTGCTTGGCCCACTCGGCCTTTTCAGGCAGGAAGCGGATTTTCTGATAGTCCGCGAACTTCATCTCACGAAATTCGTTCGGCAGGTTACTGCGCGGAGCCTCGTACTTCTGCCCGGCCAGATCCTTAGCCTTGGCCGATACATCATCCAGATTGAATGCCCAGAGTTGGCCGGCGCTAAGCAGGCAAAGCAGTGCGGAGCCCGTCACCAGTGCGTTTCGTAACCGTTTGGCAGACAATTTTGGTGCATTACAGGGACTAACAATCACGAGCAACCCTCGCCGAAAACAGATCAAAAAACCAACGGCCAGCTATCTATATGCCAGGTTGGCGAGCATTGTTCCGACTCCGATGGGGCTAAATGATTCCCCAAACGGTCCCGAACAAGTCTCTACCTAAGTCAAAACGGACCAACGAACGCTGATCCCCGTAGCGCGCGATTATCTAGTAGCCCGCGTTACAACGCATCAGGGGCGACCAAGTATTTATCGCGAAAAACGCCTATTTTCGGCCGCTTCCGGCCGAAAAAGATGTTTCAAGCACTTTCAGGTCTGTAACAGGAAGGTTACCGGGCCATCATTGACCAGATGGACCTGCATATCCGCCCCGAAGCGCCCTGATGCTACTTTGCCATGCAACTGTTGCGCCTTGCATAGCAGATAGTCAAAAAGTTCCTCACCGAGGGCCGGCGGCGCCGCGGTGGAAAAGCTCGGGCGCAGGCCGTTCTTGGTGTCCGCGGCCAGGGTGAACTGCGAGACCAGCAGCAAACCGCCGTCCACATCGGCCAGGGACAGGTTCATCTTGCCCTCGGCATCACTGAATACCCGATAGTTAAGCAGCTTGTGCAGCAGTTTGTCGGCACTGGCCCGGGTGTCCTCGGGCTCCACCGCTACCAGCACCAGCAAGCCCTGGTCCACCGCACCGACGATTTCCCCCGCCACTTCGACCCGCGCGCCGCGCACGCGCTGCAACAACCCCTTCATGCTTCTTCGGGCGGCAGGTCGAGCAGGCGCCGGGCCATCTGATTAGCGGCGCGCACCAGGGCATCGGTGATGCCCGGCTCCGACGCGGCGTGACCAGCATCGCGGATCACCTGCAGTTCGCTGTTCGGCCAGGCCTGGTGCAATTCCCAGGCGTTGTCCAGCGGACATATCACGTCGTAGCGGCCATGCACGATCACGCCCGGCAGGTGGGCAATCTTGCCCATGTCGCGAATCAGCTGGTTCGGCTCGAGGAACGCATGGTTGGTGAAGTAATGGCATTCGATCCGGGCGATCGACAGCGCGCGCTGCGGCTCGGAGAAACGATCGACCACCAGCGGGTTTGGCCGCAGCGTCGCGGTGCGCCCTTCCCAGATCGACCAGGCCTTGGCCGCATGCATCTGGGCGATCTGGTCATTACCGACGAGACGCTTGTGGAAGGCGCTGAGCAGGTCGTCGCGCTCGTCCAGCGGGATAGGCGCCACGTAGTCCTGCCAGTAGTCGGGGAACAGACGGCTGGCGCCTTCCTGGTAGAACCATTTGATTTCCTGCGGACGGCACAGAAAGATCCCCCGCAGAATCAGACCATGGACACGCTCAGGATGGGTTTGCGCATAGGCCAGGGCCAGGGTCGAACCCCAGGAGCCGCCGAACACCACCCATTTCTCGATGCCCAGGTGCAGGCGGATCCGCTCGAGGTCGGCGACCAGGTCCCAGGTGGTGTTGTTTTCCAGGCTGGCGTGCGGGGTGGAGCGCCCGCAACCGCGCTGGTCGAAGGTGACGATGCGGTACAGGTTCGGGTCGAAGTAACGGCGACTCTGGGCATCGCACCCGGCTCCCGGGCCACCGTGGATGAACACCACCGGCAAGCCTTCCGGGGAACCGCTCTCATCGACATACAGTACATGGGGTTCGTCGACAGCCAGATCGTGCCGGGCATAGGGTTTGATCTGCGGGTACAAAGTCTGCATTGCGCGCTCCGTAAGGGGTCGAGGTCATCCCTGGGGGGACTTCAATTATTCTGCCGTCCGGCATCATAAACCCGAATTACGGAATGAGCATGTCCTTGGAAAAAATGCGGTTGTTCCCCCCGGAAAGCCAGGCGCACCTGTAGCCGCTGCCGAAGGCTGCGCTCGACTGCGCAGCAGGCGCAGGATCTTGAGATCGCTGAAGGCCTTCGGCCTTATCGCAGCCTGCGGCAGCGGCTACAGGCTTTCCCGTCGGCCTCAGCGCCCGTAGCGCTTCTGCCCCCAGGCCAGCAGCCCTTGCAGCAGCTGCTTGAGCACCACCTGGGTCGGCGCCGCCAGATCGTCGCGGTAGCGGAACGGCTCGAACTCTTCCATGTAGGTGCTCTGCGCCAGCTCCAGCTGCACGGCATGGATGTTCTCCGCCGGGTTGCCGTAATGCCGGGTGATATGGCCGCCCTTGAAACGGCCATTGAGCACATGGCTGTAGTCGGCATGACGGGCGCAGATCGCTTCCAGCTGGCTGGCCAGCTCGGCATCGCAGCTGGCGCCGTTGAAGGTACCCAGGTTGAAGTCCGGCAGCTTGCCTTCGAACAAATGCGGGATCAGCGAGCGGATCGAGTGCGCATCGAACAGCAAGGCATAGCCGAACTCGGCCTTCAGCCGCGCCAGCTCCTGCTGCAGGGTGCTGTGATAAGGCGTCCAGACCTGCTCCAGATAAGTCGCCCGCTCCTGCTTCGACGGCTCCCGCCCCTCACGGAACAGCGGCACACCATCGAACAGCGTGGCCGGGTACAACCCGGTGGTGGCGCCGACATATAAAGGCTTGTCGTCGGACGGGCGATTGAGGTCGATGACGAAACGCGAATACTCGGCCGCCAGGGTGCTGGCGCCCAGTTCCTCGGCGAACGCGTAGAGCCGCGGGATGTGCCAATCGGTATCCGGCAGGCTTTGCGCCTCGGGGATCAGCCCGGCCTCGACCACTGGCGTCAGGCGCAGGCCGGCGTGGGGCATGCTGATCAGCAGCGGCACCCGGCCTTGTTTGAAGTTCAGAACCTTATCCACAACCCTTCTCCTATAAATCCACTTCAACGCCGTGGCGCACGACGCGTTTTTCCAGGTCGCCGCCCAGCCAGTAGGCCAGGTCGGCGGGACGATCGATCTGCCAGGCGACGAAGTCCGCCACCTTGCCGGCCTCCAGCGAACCGTGGGTCCGCTCCATGCCCAGCGCGGTGGCCGCGTGCAGGGTCACGCCGGCCAGGGCTTCTTCCGGGGTCATGCGGAAACAGGTGCAGGCCATGTTCAGCATCAGGCGCAGGGAGAGCGCCGGCGAAGTGCCGGGGTTGAGGTCGCTGGCCACGGCGATCTTCACCCCGTGTTTACGCAGCGCGTCCATCGGCGGCAGCTGGGTTTCGCGCAGGAAATAGAAGGCGCCCGGCAACAGCACGGCGACAGTGCCGGCCTTGGCCATGGCGATGGCGTCCTCCTCGGTCATGAACTCCAGGTGGTCGGCCGACAGCGCGTGATAACGCGCCGCCAGGCTGGAGCCATGCAGCGACGACAGCTGTTCGGCGTGCAGCTTCACCGGCAGACCGAGCTTCTGCGCGGCAACGAACACCCGCTCCACCTGTTCCGGCGAGAACGCCAGGTATTCGCAGAACGCATCCACCGCGTCCACCAGGCCCTCGGCGGCCAGGGCCGGGAGCATTTCGCTGCAGATGTGCTCGATGTAGTCGTCCGAGCGCTCGGCGTATTCCGGCGGCAAGGCGTGGGCCGCCAGGCAGGTGCTGCGCACGCTGACTGGCAGCTCGGCGCCCAGGCGCCGGATCACCCGCAGGATCTTGCGTTCGCTGGCCAGGTCCAGGCCGTAGCCAGACTTGATCTCGACGCTGGTCACGCCGTCGCGCAGCAGGCTTTTCAAGCGCTTGCGGGCACTGTCGAACAGTTCATCCTCGCTCGCCGCACGGGTGGCCCGCACGGTGCTGGCGATACCGCCACCGGCGGCGGCGATTTCGGCGTAGCTCACCCCTTGCAAGCGTTGCTCGAATTCGCCGCTGCGGTTGCCGCCGAACACCGTGTGGGTGTGGCAGTCGATCAGGCCCGGGGTGACCCAGGCCCCCGCCAGGTCATGCCGCTCGGCATAGTCGCCGGCCGGAACCTGGTCGCGCGGGCCGATCCACTCTATGAGCGCTCCTGACGTCACGATGGCGGCATCCTCGATGATCGAGTAAGCGCCTTGCGCCATGCTTGCGACGTGGCAGTGTTGCCAGAGAGTTTTCATCCGAGGCCTCCGTTAGTTATCGATGGGACAAAGAAGGGTCGCGGTGTACCTGGACCGCCTGACCGGCGGCCGGCTTGACCCACAACAGATAAGCGATCACCAGCAGCACGATCCACACCGCACCCACCGCCAGCGCCGCCTGGGTCTCCGGGAAGTAACCCAGCACGCCGAAGACGAACAGCATGAACACGATGGCGGCTGCCGGCGCCCAGGGCCAGAACGGCACCGGGAATTTCAGTTGGGCGACCTGCTCGGCGCTCATCGAGCGACGCATGGCCACCTGGGTGACCAGGATCATCAGCCAGACCCAGACCGTGGCGAAGGTGGCGATCGAGGCAATCAGCAGGAACACGTTTTCCGGAATCAGGTAGTTCAGCAGCACACCGCCCAGCAGCGCGGCGCCCATGACCACCACGGTCATCCACGGCACGCCGTGTTTCGACAGCTGGGCAAAGCCTTTTGGCGCCTGCCCTTGCTGGGCCAGGCCGTACATCATGCGCCCGGCGCCGAAGATGTCGCTGTTGATCGCCGACACCGCCGCCGAGATCACCACGATATTGAGGATGGTCGCCGCCGAGCCGATGCCCAGGTTGTCGAAGATCTGCACGAACGGGCTGCCCTGGCTACCGATCTGCGGCCATGGATAGATGGCCATCAGCACGAACAGGGTCAGCACATAGAACAGCAGGATGCGCATCGGCACCGCGTTGATTGCCTTGGGGATGACCCGCTGCGGGTCCTTGGCTTCACCGGCGGTGATACCGATGATCTCGATGCCGCCAAAGGCGAACATCACCACCGCGAACGAGGCGATCAGGCCGCCGATGCCGTTGGGCATGAAACCGCCGTGGGCCCAGAGGTTGGCCACCCCGGTGGCCTGCTCGCTGCTGGCCGAACCGATGCCGAACAGCATGATGCCGAAGCCGGCGAGGATCATCGCGACAATCGCGCCGACTTTCAGCAGCGACAGCCAGAACTCCATCTCGCCGAAGACCTTGACGTTGCACAGGTTGAGGCCGCCGATCAGGAACACGATGCCGAGCACCCAGACCCAGCGCGCCACTTCCGGAAACCAGAAGCCCATATAGATGCCGAAGGCCGTGACGTCGGCCAGGCAGACGATGATCATTTCAAAGGCATAGGTCCAGCCGAGGATAAATCCCGGCAACGGCCCCAGGTAATTGCTGGCGTAGTGGCCGAACGAGCCGGACACCGGGTTGTGCACGGCCATCTCGCCCAGCGCGCGCATCACCATGAACACCGCGGCACCACCGATCAGGTAGGCCAGGAGGACCGCGGGACCGGCCATCTGGATGGCCGAGGCAGAACCATAGAACAGCCCGGTGCCGATCGCCGACCCCAGCGCCATGAAGCGAATATGTCGGGCGGACAGCCCGCGTTTCAATCCTTGAGCTTGCTGTTGCATTTCTCGTTCCTAATTATTTTTATCGGAGAAAACCGGAACCACCTGTAGCCGCTGCCGAGGTACGAGGCTGCGAAGCGGTCCGCAGGACCACCCTCGGGGGCTGCTGTGCAGCCCATCGCAGCCTCGTGCCTCGTCAGCGGCTACCGGCATGGGGTTACAGGCTCGGCAGCAACTTGGCCGGCAGCAGCTCATTCAGGCAACGGGACGCCAGCAGTTCGCTCGCGGCGTTGATGTCCGGGGCGAAGAAGCGGTCCTTCTCGTAGAACGGCACTTTGCTACGCAGGGTAGCGCGGGCCTTTTCCAGCTTGGTCGAGGTCTTCAGGCCGTCACGCAGGTCCAGGCCCTGGCAGGCTGCCAGCCATTCCACGGCGAGGATGCCACGGGTGTTTTCGGCCATTTCCCACAGGCGCTTGCCAGCGGCGGGCGCCATGGACACATGGTCTTCCTGGTTGGCGGAAGTCGGCAGGCTGTCCACCGAGTGCGGATGGGACAGCGCCTTGTTTTCGCTGGCCAGGGCCGCGGCGGTCACCTGGGCGATCATGAAGCCGGAGTTGACCCCGCCATTGGCCACCAGGAACGGCGGCAGCTGGGACATGTGCTTGTCCATCATCAGCGAGATGCGGCGCTCGCTCAGGGAACCGATTTCGGCGATGGCCAGGGCCATGTTGTCGGCGGCCATGGCCACCGGCTCGGCGTGGAAGTTGCCACCGGAGATCACGTCGCCCTCGGCGGCGAACACCAGCGGGTTATCCGACACGGCGTTGGCTTCGACCACCAGCACCTCGGCGGCCTGGCGGAACTGGGTCAGGCAGGCGCCCATGACCTGTGGCTGGCAGCGCAGGGAGTACGGGTCCTGCACCTTGTCGCAGTTCTGGTGCGACTTGGAGACTTCGCTGCTGTCGCCCAGCAGGTCGCGGTAAGCCGCGGCAGCGTCGATCTGGCCTTTCTGGCCACGGGCGGCATGAATCCGCGCATCGAACGGCGAACGCGAGCCCAGCACCGCCTCGACGGTCAGGCCGCCACAGGCCAGGGCGCCGGCGAACAGGTCTTCGCCTTCGAACAGGCCACGCAGGGCGAAAGCGGTGGACACCTGGGTGCCGTTGAGCAGCGCCAGGCCTTCCTTGGCCGCCAGGGTCAGCGGCTTGAGGCCGGCCACGCTCAGGGCTTCGGTAGCGTTCAGCCATTGGCCTTTGTAACGGGCCTTGCCTTCACCCAGCAGCACCAGGGACATGTGCGCCAGCGGCGCGAGGTCGCCGGAAGCGCCCACCGAGCCCTTGAGCGGGATATGCGGGTAGACCTCGGCGTTGACCAGGGCGATCAGCGCGTCGATCACCTGGCGGCGGATACCGGAGAAACCACGGCTCAGGCTGTTGACCTTGAGCACCATGATCAGGCGCACCAAGGCGTCGCTGATCGGCTCGCCGACACCGGCGGCATGGGACAGCACCAGGGAGCGCTGGAGGTTTTCCAGGTCTGCGCTGGCGATACGGGTCGAGGCCAGCAGGCCGAAACCGGTGTTGATGCCGTAGGCGGTGCGGTTCTCGGCGAGGATCTGCTCGACACAGGCGACGCTGGCGTCGATCTGCTTCGATGCACTGTCATCGAGGCTGAGGGTTACCGGCTGTTGGTAGACGGCACGCAGTTGGGCCAGGGTCAGTTGGCCGGGAATCAGATTTAGCGCAGTCACATTTATGCTCCTTTTGAGAGTTTGTTATTAACTACCAGTCGCTCCGGAAGCTTCCGTTGTCCGTCGCAGCCCGCCGTTTGTGAGCGAGTGGCGCCTTGGCACGCTGGTTTTTCGTGGAAACCGTTGTCGTGGAAAATTCCGTTCTTGCAGGGCGTTGCTCAGCGCACGCCCGGTAAAACCTCCTGCAGCAAGGCTGGAGCCTTGAGCAGCGCCGCCGCGCTGGCGATGTCCGGGGCCAGCCAGCGGTCCTGGTCATAGGCCGCAACCCGCTGGCGCAACAGCTTCCAGGCCGCATCGGTGCCGGCACCGAAACGCTGTTCCTTGAGAAATTCAAAGGCCTGGGCCGCCAGCAGGTATTCGATGGCGAGGATCTGGGTGCAGTTTTCCAGCGCACGGGAAAGCTTCAGCGCGGCGTTGGTGCCCAGGCTCAGGTGGTCTTCCTGCAGGCCGGAGGTGACGTAGTTGTCGAGCACCGCCGGTTGCGCCAGCTGGCGGTTCTCTGCGCACAGCGAGGCAGCGACATACTGGACGATCATCATTCCGGAGTTGACCCCGGGGTTGCTCACCAGGAATGCCGGCAAACCGCTGACGTGGGGGTTGATCAAGCGATCCAGGCGCCGCTCGGCGATCGAGCCGATCTCGGCCATGGCGATCGCCAGCAGGTCCGCCGCCAATGCCACCGACTGGCCGTGAGGGTTGGCCTGGGACATCACCCGGTAGTTGTCCGGAGTGCCCAGCACCATCGGGTTATCGGTGACGGAATTGAGCTCGGTCTCAACCTGCTGCGTCGCATGCGCCAACTGATCGCGGGCGGCGCCGTGAACCTGCGGGATGGAACGGATGCTCAGGGCATCCTGGGTGCGGATGCCTTTGCTGGCGGCAATCACTTCGCTGCCGTCGAGCAAGGCGCGCAGGTTGATGCCGACCTGCTGCATGCCCGGGTGCGGCTTGAGCGCGATGATCTCGGCATCGAACGCGGCGATCTGCCCGCGCTGGGCCTCGAAGCTCATGGCGCCGATCACGTCGGCCCATTGCAGCAGGCGCGTGGCATCGGCCAGGGCCAGGCAGCTCAGGCCGGTCATGCACGGCGTGCCGTTGACCAGGCACAGACCGTCCTTGGCCCCCAGTTGCACCGGCTTCAGGCCTTCCGCCGCCAGCGCCTGCTCGGCCGATACGACCTGCCCGCGATAGCTGACCTGGCCGACACCAAGCAAGGCGATGCTGATATGCGCCATGTGGGTCAGGTAACCCACCGAGCCCTGGGACGGCACCTGCGGGGTGATACCACGATTGAGCAGGGCCAGCAGCGCCTCGACCACCCGGCGATGCAGGCCGGACTTGCCGTGGCTGTAGTTGACGACAGCCGCGCAGATGATCGCCCGGGTCTGCTCGTCGGCCAGCGGCGCGCCCACGCCACAGGCATGGCTGAGCAAGGTGTTGCGCGACAGCTGGCTCAGTTGTTCGTCCTGCAGCGAAACGTTGCACAGCGCGCCCAGGCCAGTGTTGATGCCATAGGCGCGTTCGCCGCTGACGACGATGCGCTGGACGATGGCCTGGGCATTCTCGATGCGCGCCCAGGCCTGGGCCGACAGCTCGAGCTGCGCGCCATGCCGGGCTACGGCGACCACATCCTGCCAACGCAGCGGGGCGTCGGCGATAACGATTTTTTCAGCCTGCGACATCTTCGACCTCACGGGTACCACCTGAACATTGATGCAGCTTTACCGCCGCATTCGCGGGCAAGCCTCGCTCCTACATAGGAAGAGGCCCGCCGCACGCCTTCAAACCACCGCCGCGCGCCGCTGCACGAAACGGTCGACGTACTCGTCCGCCGGCGAATGCAGGATCTCTTTCGGCGTGCCGACCTGGATCAGCCGGCCATCCTTGAGGATCGCGATGCGGTTGCCGATGCGCACGGCCTCGTCGAGGTCGTGGGTAATGAAGACGATGGTCTTGTGCAGGGTCTTTTGCAGCTCCAGCAACTGGTCCTGCATCTCGGCGCGGATCAGCGGGTCGAGGGCACTGAAGGCTTCGTCCATCAGGATGATGTCGGTGTCCGCCGCCAGGGCGCGGGCCAGGCCGACGCGCTGGCGCATGCCGCCGGACAGCTGGTGCGGGTACTTCGCCTCGTAGCCCTTGAGGCCCACGGTGTTGATCCAGTGCAGCGCGCGCTCGGCGCAGACTTCCTTGCTCTCGCCACGCACCTTGAGGCCGTAGGCGACGTTTTCCTGCACGGTCTTGTGCGGCAGCAGGCCGAAGCTCTGGAACACCATGCTGATCTTGTGCCGGCGAAATTCGCGCAGGGCTTCCATGTCGTATTGCAGGATGTCCACGCCGTCCACCAGGATCGCGCCGCTGGTCGGGTCGATCAGGCGGTTGAAGTGGCGCACCAGGGTCGACTTGCCGGAGCCGGACAGGCCCATGATCACGAATATCTCGCCAGTGCCGATGCTCAGCGACAGGTCGTTGACCCCGACCACGCAGCCGGTCTCGGCCAGCACCTGGTCCTTGGTCTTGTTCTGGCGAATCATGTTCAGCGCGTCGGCCGAACGGTTGCCGAAAATCTTGAAGACGTTCTTGACTTCGATCTTGCTCACGGTTGCGTTGTTCATTTGCTCACCTCATGGCGTGGACGACCATAGGCTTGGGTAATACGGTCGATGACCACGGCCAGAATCACGATCGCCAGGCCGGCTTCCAGGCCACGGCCGACGTTGAGGGTCTGGATGCCGACCAGCACGTCTTCGCCCAGGCCACGGGCACCGATCATCGAGGCGATCACCACCATCGACAGGGCCATCATGGTGGTCTGGTTGATCCCGGCCATGATGCTCGGCAGGGCCAGCGGCAGTTGCACGCCGAACAGTTGCTGCCAGCGGTTGGCGCCAAAGGCGTTGATCGCTTCCATGACCTCGCCGTCGACCTGGCGGATGCCCAGGTCGGTCAGGCGGATCAGCGGCGGCGCGGCGTAGATCACGGTGGCGAAGATCGCCGGCACCTTGCCCAGGCCGAACAGCATCAGCACCGGGATCAGGTACACGAAGCTCGGCATGGTCTGCATGATGTCCAAGAGCGGCATCAGCACCGAACGCAGGCGATTGCTGCGCGCCGAGAGGATCCCCAGGGGAATGCCGATCAGCACCGAAATGAAGGTCGCCACCAGCATCAGCGCCAGGGTCTGCATCAGCTTGTCCCACAGGCCGACCGCACCCACCAGGAACAGCAGGCCGACGATTACCGCGGTGGTCACCAGCTTGCGGGTCGAATGCCAGGCGATGCCGCCGACGATCGCCAGCATCAGCCACCAGGGCGCCAGGCGCAGCAGGCCTTCGAGGTTGACGATGGCCCACAGCAGGGTGTCGGAGATGTGGCGGAACACATCGCCGTAGTTGGTCACCAGCGAATCGACCCAACCGTTGACCCAGTCGGCGATGGAAAACGTGAAGCTTTCAGGAAACATAGAGAGACTCTCGATCAAGTGGGTTGTGGCGAGGCTCCCGGCTGCGCTTCAGGCAGCCGGAAAGGCTCTACCTACAAGGCCGCGTCGATTTTCTTGGCTGCGTCGTCGCTCACCCATGCGTGCCAGACTTCAGGATGTTCCTTGAGAAAGATTTTCGCCAGTTTCGGCGACTCGATACGTTCCTTCGCCATGCGGCCCAGGTTCTGGTTCAGTAGGTCGATCGGCAGGTTGACCTTTTCCAGCACGGCCACCAGCTCAGGCGCTTGTTCGTGGAAGGTCTTGGACAGGCCAACCTTGATGGTCACACTCTTGTCCACGCCTGGTTTCTCTTCCAGCTTCACCAGGTCGACCTGGCCCATCAGCGGGGTTGGCGACCAGTAGTAGAACAGGATCGGTTCGCCACGCTTGTAGCTCGACAGCACCGCGGCATCCAGCGCCGGGCCGGTGCCTGGGCGGAAGTTGGTGTAGCTGCTTTCCAGGCCGTAGCTTTTCAGCATCTCGCTGTTGTCCAGCTCGCAGGTCCAGCCGGCCGGGCAGTTATAGAAACGGCCTTTGCTCGGCTCTTCCGGGTCCTTGAACACGGCGGAATACTTGGCCAGGTCGGCGATGTTCTTCAGGTCCGGGGCCTTGGCTTCCAGCTTGCGCTTGGCATCGCCCTCGATCACGTAGCGCGGCACGTACCAGCCTTCGATGGCGCCCACCACCGGGGCGCCGACGCCGACCACCTTGCCGGCCTTCTCGGCCTTGTTCCAGACCTCGCTGCGACCGACCCACTCCTCGGCGAAAACCTGGATGTCATTGCTGCTCAGGGCGTTCTCCATGGTGATGGAGTTGCCTGGCAGGCTGTCGGTCTTGCAGCCGTAGCCTTTTTCCAGGACCACTTGCAGCACGTCGGTCAGCAACATGCCGCTTTCCCAGTTCAGGCCGGCGAATTTCACCGGTTTGCCGGACTCGCACCAGCCGGCCGCCTGGGTAGCGCCGGCGCTGGCCAGCAGGCCCATGGAAAGCAAAGTGGTCAGCAGGGTCTTATTCATTTTCATTGTGTGACGCTCCCAATCATTGAAATGGATTACGGCAGTCAAAAGGCATCCAGCCCGTCCACGTCCAATCAGGTCTAGACCGCAGTAGCGCGGCCTGCCCCACTCAGCTTTTGTTCTGTGATCGAGTCCTGCTCTACCGGCAGGATCAGGCGATCGGGTACAGC
This sequence comes from Pseudomonas sp. GW531-T4, assembly GCF_017349615.1. NCBI lineage: Bacteria > Pseudomonadati > Pseudomonadota > Gammaproteobacteria > Pseudomonadales > Pseudomonadaceae > Pseudomonas > Pseudomonas sp. GW531-T4. The sequence goes on from NZ_JACMZT010000021.1 coordinate 37,076, forward strand.
GCCATGCCATTTCTTCGCGCAGACGTAATACAGCGCCGCGGGAACCACCAGGCCGACGATCCAGGAGATATCCACGCCACCCAGGACTTCCACCAGCGGACCGGTGTAGAACTTGGTGCCGATGAACGGCAGCTGCACCAGCACGCCGATCACGTAGACGCTGATCCCGAGGATGTTCCAGCGGCCGTAGCGACCGTTCGGATCGGCCAGCGCCGGCACGTCATAGTGCTCGCGGGTGATGCAGTAGTAGTCCACCAGGTTGACCGCGCTCCACGGGGTGAAGAAGGCCAGCAGGAAGAGGATGAAAGACTTGAACGCACCGAGGAACGAGTGCTGGCCGAGCAAGGCGATCAGGGTCGCGGTGCCGACGATGACCAGCACGAACACCAGGCGCTGCAAGCGCGTCACTTCCAGGTGGCCACGGAAGCCACTGATGATGGTGGCGATGCACATGAAGCTGCCGTAAGAGTTCAGCGTCGAGATGGTGATCTTGCCGAAGGCGATGCTGAAGTACAGCAGCGCCGCAGTGGCACCGCTACCGCCCAGGCCGACGATGTAGGCCACTTCGTGACCGGCGAACTGCCCGTCGGCCATGGCTGCGGCGAACACGCCGAGCATCATCGCCACCTGCGCGCCGATCACTGAGCCTGCGCCAGCGGCGAGGAAGGTTTTCACCGAGGAGGTCTTGCTCGGCAGGTAGCGCGAATAGTCCGCCACATAGGGGCCGAAGGCGATCTGCCAGGACGCGGCGAGCGACACCGCGAGCAGGAAACTGCTCCAGCTGAAGTGGCGGATTTCCAACAGCGCGCCAACGTCGGTCTGACTCATCAGGCGGCTGAACAGGTAAACGAAGGCGATCACGCCAATGACGCTGGCGGCGCGACCGATGAAATGGATCACCCGGTAGCCAAGCACCGTGACCAGCACGATGACGCTGGCGAAGATCAGGATCCCGACGCTGTCACTGACCCCGAACAGCTGGCCCAGCGCCTGGCCGGAAAGCACGGTGCCGGTAGCCGTGAAGCCCAGGTACATCAGGCACACCAGGACAATCGGGATGGCCGCGCCATAGACGCCGAACTGGACCCGGCTGGAGATCATCTGCGGCAGGCCGAGCTTGGGCCCCTGCGCCGCGTGCAACGCCATCACACCGCCGCCCAGCAGTTGACCGATGAGCAGGCCGATCAACGACCAGAACACATCACCGCCCAGCACCACCGCCAGAGCGCCAGTGACGATGGCCGTGATCTGCAGGTTAGCCCCCAGCCACAGGGTGAACTGGCTGTAGAGCTTGCCGTGGCGTTCAGCCTCGGGGATGTAGTTGATCGAGCGCCGTTCGATCAGGGGTTTGGAGCTATCGCTGGCCGTGGACATCGTTATTGTTCTCCCGGGAGATTCTTGTCATGTCAAAGCTCTGCTACATGGACCGAGCCGCCGCACTACAGCGTGCGACGGCTCCTTCCCTGATCCTGGCGGCAATCCGCCGGGAGCTTACTTGCCAGTGATCATCGGCAGGTTCAGGCCCTGTTCCTTGGCGCAGTCGATGGCGATCTGGTAACCGGCATCGGCGTGACGCATGACACCGGTACCCGGGTCGTTATGCAGCACACGGGCGATACGCTCGGCCGCTTCGTCGGTACCGTCGCAGACGATCACCATCCCGGAGTGCTGGGAGAAGCCCATGCCGACGCCGCCGCCGTGGTGCAGGGAAACCCAGGTCGCACCGCTGGCGGTGTTCAGCAGGGCGTTGAGCAGCGGCCAGTCGGACACGGCGTCGGAACCGTCCTGCATCGATTCGGTTTCGCGGTTCGGGCTGGATACCGAACCGGAGTCCAGGTGGTCGCGACCGATCACGATCGGCGCCGACAGCTCGCCGCTGCGCACCATTTCGTTGAACGCCAGGCCGAGCTTGGCGCGCAGGCCCAGGCCAACCCAGCAAATACGCGCCGGCAGGCCCTGGAAGCTGATGCGCTCGCGCGCCATGTCCAGCCAGTTGTGCAGGTGAGCGTCGTCCGGGATCAGTTCCTTGACCTTGGCGTCGGTCTTGTAGATGTCCTGCGGATCGCCCGACAGCGCGGCCCAGCGGAACGGACCGATGCCGCGACAGAACAGCGGACGGATATAGGCCGGTACGAAGCCAGGGAAGTCGAAGGCGTTCTCGACGCCCTCTTCCTGGGCCATCTGACGGATGTTGTTGCCGTAGTCGAAGGTCGGGATGCCCTGCTTCTGGAAGTCGAGCATGGCCTTGACGTGCACGGCCATCGATTGCTTGGCCGCCTTGACCACCGCCGCCGGCTCGGTCTTGGCGCGCTCGCGGTACTGCTCCCAGGTCCAGCCGGCCGGCAGGTAGCCGTTGAGCGGGTCGTGGGCGCTGGTCTGGTCGGTGACCATGTCCGGACGCACGCCGCGACGGACCATTTCCGGGAGGATTTCAGCCGCGTTGCCGCACAGGGCGATGGAGATCGCCTTGCCTTCGGCGGTGTACTTGGCGATACGCGCCAGGGCATCATCCAGGTCCTTGGCCTGCTCGTCGACATAGCGGGTCTTGAGGCGGAAATCGATGCTGCTCTGCTGGCATTCGATGTTCAGCGAGCAGGCGCCGGCCAGGGTCGCGGCCAGAGGCTGGGCGCCACCCATGCCGCCGAGGCCGGCGGTCAGGACCCAGCGGCCCTTGAGGTTATCGTTGTAATGCTGGCGACCGGCTTCGACGAAGGTTTCGTAGGTGCCCTGGACGATGCCCTGGCTGCCGATGTAGATCCAGCTGCCGGCGGTCATCTGGCCGTACATGGCCAGGCCCTTGGCATCCAGTTCGTTGAAGTGTTCCCAGGTGGCCCAGTGCGGTACCAGGTTGGAGTTGGCGATCAGCACGCGCGGGGCGTTGCTGTGGGTCTTGAACACGCCGACCGGCTTGCCGGATTGCACCAGCAGGGTCTCGTCGTCATTCAGGTTGGTCAGGCTCTCGACGATCTTGTCGTAGCACTCCCAGTTGCGCGCGGCGCGGCCGATGCCACCGTAGACCACCAGTTCTTTCGGGTTCTCGGCGACTTCCGGATCGAGGTTGTTCATCAGCATGCGCAGCGGCGCTTCTGTCAGCCAGCTCTTGGCGGTCAGCTTGTTGCCGCGGGCAGCGCGAATTTCGACGTTCCGGTATTTCGTAGGTTTATTCTCAGTCACGAAAAAACTCCTCAGCGATCAATCCAAACCAACCCAGGCAGTGGGCGAGCGTGCCTGCGCGCAGGGCGCTGCGCAGCAAGCGAATCAGGGGACGCTACGAATAGTCTTCAGCGACTCATACGCATACGTCTTTACTTGTACATACAAGCATATGCAATCGAGCGGCCAACTCGTTGAATGCACCTTCAAGAAAATCTCTGGAAATGCTGGAGAGGCCCTTGGATCAAGGGTTTCAGCGTCGATTATTTTTTCGCGGGGAATGTGGCGAGAGATGTGAGCGCTGTTACTTCGGCTGAGCCTTGCGCCACGCTGGGGCGTTCGGTAACAAATTGGTGCGCGAGGGAAACAACATCAGGGAGGGAGAGAAACAGGAGGGCTTTGTAGCCGCTGCCGAAGGCTGCGATCGACTCCGAAGGAGACGCGCTCTTTGCAGGCCGGAAGGCTCTTCGAGCCTTATCGCAGCCTGCGGCAGCGGCTACAGGTCAGATGGCCGTCAGTTCGATCACGCAGCAAGCGCCGCTGACGCTGACTTCCCGCAGGCCGGGGTTATCGAGCAGTTGCAGGCAGTCATGGCGCTCCAGCAAGGCGGCGACACCACCACCCAGGTCGGCGCGCATTTCGTCGGCCACGCTGAATACCAGCACCGTGCTGGCCTGGGTGAAGAAACGCTGGCCACCCTGCAGCCATTGCAAGCGAGCGCTGTAGCGATCCGGCGCGTAAATCAGGTTGAAGTCGCGAATCGGCCCGTCGATCAGGGTGCAGGCGACCTGGCTGGCGCCACTGAAGGCAAAGGGGTCCAGCGGTAACAGTGCGCGGCTGTCCTGGCCGTCCACCGTCAGGGTCATGCCCGCGCCTTGCAGCACGGTGATGATGCGCTGGTAGCCGGTGAAGCTGGAAAAGCCGCCGGACTCGCCGATATCGGCGATCGACAGCCGCCAGCCGAAACCTTCCAGGCCGACGCCGGCGTCCCGGGTGATTTCTTCGGTGCTGCCGCCGCCGTTTTTCCACGGCATGCGCGGGTAGTTGGCCGCGCGCAAAACGTTCAACTGAGTCATTGATGCCCCTTACTTATGAAACCGCCCTTCCAGGCTGTGACGAGAACCCGGGTGGATCAGGCGCGCGGCGGTCACCGGCTGGCGGCCGGACCAGGTCCGGCGGCGAATCAGCAGGCACGGCTCGCCGCGCTCGATCTGCAGCAACTTGCATTCTTCCGGCTCGGCCAGAATCGCCTCGACCACATGCTCGCCCTCGGTCAGCGGCGCGACCTGGTTCAGGTAGGCGTATGGGGTCTGCAGGGTGAAGTCCTGCTTGAGGTAGTCCGGCGCCACCAGCGCGTTGACGAAGCGGTCCTCGATCTGCACCGGGATATCGTTCTCGAAATGCACGATCAGCGAGTGGAAGACCCTCTGCCCTTCGCGCATTTCCAGGGCCACGGCGCGCTCGGAACCGGCCGTCTCTTCACCCAGGGTGATGACCTTGCAGGTGTGGCGATGGCCGCGCGAGGCGATCTCGTCGGCGATGTTGTGCACCTCGAACAAGGCTGACTGGCTCTTGGGTTCGGCGACGAAAGTCCCCACGCCCTGCATGCGCACCAGCATGCCTTCGGCGGTCATCTCGCGCAGGGCGCGGTTGATGGTCATGCGGCTGAAACCCAGTTGGCTGACCAGCTCGCTTTCCGAGGGCACACGGTAGTGCGGCGGCCAGTTTCCACTCTCGATCTGCTGAGTGATCATCTGCTTGACGCGGGCGTACAGGGGCGCCGGACTATCGCCCAGATGGGCGGCCAGCGGGGAGTTGGCGGGCGGAGTCGGCACGGGAAATCCTTGTTTGTCGAAGAAGGCCACTAGCTTGCCGGAGTTTACCGAGCAGGCAAACGTCTGTATATGTATATACAAATAACACACGACGGGGTGCTTGAACCATGTCCGCCTTCTTTGCCGAACGCGCACTGCTGCCTAACGGATGGGCCAACAACGTACGTCTCGAGGTCAGCGCCGACGGCCTGTTGACCCACATCCAGGCCGATGCCAGCGCAGAAGGCGCCGAACGGCTACAGGGCCCGCTGCTGCCGGGCATGCCCAACCTGCACTCCCACGCCTTCCAGCGGGCGATGGCCGGGCTGGCGGAAGTGGCCGGCAACCCCAACGACAGCTTCTGGACCTGGCGCGACCTGATGTATCGCCTGGTGGGCAAGATCAGCCCGGATCAGCTGGGCATCATCGCCCGCCAGCTGTACATCGAAATGCTCAAGGCCGGTTACACCTCGGTCGCCGAATTCCATTACGTGCATCACGACACCAGCGGCCAGCCCTACGCCGACCCGGCCGAGCTGTCGCTGCGTATCAGCCAGGCCGCCAGCGCCGCCGGCATCGGCCTGACCCTGCTGCCGGTGCTGTACAGCCACTCCGGTTTCGGCGGCCAGGCGCCCAACGAAGGCCAGCGCCGCTTCATCAACAGCACGGAAAACTACCTCAAGCTGCAAAGCCGCCTGCAACCGCTGCTGGCCCGGCAGCCGGCCCAGCAGTTGGGGCTGTGCTTCCACTCGTTGCGCGCGGTCACCCCGCAGCAGATCAGCGAGGTGCTGGCCGCCAGCGACAAGCTGTGCCCGGTGCATATCCATATCGCCGAACAGCAGAAGGAAGTCGACGACTGCCTGACCTGGAGCGGACGCCGACCGCTGCAATGGCTGTATGAAAACACCGAGGTCGATCAGCGCTGGTGCCTGGTCCACGCCACCCACGCGAATGCCGAAGAAGTCAGCCTCATGGCGCAAAGCCGGGCCATCGCCGGCCTGTGCCTGACCACCGAGGCCAATCTCGGCGACGGGATTTTCCCGGCGGTGGATTTCCTTGCCCAGGGCGGCCGCATGGGCATCGGCTCCGACAGCCATGTGTCGCTGAGCGTGGTGGAGGAATTGCGTTGGGCGGAATATGGCCAGCGCCTGCGCGATCAACGCCGCAACCGCTTGTATCGAAACGACCAGCCGATGGTTGGCCGGACCCTGTACGACGCCGCGCTGGACGGTGGCGCCCAGGCCCTGGGGCAGCCGATCGGCGCCCTGGAAGTGGGCAAGCGCGCCGACTGGCTGGTGCTCGACGGCAACGATCCTTACCTGGCCACCGCCGAGGGCGACGGCATCCTCAACCGCTGGCTGTTCGCCGGCGGTGATCGCCAGGTACGCGATGTGCTGGTCAACGGTCAGTGGGTGGTGCGCGACGGACGTCACGCAGGCGAGGAAGAAAGCAATCGGGCCTTTACCCGGGTGCTGCGCGACCTGCTCGGCTGAAGCCGTCACCGCGGGAGCCAGCGTGCTGGTTCCCGCATGGATTCACTTCGAGGTCTTGGCCATCGCCGAGTCCGACACACGCCAGATCAGTCGGGTGGTGTCATAGCCTTGCTGACGCGCCCTGCTCAGCAGATCCTCGCGAACCGCCTCGCTGACATTCGGCCGGCGCGACAACAGCCACAGGTATCGACGATCCGGGTTGCCGACAATGGCGGTCTTGTAGTCGTCGCTCACGTACAGCACCCAGTAGTCGCCCTTGGCCAAGCCCGGTATCAAACGGGAAAACCAGGTATCGAACTCGACCCACAGCTTGTCGGTTTTATCCGGCGCCTGCGGCGTTGCCGTGCCCCGCACCTCTTCCCATTGCCAGTTGGCGGTCAGGCAGCGGTTGAGCACCGTCATATTGCCTTCGGGCAACAGGGTGTAGCGGGCTTCGGATTGCGCGCAGTTACGTTGGAAATACATCGGCAAACGCGCCAACTCGTACCAGGTCCCTTGGTAACGCTTGAGATCGACGTGATTCGCGGTCTTGGGCGCCAGTGAATCGTCCCGGGAAGTGGCGCAGCCGGCCAACAACAGGCCGGCCAGAAGAGTGACTAGCAAACGCATCATTATTTTTCTCCCGTGGGCACGTGGCCCCGGTTTTTTTTACTTCAGGCCTTGCCCGGAAAACATCAACACTTTGTCACCGGCGTACTGCACGCTGATAAAGCTGTTCTTGTCGCCCCAGGTGCAGCTGGACATGCCCAGCGCGCCGGAACAGTCGGTCGGTTTGCCCAGCAGTTTTTCAACTTCGGCCTTGGGCATGCCGGCCGACAGCTTGGAATAGTTTTCCTGATTGATCTTGCCGCACGCAGCCAACAGCACGCAGAACGACAACAGAGCGAGAGAACGCAGGGACATGGTGAAACTCCTGGGCGGACGGGGGGATGGCATGCTGCCAACCAGAAGCTTAGAAGAGAAAAGCCCCATCTGGTTCCCCAGCCAGACGGCTATTTATTGTGACGCAGCGCCCAGCATTTCCTCCCGAATCAACCACTTTGCGACGGCCAAAGACATTTCGTCGGACAGGCTTCGACGCCCCTCATCTTTAGTGATGGCCAGTCGACATAAAAGCAGCGCAAAAGCCGCCGTTATGGCAAATTGACGCCCCCTCGCTGACCACCCTCTCGCGGTAGTTCACTTAATGACCAGAAACATGAAATTCAGCCATAAGATCCTGCTTGCCGCCGCTCTTGTGGTCGCCGTTGCGTTCGTCTGTTTTATCCTGTTCAACGACTATCGACAGCGCGAAGCCCTGCGCAGCAGCAACGAATCCTCCATGCAGGAACTCGGCAGCCTGACCAGCAGCAACATCCAGACCTGGCTGGAAAGCCGCATCCAGTTGCTGCACACCCTGGCCCAGCAGATCGCCGTGGACGGCAGCGGTGCCGACGGCCTGAAACGCAGCGTCGGCCTCCCCGCCTACGCCAGCAACTTCCAGCTCAGCTATTTCGGCGGCCAGGACGGTGCGATGTTCTCGGTCCCGGCGGGCAACCGCGCGCCCGATTACGATCCGCGCGCCCGCGGCTGGTACAAGGCGGCCAACGCGGCCCAGCAGACCATCGTCACCGAACCCTACATCGCCGCCTCTTCCGGCAAGCTGGTGATCACCGTCGCCACCCCGGTCCAGCACCAGGGCAGCTTCATCGGCGTCGCCGGGGCCGATATCGACCTGTCCAACGTCAGCGCCATCATCAACTCGCTGAACTTCGGCGGCCATGGCCAGGCGTTCATCGTCAGCGCCGGCGGCAAGATCCTGATCCACCCGGACAGCAAGCTGGTGCTCAAGAACCTCAGCGACGCCTACCCCAATGGCGCTCCGCAGGTCAGCCCGGGCCTGAAGGAAGTCGAGCTGGACGGCAAGACCCAGTTCATCTCCTTCACCCGGGTCAACGGTGTGCCGTCGGCGGACTGGTACGTGGCGCTGGTGCTGGACAAGGACACCGCGTTCTCGATGCTCAGCGAATTCCGCACCTCGGCGATCATCGCCATGCTGATCGCCGTAGTGATCATCATCAGCCTGCTGGGCATGCTGATCCGCGTGCTGATGCAACCGCTGCACCTGATGGGCCGCGCCATGCACGACATCGCCGAGGGCGAAGGCGACCTGACCAAGCGCCTGACCATCCATGGCCACGACGAGTTCGGCACCCTGGGCGCGTCGTTCAACCGCTTCGTCGAACGGGTTCACGGCTCGATCCGCGAAGTCGCCTCGGCCACCGGCCAGGTCAACGAGGTCGCCCTGCGGGTGGTCAGCGCCTCGAACTCGTCGATGTTCAACTCCGACCAGCAGGCCAGCCGCACCAGCAGCGTCGCCGCGGCGATCAACCAGCTCGGCGCCGCCGCCCAGGAAATCGCCCAGAACGCCGCCCTGGCATCGCAGCACTCCAGCGATGCGCGCAACCTGGCCAGCGAAGGCCAGGCCGTGGTGGACCAGACCATCGCCGCCATGCAGCAGCTGTCGGCGAAGATCAGCGACTCCTGCGGCAACATCGAGACGCTGAACAGCAACACGGTGAACATCGGGCAAATCCTCGAAGTCATCACCAGCATCTCCCAGCAGACCAACCTGTTGGCCCTCAACGCCGCCATCGAGGCCGCCCGCGCCGGTGAGGCCGGGCGTGGTTTCGCAGTGGTCGCCGACGAGGTGCGCAACCTCGCCCACCGCACCCAGGACTCGGCGCAGCAGGTGCAGAAGATGATCGAGGAACTGCAGGTCGGCGCCCGCCAGGCGGTGAACACCATGACCGAAAGCCAGCGCGAGAGCGAAAGCAGCGTCGGCATCGCCAACCAGGCCGGCCAGCGCCTGGGCAGCGTGACCCAGCGCATCGGCGAGATCGACGGCATGAACCAGTCCGTGGCCACCGCCACCGAGGAACAGACCGCCGTGGTCGAGTCGATCAACGTCGACATCACCGAGATCAACACCCTCCACCAGGAAGGCGTGGAAAACCTGCAGGCAACCCTGCGCGCCTGCGCCGACCTGGAGCAGCAAGCGGCGCGGTTGACGCATCTGGTGGGCAGTTTCCGTATTTAACGATCGGCAACACTCAACTCGTCTGGCGCGGCGCACACAGGACTGAATAAAGACTAAACTCAGTCCTGCTTCCCCAGACGAGATGCTCCCATGAAGCTTTCCTCTCAGATCAAACCGATCAGCTACCTGAAAAGCCACGCCGCCGAGATCGTCAAGACCATCACCGAAAGCCGTGAGCCCATGGTCATTACCCAGAATGGCGAGGCGAAACTGGTGGTCATGGATGTGAAAAGCTTCGAGCAGCAGGAAGAAACCATGGCGCTGCTGAAGATCCTCGCCCTCGGTAATCGCGAGATCGATGAAGGCCAATTCCGCGACGCGGAGGATGTGTTCGCCGACCTGGACCAGGCCGACCAGCCGTGACGTTCAAGGTAGTGCTTCTGCATTCAGCGGAAACCGACCTCATCGAGTTGCGTACCTACCTCACCCAGCGGTTCTCCACCGCCACCTGGCAAAAGCAGCTACGGCAACCTGAAACAGGCCATTCGCCAACTGGCCACCCTGCCCTATGCCGGGGTGATTCCCGAAGAACTCGAACAACTGCATATCGGTCACTACCGACAGATACTCTCGGGAATGAATCGAATCATCTATGAAGTACGGGACGCCACCGTCTACATCCATGTCATCGCCGACACCCGCCGAGACCTGCAAAGCTTGCTGATGGCACGGTTGCTGCGCGCCAAGCGCTAAGTATTCATGGGGCTTGAGGCCCTATCGCGGGCAATCGAGCGTCGACCGGCCGCTCCTACAGAAGAACCTAGGCATCCGTAGGAGCGAGCGGGCGGCGATCCGACTTGCCCGCGATAGCGTTTGATGCTGCTCAGAAGATTTAGAAGCTGGAACCCGGCTCGCGCAGGAATGCCAGTTCCTCCGGCGTCGATTCACGCCCGAGAATCCGGTTGCGATGGGGGAAGCGCCCGAAGCGGGCGATGATTTTCTGATGCCGTTCGGCGTAGTCCAGCTGGTCGGCGAACACCGGTCGATCTTCCGGCGGCTGTTCGTCCTGCAACGCGACGAACCTGGAGATCGCTTCGTTCTGCACCGCCAGGTTCTCGCAATGCTCGAACACCAGGTAGATGAAGCTACGCTGCATCGCGGGCAGTTGCCGGTCGAAATCCGCGGCGATGCCCTGGGCCACCAGTGCCTGGGCACGCAGGTCGCCGGCAAAGCTCTTGGGGGTTTCGCGATACAGCATGCGTGGCAGTTGGTCGAGCAGCAGCACCAGGGCCAGCCAGCCTTGCGGGCGTTGCGCCCACTCGGTCAATCCACCGGCCAAGGCCTGTTCCACCAGATCCCCGAAACGCTCGCGCGCCTCGAGGTCCTGGCTGTCACGCTTGCCAAACCACAGCTTGCCCTTTTCAGCGACGATGTCCGCAGGTTTCTCGGCAGAACCGAACCACCAGTCGAGCAGGGGCTGCCAGGGCGCGGCCATGATTTATTCCTTGTGGTAGGCGGTGACGCGGGCGACTTCTTCCTTCGAGCCGAGGAACACCGCTACGCGCTGGTGCAGGCCTTCAGGCTGGATATCGAGAATGCGCTGGTGGCCGTCGGTGGCGGCGCCGCCGGCCTGTTCAACCAGGAACGACATCGGGTTGGCTTCGTACATCAGGCGCAGCTTGCCTGGCTTCGATGGCTCGCGGCTGTCGCGTGGGTACATGAACACACCACCCCGGGTCAGGATGCGGTGTACGTCGGCGACCATCGCGGCGACCCAGCGCATGTTGAAGTTCTTCTTCAGCGGGCCTTCCTCGCCAGCCATCAGCTCGCTCACGTAGCGCGCGACCGGCGCTTCCCAGTGACGCTGGTTGGACATGTTGATGGCGAACTCCTGGGTGCTCTCAGGAATGGTCAGGTCTTCGTGGGTCAGCACGAAGCTGCCCATTTCACGGTCCAGGGTAAAGCCCTTGACGCCATCGCCCAGGGTCAGCACCAGCATGGTCTGCGGACCGTAGATGGCATAACCGGCGGCTACCTGCTGGGTGCCGGGTTGCAGGAAGGCCTTTTCGTTCAGGGCTTCGTTCTGGCTCAGGTGCTCGTTCGGGCAACGCAGCACGGAGAAGATGGTGCCGACCGGCGCGTTGATGTCGATGTTCGACGAACCGTCCAGCGGGTCGAACACCAGCAGGTAGGCGCCTTTCGGGTATTTGCCCGGGATCTGGTAGGCGTTGTCCATTTCCTCGGACGCCATGCCGGCCAGGTGGCCGCCCCATTCGTTGGCTTCGAGCAGGATCTCGTTGGAGAGCACGTCGAGCTTCTTCTGCACTTCGCCTTGGACGTTTTCAGTGCCCATGCTGCCCAGGACACCGCCCAGGGCGCCTTTGGACACGGCGTGGCTGATCTCCTTGCAGGCACGCGCCACCACTTCGATCAGGAAGCGCAGATCGGCAGGAGTGTTGTTGCTGCGGGTCTGCTCAATCAAATAGCGACTCAGGGTAACGCGGGACATGGAAGGCTCCGGAGGAATGGGGGGGGCTAAAAAACCCGCGCAGTTTAGCGCGAGTCGGGGTGCATTTCCTCCTATGAGACGAGATCCGTCATAGAGAGTTCATGCGTGGGGTTGAGCGTAGCCCGAAATCCGACCCGTAGCCGCTGGCGCAGGCTGCGCTAGCCTGCGCCCTTTCGACACTAGGGGGCCGACGAGCAGCCTATTCCAGAGCCTTCCAGATCTCCGTGGCGTACTCGCGAATGGTCCGGTCCGAAGAGAACCAGCCCATGCGCGCACTGTTGAGCACCGCCGAACGCCACCAATGATTGCTGTCGCGCCAGCGCTCCTCGACATGCAATTGGGCATTCCAGTAGGAATCGAAATCGGCGCACACGTGGAAGCGGTCATAGTCGATCAGCGAATCGATAAGGCCGGTGTAGCGGGCCGGATCGTCCGGCGAGAACACCCCGCCACGAATTGCCTGCAGCACATCGTTGAGGCGATGGGAGGCGGCGATGTCCGGCACCGCGCTGAACTCGCCGTTGCGTTTGCGCGCCTCCACCTGCTGGGCGCTGAGGCCGAAGATGAACATGTGCTCGGCGCCGACCCGCTCGCACATCTCGACGTTGGCGCCATCCAGGGTGCCGATGGTCAGGGCGCCGTTGAGGCCGAACTTCATGTTGCTGGTGCCCGAGGCCTCGAAGCCGGCAGTGGAGATCTGCTCCGACAGGTCCGCCGCCGGGATGATGCTTTCGGCCAGGCTGACGTTGTAGTTGGGCAGGAACACCACCTTGAGCAGGCCACGCACGGTCGGATCGTTATTCACCGTGCGGGCGATGTCGTTGCTCAGCTTGATGATCAGCTTGGCCTGGTGATAACTGGCCGCGGCCTTGCCGGCGAAGATCTTCACCCGCGGCACCCAGTCGATTTCCGGCTCGGCACGGATCGCCTGGTACAGCGCCACGGTGTGCAACAGGTTGAGCAACTGGCGCTTGTACTCGTGGATCCGTTTGACCTGCACGTCGAACAGCGCCGCCGGATTGACCGCGATCCCCAGGCGCTCATGGATGATCGCCGCCAGTGCGCGCTTGCTATGCAGGCGCTGCTCGGCGAACTGCTTGCGAAAGGACGACTTCTCGGCGAAGGGCTCGAGCTTGAGCAACAGCTCCTCGGGGTTGTCCAGCAGCTCCGGGCCGACGGCCTCGACCAGCATCGCCGTCAGCTTGGGGTTGGCCTGGTACAGCCAGCGGCGGAAGGTGATGCCGTTGGTCTTGTTGTTGATGCGTTCCGGATACAGCTTGTGCAGCTCGGAGAACACCGTGCTGCGCATCAGCTGGGTGTGCAGGCCGGACACGCCGTTGACGCTGTGGGAACCGAGAAACGCCAGGTTGCCCATGCGCACGCGGCGCCCGTTGTCTTCTTCGATCAGCGACACCGCGCGCAGCACGTCGAAGTCGTGGATGCCCTTGGCCCGCAGCGAATCGATGTGCTGGGCGTTGATCAGGTAAATGATCTGCATGTGCCGCGGCAGCATGCGTTCCATCAGGCCCACCGGCCAGGTTTCCAGGGCCTCGGGCAGCAGCGTGTGGTTGGTGTAGGCCAGGGTTTCGACAGTGATCTGCCAGGCCGCCTCCCAGGCGATGCCGTGCAGGTCCACCAACTGGCGCATCAGCTCGGCCACGGCGATCGATGGGTGCGTGTCGTTGAGCTGGATCGCCGCATGCTCGCCGAGGCTGAGCACCGAGTCGTGCATGTTCTTGTGCCGGCGCAGCAGGTCCTGCAGGGACGCGGAGACGAAGAAGTATTCCTGGCGCAGGCGCAGCTCCTGGCCGGCTTCGGTGCTGTCCGCCGGGTAGAGCACCCGCGAGATGCTCTCGGCGCGGGCCACCTCGGCCACCGCGCCGAGGTGATCGCCGGCATTGAAGCGTTCCAGGTGCAGGTCTTCCATGGCTCGCGCCCGCCACAGGCGCAGGGTGTTGACGCTGGCGCCGCGCCAGCCGACCACCGGCGTGTCGTAGGCCACCGCGCGCACGGTTTCCGCCGGCCACCAGACTTGCCGCGCATGGCCAGCCTCGTCGGTGACGGTCTCGACGCTGCCACCGAAGCCGATCGAATAGATCACTTCCGGACGCTCGAACTCCCAGGGGTTGCCGAAATCCAGCCAGTGCTCGGTCTGCTCCTGCTGCCAGCCATCGACTATGGCCTGGCGGAACAAGCCGTGCTCATAACGGATGCCGTAGCCGTGGCCGGCAATGCCCAGGGTCGACATGCTTTCCATGAAGCACGCCGCCAGCCGGCCGAGGCCACCGTTGCCCAGCGCCGCGTCCGGCTCCAGCAGGCGGATGCGCTCCAGGTCGACGCCCAGATCGCTCAGGGCATCGCGCGCCACGTCCAGCAGCCCGAGGTTGCTCAGGCTGTCGTAGAGCAGGCGGCCGATGAGGAATTCCAGGGACAGGTAATAAACGCGCTTCTGGCCTTTGCGGTAGATCTGCCGCGTGTGGTCCATCCAGTGCTCGACCATGTGATCGCGCGCCGCCAGGGCGATGGCTTCGAACCAGTCATGGTCAAAGGCGTGGTCCGGGTCTTTGCCCACCGCGTAGGTGAGTTTGGTCAGGACGGCATCGCGAAAAGCGGCCACCTCAGCGTCACGAACTTGCAGTTCCTGAGTCATGAATACGACCTCGAGCGAGATAGACAGTGAGCATGGAATTGTCTGAGCCTAGTCGGTCTGACAGGAGCCAAAGTCTCTGGTTCGGTGCGTCGTGCAATTGCCCGAACAGAGGCAGCGTCTCCCGCGGCAGCGGGTAAAAATGATGCAGATGCCGTGCCGACCCTCGCAATCCCCCCGAGCACGGTTAAATTCCGTTAAATGGTTGTTCAAAAATCCACCAGTACCGGTATGATCGCGCGCCCTGATACACACGCTGGAAGCAAGCCTGATGAAGTCCAACCTGATCGCCGCCGCGGAAATCGACCGACTCGATACCTGGGCCAAGTATTCCGCGCCCATGTGCGGCTCCTGCATGTCCAGCTGCTGCACCCTGCCGGTGGAGGTCAAGATCAAGGACCTGATCCGCATCGGCATCGTCGACGAATTCGAGCGCGGCGAGCCGGCGAAGAACATCGCCAAGCGCCTGCAGAAGGAAGGCATCGTCGAGCGCTACAACCAGAAGTCCGAGATCTTCACCCTGCAGCGCATGAGTAACAACGACTGCCTGTATCTGGATCGTAAGAGCCGCCTGTGCACCATTTATGACAAGCGCCCGGACACCTGCCGCAACCACCCGAAGATCGGCCCGCGCCCAGGCTATTGCGCGTACAAGCCCAAGCCGGTCGAGCGCCCGACCAACACCGGCAGCCGGACCCTGGAACGCTTCTGAGCCTCGACCTGCGCCTGCAACCCTGTTCCCCGCGTAACCCTGCCACCCTGTAGCCGCTGCCGAGCCTTGGCGAAGCTGCGAACGGCTGCAAAGCAGCCGCAGTACGGGCCACCGCAGAGTTTCAGATACACCGCTTGACGACCGCTACGCGGCCGATCGCAGCCTCGCTGGCGCTCGGCAGCGGCTACAGGAATCAGCTCATTTTCGCAGATCAAAAAAAACGCCCCCGGCCTTTCGACCGGGGGCGTTTTTATTCAGCCTGAACTAAAGGATCAGTTCTTGGCTTTCTTGGCAGCGCGGGTACGCTCGCCTTCGTCCAGGATCTTCTTGCGAAGACGGATGGACTTAGGAGTCACTTCGCACAGCTCGTCGTCCTGGATAAATTCCAGAGCCTGTTCCAGGGTGAAACGAACCGGCGGAACCAGGGCGATGGTTTCGTCCTTGCCCGAAGCACGCATGTTGTCGAGCTTCTTGCCTTTGGTTGGGTTCACGCCCAGGTCGTTGTCACGGCTGTTCAGACCAACGATCTGACCGTTGTAGATTTCCTGGCCGTGCTCGACGAACAGCTTGCCGCGCGCCTGCAGGGTTTCCAGGGAGTAGGTCAGTGCCTTGCCGGTCTCGACCGAAACCAGTACGCCGTTCTGACGGCCGGACATGTGGCCGGACTTCATCGGAGCGTAGCGATCGAAGATCGAGGTCAGGATGCCTGCACCGTTGGTCAGGGTCAGGAACTGGTTACGGAAACCGATCAGACCACGGGCTGGAATGTTGTATTCCAGGCGTACACGGCCCTTGCCATCCGGAACCATGTTGCTCAGGTCGCCCTTACGCAGACCCATTTCTTCCATGACCTTGCCCTGGGATTCTTCAGGGATGTCGATGGTGACGTTTTCGAACGGTTCCTGCTTCACGCCGTCGACTTCACGGATGATCACTTCAGGACGGCCAACGCCCATTTCGAAACCTTCGCGACGCATGGTTTCGATCAGTACCGACAGGTGCAGCTCACCACGGCCGGAAACCTTGAACTTGTCGGCCGAGTCGCCTTCTTCAACGCGCAGTGCAACGTTGTACAGCAGCTCTTTGTCCAGACGTTCCTTGATGTTACGGCTGGTCACGAACTTGCCTTCTTTACCGCAGAATGGCGAGTCGTTGACCTGGAAGGTCATGGAAACGGTCGGCTCGTCGACGGTCAGCGGCTTCATCGCTTCGACAGCGGTCGGATCGCACAGGGTGTCGGAGATGAACAGCTCGTCGAAACCGCTGATGCAGACGATGTCGCCGGCAGCGGCTTCTTCAACGTCCACACGGTGCAGACCGTGGTGACCCATCAGCTTCAGGATACGGCCGTTGCGCTTCTTGCCTTCGGTGTCGATAGCGACGACCGGAGTGTTCGGCTTGACGCGACCGCGAGCGATACGACCAACGCCGATCACACCCAGGAAGCTGTTGTAGTCCAGAGCGGAGATCTGCATCTGGAACGGACCGTCACGGTCAACGGCTGGAGCCGGAACGTTGTCGACGATCGACTGGTACAGCGGGGTCATGTCTTCAGCCATGTCGGTGTGGTCCAGACCGGCAATACCGTTCAGGGCCGAGGCGTAGACGACTTTGAAGTCCAGCTGTTCTTCGGTGGCACCCAGGTTGTCGAACAGGTCGAAGATCTGGTCCAGAACCCAGTCAGGACGCGCGCCTGGACGGTCGACCTTGTTGATCACCACGATCGGACGCAGGCCGGCTTCGAAAGCCTTCTTGGTCACGAAACGGGTTTGCGGCATAGGGCCGTCTTGGGCGTCGACCAGCAGCAGAACGGAGTCGACCATCGACATTACGCGCTCAACTTCGCCGCCGAAGTCGGCGTGGCCCGGGGTATCCACGATGTTGATGTGGTAGCCGTTCCAGTTGATGGCGGTGTTTTTGGCCAGGATGGTAATACCGCGCTCTTTTTCCTGGTCGTTGGAGTCCATCACGCGCTCGTCGTTGAGCTCGTTGCGCTCCAGGGTGCCGGATTGACGCAGGAGTTTGTCTACCAGGGTGGTTTTACCGTGGTCAACGTGAGCAATGATGGCGATGTTGCGTAGATTTTCGATCACTTGTGTATCTCGATCAGAGGATTCGGTGTGCTGACAACTGCTGGCAGCGATTAACAATAGAGTCCGGCAAGGCCGTTACAGCTTGACGGTGGCGTCGGGGGGCCGGTGACGCAAGCCACAGGCAAACAGCCCCGGGCACTTAGCTCGGTCTATAAACGCGCACATTGGCATGTCCCTCACTGAGCAGATGGTGAGCATGCAGGCGACTCATGACGCCTTTGTCGCAATACAGCAGGTACTGGCGAGTAGGGTCCAGTTCCTTGAAGCGTGCATTCAATGCATAGAACGGCAGCGCTTTTATCTCGATGCCAGCCAACTCCAGCGGGTCGTCTTCCTGAGCATCCGGATGACGGATGTCGATCACGATCTGCCCCGCCAGCGCCTCGCTGACTTCTTCGATCTGCAAATCCTGGCCCAGTTCGTCGATTACCCGATCGATCGGCACCAGTTTGGCCCGCTCGATCGCACGCTCGAGCACCGCCATGTCGAATTCTTTCTCTTCGTGCTCCACGCGATGGCGCTTGGCGTGGGTCTTGGGGTTCACCGAGATGACCCCGCAGTACTCCGGCATGTGCTTGGCGAAGTCGGCGGTGCCGATTTCGTTGGCCAGATCGATGATGTCCTGCTTGTGGCTGGCGATCAGCGGGCGCAGCACCAGCTTGTCGGTTACGCAGTCGATGACCGAGAGGTTCGGCAGGGTCTGGCTCGACACCTGGGAAATCGCCTCGCCGGTGACCAGCGCGTCGATGTGCAGGCGGTCGGCGATGCTCGACGCGGCACGCAACATCATACGCTTCAAAATGACGCCCATATGACTGTTGTCGACTTTGCCGAGGATTTCGCCGAGCACTTCCTCGAACGGCACGCTGACGAACAGCACGCGCTGGGAGCTGCCGTACTTCTTCCAGATATAGTGCGCGACTTCCATCACGCCCAATTCGTGGGCACGCCCGCCCAGGTTGAAGAAGCAGAAGTGGCTCATCAGGCCGCGACGCATGATCTGGTAGGCCGCCACCGTGGAATCGAAACCGCCGGACATCAAAACCAGGGTCTGTTCCAGGGCGCCCAGCGGATAACCGCCGATGCTGTTGTGCTGGCTGTGGATCACGAACAACCGTTGGTCGCGAATTTCCATCCGCACTTCGATTTCCGGCTCTTTGAGGGAAATTCCGGCGGCGCCGCACTGCCGGCGCAGCTGGCTGCCGACGTATTTCTCCACATCCATGGAGCTGAATTCATGCTTGCCGGCGCGCTTGCAGCGCACGGCGAAAACTTTCCCCGCCAGGGCCTCGCCAAAGTGCTGCTTGCACTTGGCAACTATGTCGTCGAAGTCGCCCAGCGGGTATTCATCGACCTGCAGGAAATGCGCGATGCCCGGCATGCAGCTCAGGCGCTCGGTCATCTCCTTCAAGGCTTTCGGCTCGCTGACGGCGGTTTCCAGCTCGAGGTTGTCCCACACACCATTGACCACCACGGCCGGGTCCAGATCGCGGAGCACGGCACGGATGTTCTTGGCCAACTGACGGATGAAACGCGTCCGTACCGGGCGGCTCTTGATGGTGATTTCCGGGAAAACTTTAACGATTAGTTTCATGAAAACAGCGCGCGCTGGGCCAGCCGAAAAAGGGGGGCGCGGATTATAGCGGAAATTGCTCAAGGTTTAACCAATTAATGTGCACTCGGTTTTTCGTGCACCAAAACGGGTCGCCGCCAGATAAAAACGCAACATTGCGGTGCGTCAGTTTGCCAATCTGGCCCAAATAGCGCCCGGAATGCGTGAGTTTGGGGCATAAAACCCAACTCAGGGCACTGGCATGCAATTTGCTCCCTTGTGAGGCAGGTTGCCATGGCAGAGTATCTGCGCCGGCATCACCCACATTCTAAGGGCACACCAACACTCGCCCGAAGCCACCCGGAGGACACTATGTCGAAGTCGGTTCAACTCATCAAAGATCATGACGTCAAATGGATTGATCTGCGCTTCACTGACACCAAAGGCACTCAGCACCACGTGACCATGCCGGCCCGTGATGCGCTGGATGACGATTTCTTCGAAATCGGCAAAATGTTCGACGGTTCCTCCATCGCTGGCTGGAAAGGCATCGAAGCCTCCGACATGATCCTGATGCCGGTTGACGAAACCGCCGTCCTGGACCCGTTCACCGAAGAGCCGACCCTGATCCTGGTCTGCGACATCATCGAACCTTCGACCATGCAGGGCTACGATCGCGACCCACGCGCCATCGCCAAGCGTGCCGAGGAGTACCTGAAGTCCACCGGTATCGGCGACACCGTATTCGTAGGCCCAGAGCCTGAGTTCTTCATCTTCGACGAAGTGAAGTTCAAGTCCGACATCTCCGGCTCCATGTTCAAGATCTTCTCCGAGCAAGGCTCGTGGATGTCCGACCAGGACGTGGAAGGCGGCAACAAAGGCCACCGTCCAGGCGTCAAAGGCGGCTACTTCCCGGTTCCTCCGTTCGACCACGACCACGAGATCCGTACCTCCATGTGTAATGCCATGGAAGAAATGGGCCTGGTCATCGAAGTTCACCACCACGAAGTGGCGACTGCCGGCCAGAACGAAATCGGCGTGAAGTTCAACACCCTGGTCAACAAGGGCGACGAAGTTCAGACCCTGAAGTACTGCGTACACAACGTGGCCGATGCCTACGGCCGCACCGCTACCTTCATGCCTAAGCCTCTGTACGGCGACAACGGCTCGGGTATGCACGTGCACATGTCCATCTCCAAGGATGGCAAGAACACCTTCGCTGGCGAAGGTTATGCCGGCCTGTCCGACACCGCCCTGTACTTCATCGGCGGCATCATCAAGCACGGTAAGGCCCTGAACGGTTTCACCAACCCTTCGACCAACTCCTACAAGCGTCTGGTACCAGGCTTCGAAGCTCCGGTAATGCTGGCCTACTCGGCTCGCAACCGTTCCGCTTCGATCCGTATCCCTTACGTGTCGAGCCCTAAAGCCCGCCGTATCGAAGCACGCTTCCCGGATCCGGCTGCCAACCCATACCTGGCCTTCGCTGCCCTGCTGATGGCTGGCCTGGACGGTATCCAGAACAAGATCCACCCTGGCGATGCGGCCGACAAAAACCTGTACGACCTGCCGCCTGAAGAGGCGAAAGAGATCCCACAAGTTTGCGGCAGCCTGAAAGAAGCCCTGGAAGAGCTGGACAAAGGTCGTGCGTTCCTGACCAAAGGCGGCGTTTTCAGCGACGACTTCATCGACGCTTACATCGCCCTGAAAAGCGAAGAAGAAATCAAGGTCCGTACCTTCGTACACCCACTGGAATACGAGCTGTACTACAGCTGCTGATCCGGTAGCGCCGCCCCACGCGGCGTGACAAGAAAAGGCCTCCCTCGGGAGGCCTTTTTTATTGCCCGCCCATCGCCCCGGAGCATTCCCCCAGGCCAGCCATCCATGGATAATCCGCGCCTCTCGCGCCCGCTGTCCGGCGCCTCGACGAAGGGATTCGTATGCAGTGGACTCGTTCTCTCGGCCTGATCGCCTGCCTGGCGTTCGGCAGTACCCAGGCCGCTCCTTTCTATGCTGACAAATCCCTGGCCCACCCGCTGATCACCGGCCTGGCGGAAAGCTCGGCGACCCTGGCCTTTATCAAGCAGGCCGGCAGCGTCAAAGGTTATTACTCGGTCGACCCGGACGAGGGCCAACCGCAGCTGCTGGACGACTTCGGCGATGCCACCATCGAGTCGGTGTTCAACATCGCCCTGGATGATGAGTCCCTGACCCGCCTGGTGCTGTTCAAACAGCGTGGCCAATACCGCCTGCATGCCTATCGCTATGACGAAAACGACCGCCTCTACCGGCGCCTGGAGAAACTGCAGCCCGCCCTGGAGCGCATCGCCAAAGACCGCAAGAAGCTCGATGCCCCGACGGTGAAACAGGCCCTGCGCCAGCTGACGCCACTGAACTACAGCTACTTCTACGAAGACTCGGGTATCGACGAATTCGACCAGCTCGACCATTCGGCCGGCACCCTGGTGGGTTATTTCGACGCTAACGGGCAGCCCATCACCGCCAATCCGCCCGGAGCCGACCAGTACCGCTACAAAAAGACCTTCGTCGAAAAAGACGGACGCTTTCTCACCGCCACCTACTGGCGCGGCGAAGCGCCTGCGCCGGAGGGCGAGCCCCTGCTGTACAACTACCGGGCCAGCCACATCGCCTGGGAGACCGAGCCGCAGCGCTTCACTGGCAGTGAGGACGGGGCCTACGTGGAGTACTCCAGTTTCGGCGGTGCCGTCATCGCCCAGGGTGCCTATGCCCACGGCCAACGCACCGGCGAATGGAGTTTTTCCAACCCAGACGATGGCTGGACCCACGGCCGTTTTGTCGATGGCAAACGCCAAGGCCAGTGGACTGAGTCCTACGGCTGGCAAACCGCTACCGGCGAGTATCGGGACGATCTGCGTGAGGGACGCTGGGTGCTGTCCTACGACGAAGGAGGCGAATCCGCTGTCACCGGCTTCCAGACCTATGTCCAGGGTGTGCTCGACGGTCCGAGCGAAGAGCGGGTGGACGGCTCCACGGAGAGCGGCAGCTACCGCAACGACAAACGCGAAGGGCCATGGGTGACCCAAGCAGGTCGCGGCAGCTTCGAGAACGGCCTGAAAAGCGGCCCGTGGATACTCAAGACAGACAAGGGCCATAACCAGAGCGTGAACTTCGTCGCCGATAAAAAAGACGGTGAGTTGCGCGAAACCGACGCCAACGGCGTGCTGGTCCTGATCGAGCATTACAAAGCAGATGTGCTGTCCGGTACCCGCGAAGGCTATAGCCCCAGCGGCAACCTGCAGTACTCACAGCAATATGAGAATGGCAAACGGGAAGGCCGCTCACTGGGTTACAGCGAAGACGGCAAGCTGATCAGCGATATTTCCTGGCACAACGATCGCTACGAAGGCCCTCACCTGACCTTCCTGCGCGACGGTACGCCGGCCACGGTCGGACGCTTCGAGGGAGGGCGCTTTGTCGGCCTGATGAAACAATACGATCAGGACGAAGTGCTTTATGAAGAAGCCAACTGGTGCCGCTTCGACAAGCGCGGTTCAACCGTCGAACGCTGTGGAAAACAACGGCGGTTCACCCACGGAAAGCTGTCCTGGGAAACGGACTTTCTCTTTGGCAGCCCCCAAGGCTCCATCGAGTACAACTATGAAACAGGCCAAAAGATCCGCGAGAAGATCATCGGCGACAATGACCAGATCACTCAGCGCACCTACTACGACAATGGGCAGGTCGAGTGCCAGAAAAACTCGGTGGGTTTCACCTGGATGACCATCAACCAGCAACAGGTGAAAAGTCATGAGTCCGACGGCCAACTGACCGGCGAACAGCTGTGCTATCACCGCAACGGCGTGGTCAAGAGCCGCGAGCTGATCGACAACGGCTTGAGCGCCTGCCGGATCATCTATGACGAAAGCGGCAAGCGACTGTCTTCCAGCCCGACCGATTGCGGGGCGCCCGCGACCGCCGCGGCCGGCCAATGATCCATCTTGTGCCCGACGCTTGCCAGGCACTGCGGTTTTGCGTGCATCATGGCCGCCGACTTGTCCCCAAGAAGCCGAGACTATCCATGACTTCGCGATTCTGCCTTGCCCTGTTGACCCTGTTGCTGGCCGGCAATGCCTGCGCCGCCCCTGCCACCCTCAGCCCTCTGCTGGCCAGCATCGAAGAACGCCTGGCCATCGCCGACCAGGTGGCCCTGAGCAAATGGGACAGCCACAAGCCGGTGGAAGACCGCCCCCGCGAGCGTGAGGTGATTGCCGGCGCGGTGGCCCAGGCGCCGGCCTACAAACTCGACGGCGCGGCGGTGGAACAGTTCTTCGCCGCGCAGATCGAGGCCAACAAGCTGGTGCAGTACGCCCATCTGTCCGAATGGACCTTGCAAGGCCAGGCACCGGACGCGCCGCGCCCGGACCTGGTGGGACAGATCCGCCCGCAACTTGATCGGTTACAAAAACGCCTGCTGCAGCAACTGGCGGATTTCAGCCCCCACCGCAACGACCCGCACTGCCCACAATGGCTGGCCCAGGCCACCCACGAAGGTGATCGGGCACCACTGCGCCAACTGGCGCTGATCCGCGCCACCGCCGAGCTTTGTGTGTTCAAAGGTTGAAGCGGCGAACCCGGGCCCGGTCTGCGGCTCTATGCTGGAGGCACTTCCATCCTTGAAGCCGCCGACCCCAGCGCCCAGGAAAGCTGCCATGCGTGTGCACTGTCTCTACCTGCTGTTGCTGGCCGCCCTGCCGGCCGCCGCGCAGATCTACCGCTACACCGACGCCCACGGCAACACCGCCTACAGCGACCAGCCGCCGGCCGGCGTGCCCGGCCAGGCCGTCGAGCTGGCGCCGCTGAACCGCATCGAGGCGCCCAGGCCGCTCACACCGCCCGGCGTCGATCCAGTACAAACGCCACCCAGCCGCGCACCGGCCTACACCACCCTGGAGCTGAGCGGCGTGCCGGATGGCGGCGTGGTGCGTGCCAATAACGGCACCTTCGAGGTCGAGGTGCGCCTGCAACCGCCCCTGCTCAACGAGCATCGCCTGCGCCTGCTGCTGGACGACCAGCCTTACGGTCAGCCCGGCAACGTACCGAGCTTGCAACTGGTGAACATCGATCGCGGCGAGCACCGCCTGGCGGTGCAAGTGCTCGATGGCGAGCGGGTGATCCAGCAAAGCCCGCCGCTGACCTTCACCCTGCAACGGGTTCATCGGCCCTGAGGTGTTGTCGCGCCTGAACCTGCGCGTACAGGCGCCGCTCATGTTCGAGTAGCCAGCGTTTGCGCCACAGCCCGCCGCCATAACCGGTGAGCGAACCGTCGGAACCTATCACCCGGTGACAGGCAATCACGATGGCGATCTGGTTGGCGCCATTGGCCCGGGCCACGGCCCGCACGGCGGAGGCCGAACCGATGCTGCTCGCCACCTCGGCGTAACTGCGGGTAACGCCTGGAGGAATGGCCCTGAGTGCCTGCCACACCGTGCGAGTGAAGGCCGAAGCATTCAGCGCCAGCGGCGTGGTAAAGCTCGCCGACTCCCCGGCGAAAAATCGCCGCAATTCGCTCTCGATCTGGTCGATGGGGGCAAAACGCCCGAAGCCGATGGTCGAGCCGGTGTGCTCTTGCAGGCGCTTCAGCTCAGTGGCCAATGCCGGGCGGTCGAAGAACTCCAGCAGATGCAGGGCCTGCGCATCGGCCACCGCCAGCATCACGCCGATCGGGGTTTGCAGCCAGTCGGCCTTGAGCAGTTCGCGGCCGCGCAGGTTCGACGGTGGTTGGCCGAGCAGCCGGGTGAAGGCACTGCGAAAGCCGCTGTCGGAATCGAAACTGGCGCTGATCTGCGCATCGATCACGCTGGCACCGCCCGCCAGTTGCTGCATGCCCTCGCCGATCCGCCGCAGCCGGGCCATTTCCAGGAAGGTCACGCCGAAGTGGCGCTTGAAGGCCCGGCGCACCGTGGAAGGGTCGAAGCCGAGCTCGATCAGGTCGCCTTCATACCAGCGCTTGTCGGCATTGTGTTCCAGCAAGGCCAGCAGCTGCTTGACCAAGGGCTCCTGGGCACCTGTCTGCTCCAGCGGACGGCAGCGCAGGCAGGCGCGAAAACCGGCCTCGACACAGGCCTTGATCGAGCTGAAGAACACCGTGTTTTCGCGCTTGGGCTTGCGCGCCGCGCAGGTCAGCCGACAGAACACGCCCGTGCTCTTGACCCCGACGAAAGCGAACCCGTCATAGGCCGGGTCGCGTTCGAGCAAGGCGCGGTACAGGGTGTCGTCGTCGGGCAGTTGGAACAGCAAGGGGGCGTTGTCCATGGCCGTCTCCAGCACCAGAGGGAATGTCTGTGCACTGTAGAGCAGCGCCGCAACGGATGCCGCCGCAAATCAGGCGTTGATTCGCCAACGGTGCCCCCACTTTGCGCCCGGCGTGAAACAACGCCGAGCGGTAGCTCAACCTCAGGCGCGCTCGATCACCATGGCCACGCCCACGCACAGGCTGACCGAGGCCGATGAGAGGATTCGCGCCATGGGCACGACCCCATGCTCCATGCCGATCTCGCGGCTGCCGAGCAACCACACCGCCGCGCCATCGTTAAGCATTGTCGGCGTGGCCATCGCCTCGGCCTGCTATGCCCTGGTCTCCCTGGTGTGCATGCTCCTGCTGCTCAAGCGCATCGGCCACAACGCCGCCGACCTGTCCACCGCCGAGCAGGCGGACGCCGACGAACTGGCCCGGGAACCCCGTGCCACGCCGCTGATCGAGGATCCCGCGACGCTGCCACCGAGTATCGACAAGGACGCCCAGCCCGCCCACTGAGACGCCATCCGCCGCATTCTTCCAGGCCCGCAGCAAGCGGGCCTTTTTGCGTGCGCCGAAAATTTTCGGCCCGGCGTGCCGCTGGCCATTCTTTAGCGCAGCCTCGGACAAATCGCACTATATTGGTGCATCAAACTGCACCTTCATCCATCCGCAGCCCATTTTGGTTCGAAAGTACCCAGCGCAGCCGGCAAAACGCTGAGAAAGAGAACTTTAAACGTCCGTTTCAGGGCTCGAGCGCTTCTTTTCGGAGCCTTGGTTTGGTTTTTGCATTTTCTCGATACCAGCGCCTTATTCGCGCGCGCAATCCTGGGCCGGCCCGGGATTGCCTTGTTTCAAAAGAGGTCAACATTTACCCATGACCATCAGCGATCAACTGCACCGCTTGCTACTCGACAACCTGACCACCGCGACCATCCTGCTCAACGCCGACCTGCGCCTTGAGTACATGAACCCGGCGGCGGAGATGTTGTTGGCCATCAGTGGCCAGCGCAGCCATGGGCAATTCATCAGCGAACTGTTCACCGAATCGGCCGAAGCCCTGAGCTCCCTGCGCCAGGCGGTGGAACAGGCGCATCCGTTCACCAAGCGCGAAGCCATGCTCACCGCGCTGACCGGCCAGACCCTGACCGTGGACTACGCCGTGACGCCGATCCTGAGCAATGGCGACACCCTGCTGTTGCTCGAAGTCCATCCCCGTGACCGCCTGCTGCGGATCACCAAGGAAGAGGCCCAGCTGTCCAAGCAGGAAACCAGCAAGATGCTGGTGCGCGGCCTGGCCCACGAGATCAAGAACCCCCTCGGCGGGATTCGCGGCGCCGCCCAGTTGCTGGCCCGCGAACTGCCGGACGAGAACCTCAAGGACTACACCAACGTCATCATCGAAGAGGCCGACCGCCTGCGCAACCTGGTGGACCGTATGCTCGGCTCCAACAAGCTGCCGTCGCTGGCCATGTGCAACGTGCACGAAGTGCTGGAGCGCGTGAGCAGCCTGGTGGAAGCCGAAAGCCAGGGCTGCATCACCCTGGTGCGCGACTACGACCCGAGCATTCCCGATGTATTGATCGACCGCGAACAGATGATCCAGGCGGTGCTCAACATCGTGCGCAACGCGATGCAGGCCATCAGCAGCCAGAACGAGCTGCGCCTGGGCCGCATCTGCCTGCGTACCCGCACCATGCGCCAGTTCACCATCGGCCACGTGCGCCATCGCCTGGTGACCAAGATCGAGATCATCGACAACGGCCCGGGGATCCCCGCGGAACTCCAGGAAACCATCTTCTTCCCCATGGTCAGCGGCCGTCCGGACGGTACCGGGCTGGGCCTGGCCATTACCCAGAACATCATCAGCCAGCACCAGGGCCTGATCGAGTGTGACAGCCATCCCGGCCACACCACGTTCTCGATCTTTCTGCCACTGGAACAAGGAGCCCCATCGACATGAGCCGTAGTGAAACCGTGTGGATCGTCGATGACGACCGTTCTATCCGTTGGGTTCTGGAGAAAGCCTTGCAACAGGAAGGCATGACCACCCAGAGCTTCGATAGCGCCGATGGTGTGATGAGTCGCCTGGCCCGCCAGCAGCCGGACGTGATCATCTCCGACATCCGCATGCCCGGCGCCAGTGGCCTGGACCTGCTGGCGCGGATCCGCGAGCAACATCCGCGCCTGCCGGTGATCATCATGACCGCGCACTCCGACCTGGACAGCGCTGTCGCTTCCTATCAGGGCGGCGCCTTCGAGTACCTGCCCAAGCCGTTCGATGTCGACGAAGCGGTGTCGCTGGTCAAGCGCGCCAACCAGCATGCCCAGGAACAGCAAGGCCTGGAGGTGATCCCCGCGCTGGCCCGCACTCCGGAGATCATCGGCGAAGCGCCAGCGATGCAGGAGGTGTTCCGCGCCATCGGTCGCCTCAGCCATTCCAACATCACCGTGCTGATCAACGGTGAGTCCG
This sequence comes from Pseudomonas sp. GW531-T4, assembly GCF_017349615.1. Classification (NCBI taxonomy): domain Bacteria; kingdom Pseudomonadati; phylum Pseudomonadota; class Gammaproteobacteria; order Pseudomonadales; family Pseudomonadaceae; genus Pseudomonas; species Pseudomonas sp. GW531-T4. The sequence goes on from NZ_JACMZT010000021.1 coordinate 64,818, forward strand.
GTACCGGTAAAGAGCTGGTGGCCCACGCCCTGCACCGCCACAGCCCGCGGGCGGCTTCGCCGTTCATCGCGCTGAACATGGCGGCGATCCCCAAGGACCTGATGGAATCCGAGCTGTTCGGCCATGAAAAAGGCGCGTTTACCGGCGCCGCTAACCTGCGGCGTGGGCGCTTCGAGCAGGCCGACGGCGGCACGCTGTTCCTCGACGAGATCGGCGACATGCCGGCCGACACCCAGACCCGCCTGCTGCGGGTGCTGGCCGACGGCGAGTTCTACCGGGTCGGCGGGCATACGCCGGTCAAGGTCGACGTGCGCATCATCGCCGCGACCCACCAGAACCTGGAAACCCTGGTGCACGCCGGCAAGTTCCGCGAAGACCTGTTCCACCGCCTGAACGTGATCCGCATCCATATTCCGCGCCTGTCGGACCGTCGCGAAGACATCCCGACTCTGGCCAAGCACTTCCTCAGCCGCGCCGCCCAGGAGCTGGCCGTCGAGCCCAAGCTGCTGAAAAGCGAGACCGAGGAATACCTGAAGAACCTGCCGTGGCCCGGCAACGTGCGCCAGCTGGAGAACACCTGCCGCTGGATCACCGTGATGGCTTCGGGTCGCGAGGTGCATATCAGCGACCTGCCGCCGGAGCTGCTGAGCCTGCCGCAGGATTCGGCGCCGGTGACCAACTGGGAGCAGGCCCTGCGCCAGTGGGCCGACCAGGCCCTGGCACGCGGCCAGTCGAGCCTGCTGGACAGCGCGGTGCCGAGCTTCGAGCGGATCATGATCGAGACCGCCCTCAAGCACACCGCCGGCCGCCGTCGCGACGCCGCCGTGCTGCTGGGCTGGGGCCGCAACACCCTGACGCGCAAGATCAAGGAGTTGGGGATGAAGGTCGACGGCGGGGATGACGACGACAGCGACGAGGGCTGAGCCGCTGTGAGCCTGTAGCCGCTGCCGCAGGCTGCGATAAGGCCGAAGGCCTTCAGCGATCTTGAGATCCTGCGCGCCCTTCGGTCGCGATCGCAGCCTTCGGCAGCGGCTACAGTGCAAGGTATTCGTGCTGTGCCGAATGACAGGGCCAATCGCGGGCAAGCCTCGCTCCTACAGATTCAGGTCGTTTGCGGCAATTGCGCCCGACACGGCTTCTGTAGGAGCGAGGCTTGCCCGCGATGCTTTTCGTGCACCGCAATGGTGAGCCTGCACTGCCGAAATGCGCGAACAGACCTGGGGTTTCACCACGGGCGACCTCGATATTTCTCGCCAGAACAAATCCACAGAACGACGAAAGCCCCGTAAACCGGGGCTTTCAGCATTTCTTGAAAATTCGCTTAACCGTTTAAGCCAGAATTGGCACGCCCCCTGCAAAGACAAGATCACGAGTGCAGTCACTCACCCGTTTTGGGGACCTTGGTACAGGCAGGCCGAGACTCCCCTTCTTTACACCCGGAACCCCTACCGCTCGCAGCGACGGGTTCCAGCCGGTTTGGGGAACCCTGGTACAGGCAGGCCAGGGATTCTCTCTTTAACCCCGGGCTCATCACGCTCTCAGCGACGAGCCCCACCCGTTTCGGGAACCTTGGTACAGGCAGGCCGGGGATTCCCTCTTTAACACCCGGGCTCATCACGCTCACAGCGACGAGCCCTACCCGTTTCGGGAACCTTGGTACAGGCAGGCCGGGGATTCCCTCTTTACACCGGGCCCAGCGCGATCAGCGCGGCCCTCACGCTTTTGGGAACCTTGGTACAGGCAGGCCGGGGCTTCCCCTCTTTACACCGGGCCCGGCGCAATCAGCGCCCCGCCCTCACGCTTTTGGGGACCTTGGTACAGGCAGGCCGGGAATCCCCTCTTTTATTCCTCGCGCAGCTGGAGCTCCAGGCGCCAGCGCCCGTCGACCTCGCTGCCCGACCACTCGCCGTGCAGCGCCCGCGCGGCGACCACGTTCAGCAGCAACCCTTCCTCAGTCGTCCGCACCCGCCAGTTGGCATCCTTGTCGTTGATCTTCAACTGGCCCTTCTGCGCCCGCCCCTCGGCTTCGAACAGCAGCGCCACCGCCCCGTCGATGTGCTCGCCATGAACCTTGGGCTCGTTGTTGAACCACACCACCAGGGCATTGGGCTGGACCTGCACTTCCTGCAGCTCGGTGGGGTCCGGAGTGGTCAGGCGACCGATCATCAGCCCCACCATCACGCCAAAGATCGCCAGCGAGCCGAACACCCGCAGCATTAGCTTCGGCCTGACGTCCGCTTCAGGCGTAGAATGCGGCCTGTCTTTTTCTTCGGAGCCGTGCATGTTTCACGTCATCCTTTTTCAACCAGAAATTCCGCCGAATACCGGCAACGTAATCAGGCTGTGCGCCAATAGCGGCTGCCACCTGCATTTGATCGAGCCACTGGGTTTCGAAATGGACGACAAGCGCCTGCGCCGGGCCGGCCTCGACTACCACGAATATGCCACCTTGCAGCGCCATGCCGACCTCGCCAGCTGTCTTGAAAGCCTAGGCCATCCGCGCCTGTTCGCCTTCACCACCAAGGGCTCGCGACCGTTCCACGACGCCAGCTTCGCCGAGGGCGACGCCTTCCTGTTCGGCCCGGAAAGCCGCGGCCTGCCCGCCGAAGTGCTGGACGCCCTGCCCGCCGAACAACGCCTGCGCCTGCCCATGCGTGAAGGCTGCCGTAGCCTGAACCTGTCCAACACCGTGGCGGTGGCCGTCTACGAAGCCTGGCGCCAGCTGGGGTTCAAATAAGCCACCCACTTCCGCGCCACTCCCTGTAGCCGCTGCCGCAGGCTGCGATAAGGCCGAAGGCCTTCAGCGTTCTCAAGGCCTTGCGCCTCCTTCGGCGGTGATCGCAGCCTTCGGCAGCGGCTACAGGTTCGGCGCCGGGTATCGACATCAGTCTCGAAACCCTGGGCCCAAACATGAAAAAAGCGCCTGAAACGGCGCTTTTTTCATGGAACCCAGCAGCTTATTGAACAGTGCCTTCACCAGCTGCCTGCAGGCGTTGCAGCTCTTGTGCGTACAGCGCGTCGAAGTTCACCGGAGCCAGCATCAGGGCCGGGAACGAACCGCGGGTCACCAGGCTGTCCAGCGCTTCGCGAGCGTACGGGAACAGGATGTTCGGGCAGAACGCGCCCAGGGTGTGGCTCATCGAAGCGTCGTCCAGGTTCTTGATCAGGAAGATACCGGCCTGTTGCACTTCGGCGATGAACGCTACTTCTTCACCATTCTTCACGGTGACCGACAGGGTCAGCACGACTTCGTGGAAACCTTCTTCCAGCGCCTTCTGACGGGTGTTCAGGTCCAGGCCGACGCTCGGCTCCCACTGCTGGCGGAAGATCGCCGGGCTTTTCGGAGCTTCGAAAGACAGGTCACGCACATAGATACGCTGCAGCGAGAATTGCGGTGCGGATTCGTCTTCGGTCGCAGCGGTGTTCTGTTGGTCAGTCATCTCAGATCCTTCTTGATCTCGGGGTCATGTAGGGTTTGCTGATCTTGGGTGGTCAGTCAGGCCGCGAGCAGTGCGTCGAGCTTGCCGGCGCGCTCCAGGGCGAATAAATCGTCACAACCGCCCACATGGGTGCTGCCGATCCAGATCTGCGGCACGGACGTGCGCCCGGCCTTCTGGGCCATTTCGGCGCGAACCTGCGGCTTGCCGTCGACCTTGATCTCTTCGAAGGCTACGCCTTTGTTCTCGAGCAGGTACTTGGCCCGCGAGCAGTAGGGGCAGTAATCGCTGGAATAGACGACGACGGCGGCCATATCACTTCACCAGCGGCAGGTTGTCGGCTTTCCAGCTGCCAACGCCACCGGACAGCTTGGCGGCGGTGAAGCCGGACTTCATCAGCTCGCGAGCGTGGGTGCCGGCGTGCTGACCCAGGGCGTCGACCAGAATGATGGTCTTGGCCTTGTGCTTTTCCAGCTCGCCCACGCGGGCGGCCAGTTTGTCTTGAGGGATGTTCAACGCGCCGACGATATGGCCCGCGGCGAAGTCCTTGGACGGACGGATATCGATCACCACGCCCTGCTCGCTGTTGACCAGCGCGGTCAGTTCACGGGTGCTGAGGCTGCGGCCACCGCGGCTCAACTCGTGAGCGATCAACAGAGCCAGCAAGATGACGAAGGCGCCGACGAGCAAGTAGTGTTCAGTGGCGAATTGAATCAGGTGAGCAACCATCAAGGAGGTTCCAGGGCGTTAAAATGTCGGCCAGTATACACAGCCCTCCGGGTCGGCCAAACCCCGCCCGGCGGTGACGCCACCGGAACTTCGCTTTAAACTGCCACTCCCTTTTTCCAACATTCTCCCAATCCAGCCACGAGTGGAATCTATGACTACCACGCCTAAACCTTTGGTCCTGATGATTCTGGATGGCTTCGGTCACAGCGAGAGCCACGAATCCAACGCTATCTATGCGGCCAAGAAGCCGGTCCTCGACCGCCTGTACGCCAGCGTGCCGAATGGCCTGATCTCGGGTTCGGGCATGGATGTCGGCCTGCCGGACGGCCAGATGGGCAACTCCGAAGTCGGCCACATGAACCTCGGCGCCGGCCGCGTGGTGTACCAGGATTTCACCCGTGTCACCAAAGCCATCCGCGATGGCGAGTTCTTCGAAAACCCGACCATCTGCGCCGCCGTGGATAAAGCCGTGGCCGCCGACAAGGCCGTGCACATCCTCGGCCTGCTGTCCGACGGTGGCGTGCACAGCCACCAGGACCACCTGGTGGCCATGGCCGAACTGGCCTTCAAGCGCGGCGCCGAGAAGATCTACCTGCACGCCTTCCTCGACGGCCGCGACACCCCGCCGAAAAGCGCCGCCTCGTCGATCGAGCTGCTGGATGAAACCTTCAAGACCCTGGGCAAGGGCCGTATCGCCAGCCTGATCGGCCGCTACTTCGCCATGGACCGCGACAACCGCTGGGACCGCGTGGCCCAGGCCTACAACCTGATCGTCGACGGCAACGGCGAATTCAACGCCGCCACCGCCCAGGAAGGCCTGCAGGCCGCCTACGAGCGTGGCGAGAGCGACGAATTCGTCAAGGCCACCACCCTCGGCGAGCCGGTGAAGGTCGAAGACGGCGACGCCGTGGTGTTCATGAACTTCCGCGCCGACCGCGCCCGCGAGCTGAGCCGGGTGTTCGTCGAAGACGATTTCAAGGAATTCGCCCGCGCCCGCCAGCCGAAACTGGCCGGTTTCGTCATGCTGACCCAATACGCGGCGAGCATTCCGGCCCCTTCGGCCTTTGCCCCGGGCAGCCTGGAAAACGTGCTGGGCGATTACCTGGCGAAAAACGGCAAGACCCAGCTGCGCATCGCCGAAACCGAGAAATACGCCCACGTGACCTTTTTCTTCTCCGGTGGCCGCGAAGAGCCGTTCCCGGGCGAAGAACGCATCCTGATCCCGTCGCCGAAAGTCGCCACCTACGACCTGCAGCCGGAAATGAGTGCGCCGGAAGTCACCGACCGGATCGTCGACGCCATCGAAAACCAGCGCTACGACGTGATCGTGGTCAACTACGCCAACGGCGACATGGTCGGCCACAGCGGCGTGTTCGACGCGGCGGTCAAGGCCGTTGAATGCCTGGACCTGTGCGTCGGCCGGATCGTCGAGGCCCTGGAAAAGGTCGGCGGCGAAGCCCTGATCACCGCCGACCACGGCAACGTCGAGCAGATGTCCGACGCCGCCACCGGCCAGGCCCACACCGCCCACACCAGCGAGCCGGTGCCGTTCATCTATGTTGGCAAGCGCAACCTGAAAGTCCGCGAAGGCGGAGTCCTGGCTGACGTGGCGCCGACCATGCTCAAGTTGCTGGGCCTGCCGCAGCCTGCGGAAATGACTGGCACTTCGATACTGGTCTGATATCAAACAGTCCGAATAATGGGCCGGAAACGGCTTTTTATGACGAACGCCTCAAAGCAGTTGGCTTTGAGGCGTTTTTTTTGCAGCGAGGGGCGGGCATACTAGGCCGTCCCTTTCCCTGGTGTCGCCCGCCTCTATGCTTCGCGCCCTGATTACCCTAGCTCTGATCTGCCTGCTCCAACCGGCCTTCGCCGACGAGCGCGCGCAAACCCAACAGCAGTTGGACGCCACGCGTCAGGACATTGCCGAGCTGAAAAAGCTGCTGGGCAAGCTGCAGGAAGAAAAGTCCGGCGTGCAGAAAGACCTGCGCGGCACCGAAACCGAGATGGGCAAGCTGGAAAAGCAGGTCGATGCCCTGCAGAAAGAGCTGAAGAAAAGCGAATCCGAGCTGCAGCGTCTCGATGAGGAGAAAAAAAAACTCCAGAGCGCGCGCATTGAACAGCAACGACTGATCGCCATCCAGGCCCGCGCGGCCTACCAGAACGGCCGTCAGGAGTACCTCAAGCTGCTGCTCAACCAGCAGAACCCGGAAAAATTCGCCCGCACCCTGACCTATTACGACTACCTGAGCCAGGCCCGCCTGGAGCAGCTGAAGAATTTCAACGAGACCCTGCGCCAGCTGGCCAATGTCGAAAAGGAAATCTCCCTGCAGCAAGCCCAGCTGCTGGTGCAGAAAAGCAGCCTCGACACCCAGCGCGAAGAGCTCGACAAGGTCCGCAAGGAACGCCAGGTGGCCCTGGCCAAGCTCAATGACGACGTGAAGGCCCGTGGCGACAAGCTCAAGGCCCGCGAACAGGACCAGGCCGACCTGGGCAAGGTGCTGAAAACCATCGAGGAAACCCTGGCCCGCCAGGCCCGCGAGGCAGAGCAAGCGCGACAGAAAGCGCTGATCGCCCAGCAGGAAGCCGAAAAAAAGCGTTTGCGTGAGGCCCAGGCCAGTGCCGACGACAGCCCGCGCAAGCCGCCCCGAGCGGCGCCCGGCCCCTTGGTTTCCAGCGCAGGCGCCTCCTATGGAGGCCCTTTTGCTTCATCCCGGGGAAAACTTCCATGGCCGGTTGATGGTCGACTGCTGGCGCGCTTCGGCGAAAGCCGTGGCGACGATGCCCGGACCAAGTGGGACGGGGTGATGATCAGCGCCTCGGCCGGCAGCCAGGTGCATGCCGTCCACGGCGGCCGCGTCGTGTTCGCCGACTGGTTGCGCGGCGCCGGCCTGCTGGTGATCCTCGACCATGGCAACGGCTACTTGAGCCTCTACGGACACAACCAGACGCTGCTTAAAGAAGCAGGCGATGTGGTCAAGGCCGGCGAGTCCATCTCCACTGTGGGTAGCAGTGGCGGCCAGGGCGCGCCTGCACTGTACTTCGCTATTCGCCAGCAGGGTCGCCCAAGCGACCCGGCACAATGGTGCCGCGCGCAAGGATAAGCGCGCCATCTCATTCAGGAGTTCGTTCGACATGCTGCATTTGTCCCGCCTCACCTCGCTGGCCCTGACGATCGCTCTGGTGATCGGTGCGCCCCTGGCGTTTGCCGCCGAAACCGCTCAATCGACAGCCGCCACGACCACCAAGGCGCCATTGCCGCTCGAAGAGCTGCGCACCTTCGCCGAGGTCATGGACCGGATCAAGGCCGCCTATGTCGAACCCGTCGACGACAAGACCCTGCTGGAAAACGCCATCAAGGGCATGCTCAGCAACCTCGACCCGCATTCGGCCTACCTGGGCCCTGAAGACTTCGCCGAGCTGCAGGAAAGCACCAGCGGCGAGTTCGGCGGCCTGGGCATCGAAGTCGGCGCCGAGGACGGCATCATCAAGGTGGTGTCGCCGATCGACGACACCCCGGCGTCCAAGGCCGGCATCCAGGCCGGCGACCTGATCGTCAAGATCAACGGCCAGCCGACCCGCGGCCAGAGCATGACCGAAGCCGTGGACAAGATGCGCGGCAAGATCGGCCAGAAGATCACCCTGACCCTGGTCCGCGACGGCGGCGCGCCGTTCGACGTGACCCTGGCCCGCGCCACCATCCAGGTGAAGAGCGTGAAGAGCCAGCTGCTGGAGTCGGGCTACGGCTACATCCGCATCACCCAGTTCCAGGTCAAGACCGGCGAGGAAGTGTCCAAGGCCCTGGCCAAGCTGCGCAAGGACAACGGCAAGAAGCTCAACGGCATCATCCTCGACCTGCGCAACAACCCGGGCGGCGTGCTGCAATCGGCGGTGGAAGTGGTCGACCACTTCATCACCAAGGGCCTGATCGTCTACACCAAGGGCCGCATCGCCAACTCCGAGCTGCGCTTCTCCGCCACTGGCAAGGACGAAAGCGAAGCGGTACCGATGGTGGTGCTGATCAACGGTGGCAGCGCCTCGGCTTCGGAGATCGTCGCTGGCGCCCTGCAGGACCAGAAACGCGCGGTGCTGATGGGCACCACCAGCTTCGGCAAGGGCTCGGTGCAAACCGTGCTGCCGCTGAACAACGACCGTGCGCTGAAGATCACCACCGCGCTGTACTTCACCCCGAACGGCCGCTCGATCCAGGCCCAGGGCATCGTGCCGGACATCGAGGTGCGCCGCGCCAAGATCACCAACGAGGCGCAGGACAACGAGTACTTCAAGGAAGCCGACCTGCAAGGTCACCTGGGCAATGGCAACGGCGGCGCCGACAAGCCGACCGCTTCCGGCAGCAAGCCCAAGCCGATGCCGCAGGACGACGACTACCAGCTGGCCCAGGCCCTCAGCCTGCTCAAGGGCTTGAGCATCACCCGCAGCAAGTGATGGAACCCATCGCGAGCAAGCCCTCCGCCTCCTCTGTAGGAGCGAAGCTTGCTCGCGATGGCGTCATCATGATCGCCACACCCCGCCAAGGCCCTACCCGAACCCTATGCTGCAAATCCCCATGACCCACCAACGCCAACCCCACCCACGGTTGTCGTGGAGGCTCATGATCGGACTTCTGTGCCTTCTCGCCTTCACCTCGACCCAGGCCGCCGAGCCCGCTGCGCGCAAGGCCTACCTGAGCCTGATCATCGACGATCTCGGGCAGAACCTGCCCCGCGATCGCCGCGTACTCGCCCTGCCCGGCCCGGTGACCACGGCGATCATGCCCGACACGCCCCACGCCGCCGAGTTCGCCCGCGAAGCCCATCGCGCCGGTAAGATCGTCATCCTGCACATGCCCATGGACCCGGCCACCGGCCCCTTCGCCTGGCACCCCGATCTGCCCATCGAAGAGCTGGAAAGACGCCTCAATGCCGCCTTCAAGGCCGTGCCCTACACCAGTGGCATCAACAACCACATGGGCAGCCGCATGACCTCCCAGCCCCAGGCCATGGCCTGGCTGATGGCCGAACTGCAGCGGCGCCACAAGTTCTTTGTCGACAGCCGCACCAGCGCCAAGACCGTGGCTGCCGCCGAAGCACAGAAAATCGGCCTGGCCAGCGTATCCCGCGATGTGTTCCTCGACGACGAACGCACCGAAGACGCCATCAGCCACCAGTTGCAGACCGCGATAAACCTGGCGCGCAAGCAGGGTTCGGCGGTGATGATCGGCCATCCCTACCCGCAGACCCTGGCCGTGCTCGAACGCGAACTGCCCAGGCTCAAGGCCCAGGGCATCGACTGGATCGATATCGAGTTGATGATCAGCGTGCGCAGCAACAGGGCGATGGTTGGGCACGGCAAGGATGGGGTTTACCGCTGAAACAGCTGCAAGTGGCAAGCTGCAAGCCTCAAGCGACTTGCAGCTCCAAGCTTGCAGCTTGCGGCTGCCCTTCTACAGGTAGCGCCCCATGATCTCTTCCACCACGCCTTCCTCGCGCAGTTGGTCCAGCGCGGCCTGCAGCCGGGCGACGGTCTCGTCCGGCACTTCTTTGTTCAGCGCCAGGTACAGCTGGGCGCTGTGGAAGCGCAGCACGGTCTTGAGCCCGGTCACGCCTTCCTGCCTGGCCAGGTAACGCCCGGCGGGGTCGCCGGTGGCCCATAGATCGATCTGGCCGCCGACCAGCTTCCTGGCGTTGTCCTGGTCCTTCAGCACTACCTGCGGCTTGAGCCCTTGCTTGGCCAGGGTCTCGGCGATGGCGTCGCCCTTGTAGGCGCCGATCCGGTATTTGCGCGCCTGCTCCAGGGATTGCAGGGCGATCTTGCTGTCGTCCCGGGCCAGCAGGATCCAGTCATCCGGGCCGATGGGGCCGACCCATTTGAACAGCGGCTCCCGGTCCGGCAGCCGCGCCGTGACAAACACGCCATACCCCGGCTGCTCCAGGGCGAGCTTGTAGATGCGCTCCCAGGGAAAGCGCAGGGTCAGGCTGTAGTTGATCCCGGCGCGCTTGAACATTTCGCGGACGATATCCACGGCGATGCCGTTGATATTCTCGCCCTGGGCGAAGTTCTTGCCGTTCCTGGCCATGTTGTAGGGGGGGAAGTTTTCCGTCAGCAGCACCAGGGAGGTGTCCGGCGTTTGCGCTGCGCGAGCGCTTGCGGCGAAGAGAACCGAAGCGCTGGCAAGAACAAGAAGAAGACGTTTGAACATGACGGGCTACCGGAATCCATGGCGTGCTCCAGAGTGCCGCGAGCCCGCCATGCTGTCCAGTGGCTATCTTACGACGATACCGCGGTGTGCCATGTAGGCCTTGGCCTCGGGCACGGTGTACTCGCCGAAGTGGAAGATGCTCGCCGCCAGCACCGCGCTGGCGTGGCCTTCGAGGATGCCGTCGGCCAAGTGTTGCAGGTTGCCGACACCGCCCGAGGCGATCACCGGAATGCCCAGGGCGTCGCTGATGGCGCGGGTTACACCCAGGTCGAAGCCGTTCTTCATGCCGTCCTGGTCCATGCTCGTCAGCAGGATTTCGCCGGCGCCCAGGCCTTCCATCTTCTTCGCCCACTCCACCGCGTCCAGCCCGGTAGGCTTGCGCCCGCCGTGGGTGAAGATCTCCCAGCGCGGGGTTTCGCCCGGCCCGGACACCTTCTTAGCATCGATGGCGACGACGATGCACTGCGAGCCGAAATGCTGCGCCGCTTCGCCGACGAACTCGGGGTTGAACACCGCCGCGGTGTTGATCGAGACCTTGTCCGCACCGGCGTTGAGCAGGTTGCGGATGTCCTGCACGGTACGCACGCCACCGCCGACGGTCAGCGGGATGAACACTTGGCTGGCCATGCGTTCGACGGTATGCAGCGTGGTGTCACGGCCATCGACGCTGGCAGTGATGTCGAGAAAGGTAATCTCGTCCGCGCCCTGCTCATCGTAGCGACGGGCGATTTCCACCGGGTCGCCGGCGTCACGGATGTTCTCGAACTTGACGCCCTTGACCACCCGGCCGTTGTCGACATCGAGGCAGGGAATTATGCGTTTGGCTAAAGCCATGGTTAATCCTCGAGTTGCAAGCTTCAAGCTTCAAGCTGCAAGAAAGAGCGGATCGCGTTCACGCTCTTAACTTGCAGCTTGCAGCTTACGACTTGGAGCTGGCCGCGTAGCCATCACAAAAGGCCTGAGCCTCAGCCACATCCAGAGTGCCCTCATAAATCGCGCGGCCAGTGATGGCGCCGATGATCCCCGGCGCCTTGGCGTCCAGCAGGGCCTTGATGTCGCCCAGGTTGTGGATACCGCCGGAAGCGATCACCGGGATTTTGGTGGCAGCGGCCAGGGCAGCGGTGAAGGGTACGTTGCAGCCCTGCATCATGCCGTCTTTGGCGATGTCGGTATAAACGATGGCGGACACGCCGTCGGCTTCGAAGCGCTTGGCCAGGTCGATGACCTGCACGCTGCTGACCTCGGCCCAGCCGTCGGTGGCGACGAAGCCGTCCTTGGCGTCCAGGCCGACGATCACCTTGCCCGGGAAGGCGCGGCAGGCTTCGGCGACGAACTCCGGCTCCTTCACCGCCTTGGTGCCGATGATCACGTAGCTCACGCCGGCCTTGACGTAGTGCTCGATGGTTTCCAGCGAGCGGATGCCGCCACCGATCTGGATCGGCAGGTTCGGGTAGCGCTTGGCGATGGCGGTGACCACTTCACCGTTGACCGGCTGGCCTTCGAAGGCGCCGTTCAGGTCGACCAGATGCAGACGGCGGCAGCCGCCCTCCACCCACTTGGCAGCCATGCTCACCGGGTCATCGGAGAACACCGTGGAATCTTCCATGCGGCCCTGGCGCAGACGTACACAGGCACCGTCTTTAAGATCGATAGCGGGGATAATCAGCATGCTTTTTCCTTCGTAAAAAGAGCTGCAAGCTGCAAGCCACAAGCTGCCAGCATGCGTGTGTATGTTTCTCTCTTACAGCTTGAAGCTCGAAGCTTTCAGCTGCTTTTCTCGAGCGCCCACAGGTCGCTTTCGATGCTTTCGAACCGCTCTTTGAGCTGGGTCTGCACATCGAAAATCGCCCTGTTGTAATAGTGCGGAGCAATTTCGCGGGTAAACAGTTCAAGAATCTCGGCTGCCTCGAACGAGCCCAGGTCGAGCTCGAAGCGATCTTCCATGAAGCGCTGGATCTTGTGATTGGCCTCACTCTCCTGCTCGGGGGTGAGGGTCAGGATCGGCGCTTTAGCCTTCTTGACCGCCATTTACCAGCGACCGTCCCACGCTGCGAAGTTCTGCAGCAATTGCAGGCCATGGGTATGGCTTTTCTCCGGGTGGAACTGCACGGCGAAACGCGAACCTTCGGCCAGCGCCGCGGCGAAATCAACGCCGTAGTGACCGCTACCGACCACCTGCCGCGCGTTGCCGGCGGCGATGTAGTAGCTGTGCACAAAGTAGAAGCGCGCCAGGTCCGGGATGTTGTGCCACAGCGGGTGGCTCACCGCCTGTTTCACTTCGTTCCAGCCCATGTGCGGGACTTTCAGGTGTTCGCCGTCTTCATGCAGGTCTTTGCCGAAGAACTTCACCTGGCCGGGGAACAGGCCGATGCAGTCGACGCCGTCGTTCTCTTCGCTGTGGTCGAGCAAGGCTTGCATGCCCACGCAGATGCCGAGGAACGGACGGTCCTGGCTGACTTCACGTACCAGCGCGTCGAAGCCCAGGCGACGGATCTCCGCCATGCAGTCGCGAATCGCGCCGACGCCGGGAAATACCACCCGGTCGGCTTCGCGAATCACATTGGCATCGCTGGTGATCAGCACCTTGCCGGCGCCGACGTGCTCGAGGGCCTTGGCCACCGAGTGCAGGTTGCCCATGCCGTAATCGATAACCGCGACCGTCTGCATTACAGCACGCCCTTGGTCGAAGGCATCTGCCCGGCCATGCGGTCATCCAGCTCCACGGCCATGCGCAGCGCGCGGCCGAAAGCCTTGAACACGGTTTCGATCTGGTGGTGGGTGTTGTGCCCACGCAGGTTGTCGATGTGCAGGGTGACGTTGGCGTGGTTGACGAAGCCCTGGAAGAATTCCTGGAACAGGTCGACATCGAAGCCGCCCACGGTGGCGCGGGTATAAGGCACATGCATCTGCAGGCCAGGACGGCCGGAGAAGTCGATCACCACGCGCGACAGCGCTTCATCGAGCGGCACGTAGGCGTGGCCGTAGCGACGGATGCCCTTCTTGTCGCCGATGGCTTTGGTGAAGGCCTGACCCAGGGTGATACCGACGTCTTCCACAGTGTGGTGGTCGTCGATATGCAGGTCGCCTTTGCTTTCGATATCCAGGTCGATCAGCCCGTGACGGGCGATCTGGTCCAGCATGTGCTCAAGGAAGGGAACCCCGATATCGAATCGGGCCTTTCCGGTGCCATCCAGGTTGATCGAGGCTTTGATCTGGGTTTCCAGAGTGTCGCGCTCGACGGACGCCTTACGTTCGGCCATCACCAGCTCCGCAAAATCATTGGGCGAAAAAGGCGATCATTATAGGCCGGACGGCGGCTAAACAGGAACACGCAGGACAAGATCCTGACGGGCGCAACCCAATAAAGCCGGGGTTGTACCTGTCATGACAAGCAATATGCAACCTGTAGCCACTGCCACAGGCTGCGATCGGCCGGAATGGCCGTGGCGATCCTGAAATCGCTGAAGGTCCTGCGGACCTTATCGCAGCCTTCGGCAGCGGCTACATCCTTGCCAGCGAAGCCTTAGTGGAACAACACCGCGGTCTTCTGCAGGGTGACCCACACGCCCCACGCCAGCGGAATGCCCACCACCAGCCAGGCGGCGACCGCCAGCGGCACGCTGCCGGACGAGGCTTTCCATTCCAGCACGGTGCTGCTGTCCGCGCCCTTGTCATGGCCCAGCGCCTGTTCGGCGGCCAGCTCGGCGTCGGTCATGAAGTACTTGTCGGCCACCGGACGCACCAGCAGGTTGCACAGGAAACCCAGCACCAGCAGGCCGGCGAGGATGTACAGGGTGATGTCGTAGGCCGCGGCGCGCTCGACACCGATGCTCAACTGATACTCACGCAGGTAGTTCACCAGCACCGGGCCAAGCACGCCTGCCGCCGCCCAGGCGGTGAGCAGACGACCGTGGATCGCGCCCACCATCTGGGTGCCGAACAGGTCCGCCAGGTAGGCCGGAACCGTGGCGAAACCGCCGCCGTACATCGACAGGATGATGCAGAACGCCGCCACGAACAGCGCGACGTTGCCCAGATGCCCCAGGTTCGGGATCAGCGCATACAGGGCAAAGCCCAAGGCGAAGAACACGAAGTAAGTGTTCTTGCGGCCCAGGTAGTCTGAGAACGAGGCCCAGAAGAAACGACCACCGATATTGAACAGGCTCAGCAGGCCGGTGAAGCCGGCGGCGATCGCCGCGATCGCCGCCAGCTGCGAAGCATCCAGCTGACCGAAGGCCAGCTCGTTGCCCAGCAGCTTGCCGGCGAAGACTTCCTGCAACAGCGGCGAAGCCATGCCGAGGATGCCGATACCGGCGGAAACGTTCAGGCACAGCACCAGCCATACCAGGCGGAACTGCGGGGTTTTCCAGGCCACGTTCACATGCACGTGACGGTGGGTGATCATCGCGTTCGCGGCTTTTTTCGCCGGCGGAGTCCAGCCCTCGGGCTTCCAGCCGGTCGGCGGCACGCGGTACGACAGCGCGCCACCGATCATGAACACGAAGTAGATCGCCGCCATCACCAGGAAGCTCTGCCAGACGCCAACACCGGTTGGCGAAGCGAAGTGACTCATCAGTGCCGCCGCCAGCGGCGCACCGACCATCGCGCCACCGCCGAAGCCCATGATCGCCATGCCGGTGGCCATGCCGCGCTTGTCCGGGAACCACTTGATCAGGGTCGACACCGGCGAGATGTAGCCCAGGCCCAGGCCGATACCGCCGATCACGCCGGAGCCGAGCCACATCAGCCAGATCTGGTGGGTATAGATACCCAGCGCCGAAATCAGCAGGCCGCCGCACCAGCACAGCGCCGACACCACACCGGCCTTGCGCGGGCCGGCGTGTTCCAGCCAGCCGCCCCAGACCGCCGCGGAGCAGCCGAGGAAGATGAAGAACAGGGTGTAGATCCAGCCGAGCATCGAGATCGGCCAGTCACACTGGGACGAAAAGACCTGAGCGATAAAGCTCATGTCCGGGGCGCAGGCCAGCGGAGCGGTAACGCCCAGGGCCTTGGACAGCGGCAACCAGAACACCGAGAAGCCGTAGGCCATGCCGATGCACAGGTGGATGGCCAGAGCGGCCGGTGGAACCAGCCAACGGTTGAAACCGGGCTTGGCGATGATGCGTTCTTTGGACAAGAACGCCGGCTGGGCGGCAATGACGCCCGCCTCGGTGCTAGTGCTCATGAGTGTTTCCCCCAATTATTGGAATTATTCGCCGGCCACTCTCCACCCACGACCTTTGCACGCAGACGTGGCCGTTTTATCGAGTGAAGCTCCATAGAGTGCGACTTTTGGTCGCAGAAGGGCAGATGAACTGCGAGAGATTACCATTTGCTCGTGACAGAAAAAGCAAACTGCCATCACCTTTTCCGCATCATCTGCTCCGCAACACGGCAATAACGCTTCTGTAGGAGCCAGGCTTGCCGGCGATGGGCGTTATGCGGTGTGTCAGGCAGAACGCTTCGCGGGCAAGCCTCGCGCCTATAGAAGCCTGCACGATGCCTGCCCCTCGCCAGCCCGCGCGCTGCTGTCGATAATGGCCAGCCATTCCTTCGCTCTGCACAGGATCCCCCATGCCCATCGTTGTCGAGTCGCTGAAACAAGCCAGCTATCAGGATCAGCAGGACCTGCAGAAGATCTACCGCGATGCCCCGCCCTGGCTGTTCGCGCCGCAGCGCGATGACCAGGAGCTGATCGAAACCGCCCTGGGCGACGGCAGCCTGATCGCCGGGCGCTTCAACGACCGCCTGCTGGGCGCCGCCCGCCTGCAACGGCACCCAGGCGTCTGGCACCTGTCCCAGTTGTGCGTGCGCAAGATCACCCGGCGTCGCGGCGTGGCTGAGCGACTGGTGAGCGAAGCACAGAAAATGGCCGCCCGGCATGACGCCACCTTGCACCTGCTGGCACCCACCGGGCACCTCGAAGCCCAGGCGCTGGCGGCCAAGCTGCAGATACCGCTGGATGTGCTGCAAAGCGATCAGTGACCAGTGGCCAGGCCCGGGGCGTTATACTCCCTGGCTAAATTCGAATTCGACACTACAAGGACTCGCCCATGAAAGCGTTCGGCAAAATCCTGGGTCTGGTACTTCTCGGGCTGTTGCTGATCATCGTGGCTCTCGGCTTCGCCCTGACTCACCTGTTTGATCCCAACGACTACAAAGAAGAAATTCGCCAGATAGCCCGCGACAAGGCCCACATCGAGCTGACGCTCAATGGCAATATCGGCTGGAGCCTGTTCCCCTGGCTCGGCCTCGAACTGCATGAAGCCGGCGTCGCCACCCTGGCCAACCCGACCCAGCCGTTCGCCGACCTGCAAATGCTCGGCCTGTCGGTCCGCGTGCTGCCGCTGCTGCGCCGCGAAGTGCAGATGAGCGATGTGCGCGTCGAAGGCCTGAACCTGCGCCTGACCCGCAACAAGGACGGGCACGGCAACTGGGAAGACATCGGCAAGGTCGCCCCCGCCGACAAGCAGGCTGCAACCCCGGCCACCAGCACCGGCGAAACCACTGCCGCGACCCCGGCCAGCCCGGAAAAACCGGCGCAGCCGATCCGCCTGGATATCGATAGCCTGACCGTGAACAACGCCCGGGTGGAATACAACGACGAACAGAGCGGCAAGCAGTTCACCGCCGAAAGCATCCAGCTGAGCACCGGCCCGATCCACGAAGCGACCAATACCCCGGTCAAGCTCACCGCCTTCCTCGCCAGCACCCAGCCGGCCGTGCGCGTACGCACCGAGTTGAAGGGCGAGCTGCGCTTCGACCGCGTGCTCAAGCGCTATCAGTTCGAAGACATGAAGCTGTCCGGCGAAGCTGCCGGCGATCCGCTGCAAGGCAAGACCCTGACCTTCGCCGCCCAGGGCCAGCTGCTGCTGGACCAGGCCGCCAACGTTGCCGAATGGAACAGCCTGAAGCTCTCGCTCAACCAGCTGCGCGCCATCGGCGAGCTCAAGGTCCACGACCTGGACAAGACCCCGCAGCTCAACGGCGGTATCTCCATCGCCCAGTTCGACCTGGCCAAGTTCGTCGACAGCATCGGCCAGACCCTGCCGGCCATGGCCGAAGGCAGCCTGAGCAAGGTCGAGCTGGTCAGCCGCCTGTCCGCCACGCCGAACAGCATCGCCCTGGAAAACATCAACCTGAAACTCGACGACAGCAGCTTCAGCGGCCGCCTGGCGGTCGAAGACCTGGCCAAGCAATCGCTGCGCGCCCAGCTCAAGGCCGACACCTTCAACGTCGACCGCTACCTGCCGCCGAAGTCCGCCGAAGCCAACAGCGCCGCGGTGGCGCGCAAGGCCGAAGTGCAGAGCAGCGAAGCCAGCGCCGTCGCCGGGGCCGGCAACTCGCCGCTGCCGGACGCGCCGACCAAGGGCGCCTGGAGCACCGAGCGCCTGCTGCCGGTGGAGCGCCTGAGCAAGCTGGATGTGGACGCCGACCTGAGCTTCGGCCAACTGACCCTGGACAAGCTGCCGATCCAGAACGCCACGCTCAAGGCCAACGGCCAGGGCGGCCTGCTGAAACTCGAAGGCCTGCGCGGCGAGCTGTACAACGGCAGCTTCGAGGCCAGCGGCAACCTCGACGTACGTCAGCCGACACCACAGCTGAGCCTGCAGACCAGGATCAACCGGGTACCGGTGGAGCGCATCCTGGAAAGCCAGGGGCAGAACCCGCCGGTCAAGGGCCTGGTGACCCTCGACAGCAACCTGACCAGCAGCGGCAACAGCCAGAAGGCGCTGGTCGACAGCCTCAACGGCAACGCCAGCTTCGTCGTCAACAACGGCGTGCTGCTCAATGCCAACCTCGAACAGCAGGTGTGCCAGGGCATCGCCACGCTGAACCGCAAGGCCCTGAGCAGCGAACCGCGGGGCAAGGACACACCCTTCCAGGAACTCAAGGGCAGCCTGACCCTGCGTAACGGCGTGGCCAGCAACCCGGACCTGAAGGTGCGCATCCCGGGCATGAGCGTCAAAGGCAACGGCGACATCGACCTGCGCGTACTGGGCATGGATTACCGCGTCGGCATCATCGTCGAAGGCGACAAGAGCGACATGCCGGACCCGGCCTGCCAGGTCGGCGAACGTTTTGTCGGCATCGAACTGCCGCTGCGCTGCCGTGGCCCGCTGGAACTGGGCGCCAAGGCCTGCCGCCTGGACCGCGACGGCCTGGGCCAGGTCGCGGCCAAGCTGGCCGGCGATCGCCTCAGCGAAAAACTCGATGAAAAACTCGGCGACAAGGTCAGCCCGGAACTGAAAAACGCACTCAAAGGGCTGTTCAAACGATGAGGGCCGAGCAGTTCGCACCGGCGGTACTGGACTGGTACGACCGCCATGGCCGCCACGACCTGCCCTGGCAGCAGGAGATCAACCCGTACCGGGTATGGGTCTCGGAAATCATGTTGCAGCAGACCCAGGTCAGCACCGTGCTCAACTACTTCGACCGCTTCATGGCCTCGCTGCCGACGGTCCAGGCCCTGGCCGCCGCGCCGGAAGACGAAGTGCTGCACCTGTGGACCGGCCTGGGCTACTACACCCGCGCGCGCAACCTGCAAAAGACCGCGAAGATCGTGGTCGCCGAGTACGGCGGCGAGTTTCCCCGCGACGTGGAAAAACTCACCGAGCTGCCGGGCATCGGCCTATCCACCGCTGGCGCCATCGCCAGCATCAGCATGGGCCTGCGCGCGCCAATCCTCGACGGCAACGTCAAGCGGGTGCTGGCGCGCTTTACCGCGCAGGAGGGCTACCCGGGCGAACCCAAGGTGGCCAGGCAGCTGTGGGCCGCGGCCGAGCGTTTCACCCCGCAGACCCGGGTGAACCACTACACCCAGGCGATGATGGACCTGGGCGCCACCCTCTGCACCCGAAGCAAACCCAGCTGCCTGCTGTGCCCCCTGGAAAGAGGCTGCGAAGCGCACATGCTGGGCCTGGAAACCCGCTACCCGATCCCCAAGCCGCGCAAGGAAGTGCCACAGAAACGCACGCTGATGCCGATGCTGGCCAACCATGAAGGTGCCATTTTGCTGTACCGCCGGCCCTCCAGCGGCCTGTGGGGCGGTTTGTGGAGCCTGCCCGAGCTGGACGACCTGGCGGACCTGGAACACCTGGCTTCGCAGCACTCGCTGGAGCTGGGCAAGCAACAGGCAATGGCCGGGCTGGTGCACACCTTCAGTCACTTCCAGCTGGCCATCGAGCCCTGGCTGGTGCAGGTCCAGGCATCCGCCCATCACGTGGCCGAGGCCGACTGGCTCTGGTATAACCTCGCCACCCCGCCGCGCCTGGGCCTTGCCGCCCCGGTGAAAAAACTGCTCAAACGCGCGGCCGACGTATTGAACGCAGGAGAGTTGCAATGACCCGCACCGTGATGTGCCGCAAGTACAAAGAAGAGCTGCCAGGCCTGGAGCGCCCTCCGTATCCGGGCGCCAAGGGCCAGGAGATCTTCGAGCACGTGTCCGCCAAGGCCTGGGCCGACTGGCAGAAACACCAGACCCTGCTGATCAACGAAAAACGCCTGAACATGATGAACGCCGAAGACCGCAAATACCTGCAGGGCGAGATGGACAAGTTCTTCTCCGGCGAGGAATACGCCAAGGCCGACGGCCACGTGCCGCCGTCCGAGTAATTGCCTGCAAATCGGGGTGGGAACGTAAGCGGCGGTAATAATTAAACTTTTTTTCAAAACTTGCTTGACGCCCCCCCGAAAAACCCGTTTAATGCGCCCCGTTGCCCAGATAGCTCAGTCGGTAGAGCAGGGGATTGAAAATCCCCGTGTCGGCGGTTCGATTCCGTCTCTGGGCACCACTAATACCGAAACCCCTGAATCACAAGATTCAGGGGTTTTTTATTGCCTGCGATTAACTGGCACTTGTCTCAACCCCTCCTCCTCGTTCAATAACCTTCATTCCAATGCAGGTTGAGGTCGCGAACGCCCGCCACTTTCATATCCACCGTGTTGCGCTCGGTATGCCCGCCACGGGTGGCGATAACCTGGTACTTGCCGGCCGGCAGTTGCACAAAGACGATCGGGCCGACCTGATTCAGGGTCAGCACCGATTGCCCTTGCGGGCTCTGGATCGCCAGGTCGACATCGGAGGTGTATTTGTTTTCCGGGCCGACGGAAAAGGTCATGTGCAGGTTGTACCCCTTGGTCTGCAAGAGCGCGCGCGACTCGTCCAGGCCGATACCGCCGGCCAGATAGGTAATGCCGTTCTGCTGTTGAGGCTCCAGCTGCACGCCCGCCGGGTCGATGGGTTCGTTGCTGGGGGTGGCGGACTGTACGCTGAACGGCGCGAGGGACAGGAACGCCGCGAGAACGCCTGTTACGACACACGAAAAAAAGGATTTCATGATGAGCACTCCCGGTTCGTCTCGAACCACTGAATGGGATGCCACCGCCAAGAGTCCGGCCCCAGCGCGGTAGCGTCCGGGTCTCCCCTTTCCTCTCGAATGGCTCAGCCTCGTTTCAGCAAGCGATGCTCGAATGAAAAGCCCGTCAGGCGGCTTGCCCGCAGGCCTTGTTAGTCAGTGTACGCCCCGATTTAGGGCTGTTTAGATCGATTCGGTGTGAGGCTTTTAACCAAAAGTACCTAGCAGCGATTCCGATTCCGCCGGTTGCCAGGGCGCGGACAAGGCGGTTATTAATGCTTGCACCCAAAAAGAGCCGACACGCCTTTTCGCCCGCAAAGGAATAGCGCCGATGACCGTGCAATCCCCGCCTTCGTCCCTGCACCCGGCCAGCACCGCCAGCAGCCCCGGCACGGCCTTCCGTGAACCCGCCGCCGACGGTTTCATCCTGGGCGGCTTCACCTGGCGCCATGCCGAACCGGACCCGGCACGCCCGGTAGTGATCATCAATGCCGCCACTTCCGTGCGCTGCCGGCACTACTCGCGGTTCGCCGATTACCTGTTCAGCCATGGCTTCGACGTCATCACCTATGACTACCGAGGCATCGGCGAGTCGCGGCCGGCCTCGATGCGCAAGTTGAAGGCATCCTGGTCGGACTGGGGCAGCCTGGACTTCGAAGCCATGCTGCAACGCGCACAGCGGGAATTCCCCGGCCAGCCCATCGATGTGGTCGGACACAGCTTCGGCGGTTGCGCGGCGGGGCTGGGGGCGTCCGGGCAGTTGATCCGCCGCGTGGTGACCGTGGGCGCGCAGTTCGCCTACTGGCGCGATTACGCCCCGGAAAGCCGCTGGCGCATGCTGGGCAAATGGCATGTCGTGATGCCGCTGCTGACGGCGATTTATGGCTATTTTCCCGGCAAGCGCCTGGGCTGGCTGGAGGACACCCCCGCCGGCGTGGTGCGCGACTGGGCCACGCCCACCGCACACTATCAACGCCGGCCCAGCGGGCGCCATCTGGCGCGCCGGGACCCGGCGCTGCCCTTCGCCCGGGTCAAGGCGCAGCTGCTGGCCATCAGCATCAGCGACGACCCTTACGGCACCGTGCCGGCCATCGAGCGCCTGCTGGACTATTTCACGGCCAGCCAACGCCGCCATTGGCGCATCGAGCCCCGGGACATCGGTGAGCAGGAAGTCGGGCACTTCGCGTTTTTCCGCAGCCATTACCAGGACCGCCTGTGGCCGATCGCCCTGGCCTGGCTGCAACACGCGGCGTTGCCCATGGATGCGCCGGGACGCCTGATCAGCGGTAGCCGTTGAGCGTGCCAGGCGGCGCATTTACTGGCATCCTCTGCCGCCTCAAAGCCAGGCCGGACGCAGTATCGATGCCCGGCCCTCCTATTTGCGCAAAAGGTACGACGCCCATGGCATCTGCGAACAAGCAACACAAAAGAGCCCAGCGGGCGAAAACCAAGGCCAAGCAGAACCGCACCCAGCGCAACGCCGCCCCGGTGGAGCTGGACCCGAACGACGACCGCATCGACTTTGAATCGGTGGACCTGACCGAACTGTTCAAGAAGATGATCGACGCCGAGAAGACCAGCCAGCAGGCGATGTGCGCGGCGTTCCTGGAAGACCCGCTGCTGGAGATCGTCTACGAGCAGGAAGGCGAGGAAGGCGCCATGGACTTCATCCTTGCCGCCCTGATCGAGTACCGCCAGTGGTCCACCGAAACCGACGAAGCCGGCGCCCTGGCCTGGATCGAAAGCCCGGAATTCCAGGCCGCTTACCTGGCCGCCTCGGAAGCGCTGATGCAGAAATAAGGCTCAACACCATCTGTAGCCGCTGCATGACCCTCACTGCTGCGTCGAATGTTCAATCGTCATCGCGGGCAAGCCTCGCTCCTACAGATGGAGGTGATCCGTAGGAGCGAGGCTTGCCCGCGAAAGCGTCGGTACAGACCATAAAAAAGGCCGCTGTCATCGCTGACAGCGGCCTTTTTGCTTAGCGGGAAAGACTCAGGCGCGGCTCAATACACCAGCCGCCTGCTTCTCCAGCTTGCGCCGACGCGCCACCAGCAGGCCCGCCGCGATCACGATGATGCTCAGCAGGCCGGTGGCGATGATTTCCATGCGGTGCCCTTCCTGGAACAGCATGATGGTCAGCACCCCGACGATGAACACAATCACCGCGTAGGTCAGGCCCGGGAACAGCCACATGCGGTAGGCGATCTTCTCGCCGGCCGCGGTGCGCTTCTGGCGCATGCGCAGTTGCGATACCGCGATCACCAGGTACACCAGCAAGGCGATGGCGCCGGAGCTGGCCAGCAGGAAATTGAACACCGCGGCTGGCGCTACATAGTTGGCGAATACCGCGAGGAAAGCCGCGGCGGTAGACAGGATCACCGCCCAGTAAGGCGTGCCACTGCTGTTGGTACGCTTGGAAGCGGCCGGGGCGTCGCCACGCTTGCCCAGGGAGAACAGCATGCGCGAGGCGGTGTAGAGCGCCGAGTTCAGGCAGCTGGTCACCGCCACCAGCACCACCAGGTCGACGATCAGCTTGGCGTTGGGGATGCCCATGCGGTCGAGCACGGTCTGGTAGGAACCGACCTGGGCCAGGCTCGGGTCGTTCCACGGCACCAGCGACACGACGATAAAGATCGACACCAGGTAGAACAGGCCGATCCGCCAGATCACCGAGTTGGTGGCCTTGCTGATCTGCTGGCCCGGGTTCTTCGATTCGGCGGCGGCGATGGTGACGATCTCGGTGCCCATGAACGAGAACATGGTGGTCAGCATGGCGGCGAGTACCGCGCCCATGCCGTTGGGGAGGAAGCCCTGGGTATCGAACAGGTGCGAGACGCCACTGACATTGCTGGTCGGCAGCAGGCCGAAGATCGCCAACAGGCCGAGCACCACGAAGCCGATGATCGCCACGACCTTGATCAGGGCGAACCAGAACTCGAACTCACCGTAGTTCTTCACGCTGAACAGGTTGGTCGCGGTCAGCAGCAAAGTGATCACCAGGGTGAACGCCCAGATCGCGATGTCGGGGAACCAGGCATGCAGGATGGTCGCGGCGGCGTTGGCCTCCAGCGGAATCACCAACACCCAGAACCACCAGTACAGCCAGCCGATGGTGAAACCGGCCCAGTGGCCGATGGCACGGTCGGCATAAGTCGAGAAGGAACCCGTGTCCGGCGAGGCGACGGCCATTTCGGCCAGCATGCGCATCACCAGCACCACCAGGGTGCCCGCGGCCGCATAGGCCAGCAGCACGGCAGGGCCGGCTTCGGCGATGGCGTGGCCGGAACCGACGAACAGCCCGGCGCCGATTACCCCGGCGATCGACAGCATGGTCACATGCCGCGGTTTGAGCCCCTGTTCGAGGTCATTGGAGGTCTGCGTACTGCTCATTGAAACTACCTTTGCGAAGAAAGCGAAAGCGTCCACCCGGTCTGGCTTTTCCTTTCACACAGGCAGTCGTAAAAAGAATCCAACAGGGCGTTCTTTATTTCTTACGCAAGATTTGCGCCAAAATGTTACAGGCTCCCAGCCGGCGCGGCCTGCGAAGGCGACCGGCGGATGAGCGTAAGTCCTTGAGATTAATGGCCTTGCGCCAGAACGTTACCGCACCACCCATTTGTAGAACGAACCAGTGCACCAGAAACACACACAAAAAGTGTGCGACGCACAAATAGAGGGCGGATACGCAACCTTTGGCCGTTTTACCCTTCCAACACCCGGCCAAAGCTGGCACCATCGCGCCTTTTTTTACGCGACACCCGCTGGGAACAGGGTTCAAACGGGCGTTCGGTTGTTGATGGGGCGACAGTCTGCTGTGCCGATGCGACAACCTGTCACACGCCGTCTGCTTACACCCTGAAGCGCTGTTGGCTGTCATTCGAACGCTATGCTAGGTTGGCGCCTCGCCAGGAAAGCCGCTACCAGCAGGAGCGCAATGAACTCATGAGGACCGCACATGGCTGAGGCCACGCCCGCGCTTGAAATCCGCAACTTGCACAAACGCTACGGCTCGCTGGAGGTACTCAAGGGTGTCTCGCTGACCGCACGCGACGGCGATGTGATCTCGATCCTGGGTTCCTCCGGTTCCGGCAAGTCCACCTTCCTGCGTTGCATCAACCTCCTGGAAAACCCGCACCAGGGCCAGATCCTGGTGGCCGGTGAAGAACTCAAGCTCAAGGCCGCCAAGAACGGCGAACTGGTCGCCGCCGACGGCAAGCAGATCAACCGCCTGCGCAGCGAAATCGGCTTCGTGTTCCAGAACTTCAACCTCTGGCCGCACATGAGCGTGCTCGACAACATCATCGAGGCCCCGCGCCGGGTGCTCGGCCAGAGCAAGGCCGAAGCCATCGAAGTGGCCGAGGCGCTGCTGGCCAAGGTCGGCATCGCCGACAAGCGCCACGCCTACCCGGCCCAGCTCTCCGGCGGCCAGCAGCAACGCGCCGCCATTGCCCGCACCCTGGCGATGCAGCCCAAAGTCATCCTGTTCGACGAGCCGACCTCGGCACTGGACCCGGAAATGGTCCAGGAAGTGCTCAACGTGATCCGCGCCCTGGCCGAAGAAGGCCGGACCATGCTGCTGGTCACCCACGAAATGAGCTTTGCCCGTCAGGTTTCCAGTGAAGTGGTGTTCCTGCACCAGGGCCTGGTGGAAGAGCAAGGATCGCCACAGCAGGTGTTCGAGAACCCGCTTTCGGCGCGCTGCAAACAATTCATGTCCAGCAACCGCTAACGGAGCAACACGCATGCAGAGCTATAAGAAATTCCTCCTGGCCGCTGCCGCCACTCTGGTGTTCTCGGCCAATGCGATGGCCGCCGACAAACTGAAGATGGGCATCGAAGCGGCCTACCCGCCGTTCAACAACAAGGATGCCAGCGGCCAGGTCGTCGGCTTCGACAAAGACATCGGCGATGCCCTGTGCGCCAAGATGAAGGTCGAGTGCGAAGTGGTCACCTCCGACTGGGACGGCATCATCCCGGCCCTGAACGCCAAGAAGTTCGACTTCCTGATCTCCTCGATGTCGATCACCGACGAGCGCAAGCAGGCGGTGGACTTCACCGACCCGTACTACTCCAACAAGCTGCAGTTCATCGCCCCTAAAGACAAGGCCGACTTCAAGACCGACAAGGCTTCCCTCAAGGGCAAGATCATCGGTGCGCAGCGTGCCACCCTGGCCGGCACCTGGCTGGAAGACAACCTGGGCGACGACATCACCATCAAGCTCTACGACACCCAGGAAAATGCCTTCCTCGACCTGACTTCCGGCCGCCTGGACGCGATCCTGGCCGACAAGTACGTCAACTACGAGTGGCTGAAAAGCGAAGCGGGCAAGCCTTACGAGTTCAAGGGCGATCCGGTTGAAGAAAGCGACAAGATCGGCATCGCCGTGCGCAAGAACGATCCGATCCGCGAGAAGCTCAACGCCGCGCTGAAAGAAATCGTGGCTGACGGCACCTACAAGAAAATCAACGACAAGTACTTCCCGTTCAGCATCTACTGATACTGACTGGCCTGCCCGGCGCCCTCCCCCGAGGGCGCCGGTCCTTAGCAAAGCCTGCCGCGACTTGAATAACCATCCATGAATATCGATCTCTACGGATTCGGCCCGGCGCTCGCCGCTGGCGCGCTGATGACCGTCAAGCTGGCTCTTTCCGCGCTGTGCCTGGGGCTGGTGCTCGGCCTGCTCGGCGCCTTGGCCAAGACTTCCCCGTACAAGCCGCTGCAATGGCTTGGCGGCACCTATTCGACCCTGGTGCGCGGCGTTCCCGAGCTGCTCTGGGTGCTGCTGATCTACTTCGGCACCGTCAACCTGATGCGCGCCCTGGGTGAGTTCTTCGGCAACCCGGAGCTGGAACTCAACGCCTTCGCCGCCGGGGTCATCGCCCTCGGCCTGTGCTTCGGCGCCTACGCCACCGAAGTGTTCCGTGGCGCGATCCTCGCCATCCCCAAGGGCCATCGTGAGGCCGGCGTGGCCCTGGGCCTGTCGAAATGGCGGATCTTCACCAAGCTGATCATGCCGCAGATGTGGCGCATCGCCCTGCCGGGCCTGGGCAACCTGTTCATGATCCTGATGAAGGACACCGCGCTGGTGTCGGTGATCGGCCTGGAAGAAATCATGCGTCACTCGCAGATCGCCGTGACCGTGTCCAAGCAACCCTTCACCTTCTATATGGTGGCGGCCTTCATGTACCTGGGCCTGACCGTGCTGGCCATGACTGGCATGCACTTCCTGGAAAAACGCGCCGCTCGCGGCTTCGCGAGGAGCGCTTCATGAACTGGGAAGTGATCATCAAGTGGCTGCCCAAGCTGGCCCAGGGCGCCACGCTGACCCTGGAGCTGGTGGCCATCGCGGTCATCGCCGGCCTGCTGCTGGCCATTCCGCTGGGCATCGCCCGCTCGTCGCGCCTGTGGTACGTGCGCGCCCTACCCTATGCCTACATTTTCTTCTTCCGCGGCACGCCACTGCTGGTGCAGCTGTTCCTGGTCTACTACGGCCTGGCGCAGTTCGACGCGGTGCGTAACAGCGCGATGTGGCCATACCTGCGCGATCCGTTCTGGTGCGCCACCGCCACCATGACCCTGCACACCGCGGCCTATATCGCCGAGATCCTGCGCGGGGCGATCCAGGCCATCCCGCCGGGCGAGATCGAAGCGGCGCGGGCGCTGGGCATGTCCAAGCCCAAGGCGCTGTTCTACATCATCCTGCCCCGGGCCGCGCGCATCGGCCTGCCCGCCTACAGCAACGAAGTGATCCTGATGCTCAAGGCCAGCGCCCTGGCCAGTACCGTGACCCTGCTGGAACTGACCGGCATGGCCCGCACCATCATCGCCCGCACCTACCTGCCGGTGGAGATCTTCTTCGCCGCCGGGGTGTTCTACCTGCTGATGTCCTACGTGCTGGTGCAAGGCTTCAAGCTGCTGGAACGCTGGCTGCGCGTCGAGCAATGCCAAGGCCGCTGAACCCTTCGCTCCTACCGGCGCCCCGCTAACCTGTAGGAGCGAGCTTGCTCGCGATTGCCATCCCCCAGACACCGCCGAGCCCGCCATGCCCTCCATCCTCCAAGGCCCCGAACTCCTCACCCGCTTCCAGGCCCTGGACCGCTTCCTGCTCGACCATCAACAGCTCTGGCGTCCACGCCCCTTCACCGAGCTGCAACTGCCCTGGGAAGCCCGGCACCACGAACTCGCCCAATGGCTGCGCCAGCGCAGCCTGGACGATGCCGAGGCCAGCCATAACCACCCCGAGTTGCTCGATGCTCCCGCGCCCTTCCCCGATCTGGCGCGGACTGCCGCCGCGCTAGGCGCCGTGGCCGAGCTGCCAACGCACCAGGTACCAGCTGCCCGCCAACGCCTCAACGTCGACGTACCCGGGCGTAAATGGCAACAGATCGAAGCCTTCGCCGCCTGCCTGGAGTTCACCCAGGCACCCGGCCACTGGCTGGACTGGTGTTCGGGCAAGGGCCACCTCGGCCGCCGCCTGCTGCAACCCGGGCAACAGCTGACCTGCCTGGAATACGACCCGGCCCTGGTCGCCAGCGGCCGGCAACTGAGCGAACACCATCGGCTGCCGGCCAGCCACCTGCAGCAAGACGTGCTCGCCGCCGACGCCGCTGTCCGCCTGAGCGCCGAACACACCCCGGTGGCCTTGCACGCCTGTGGTGACCTGCATGTGCGCCTGATGCGACTGGCCAGCGAGTGCGGCTGTCGCCAACTGGCCATCGCGCCCTGCTGCTACAACCGCATCAGCCACGCCGAGTACCAGCCGCTTTCCGGCCCGGCCAAGGGCTCGACGCTGCAACTCTCCCTCGACGACCTCGGCCTGCCCCTGAGCGAGACCGTCACCGCCGGCGCCCGGGTACGCCGCCAGCGCGACAGCTCCATGGCCCGGCGCCTGGCCTTCGACCTGCTGCAACGCCGGCTGCGCGGGGGCGATGAATACCTGCCCACCCCGTCGCTGCCCGCCAGCTGGCTGGACAAACCCTTCGCCGACTACTGCCGCGACCTGGCCGCCCTCAAGCACTTATCCACAGTCGGCTCGCAGGACTGGCCGGCGCTGGAGGCCGCCGGCTGGCAGCGCCTGGCCCAGGTGCGCAACCTGGAGCTGCTGCGCGGCCTGTTCCGTCGGCCATTGGAGCTGTGGCTGGTGCTCGATCGCGGGCTGTTTTTGCAGGAACAGGGTTATCGCGTGCAACTGGGCCAGTTCTGCCCGGCACCGCTCACCCCACGCAACCTGATGCTGCTGGCGGAACGTGGATAACTTGGATCCACCACCCCACCCAGCCTGTGGATAACTCTGTTGATGAATTCCTGCCAAAGCCACTGAAAGTGCCTGTTACAGGCCTAATCCATAGCTGGTCATTTTTTGTTCATAAAAATAAATCAACGAAAAAACAGCCAGTTGCGGCGAACTGAGAACGGATCCACAAAATCGACCGGAATTGCCGTGCAACGGCCATCGATTGTGCATAAGCGTTAATACCAAAGGACATAACCGCCGAAAACCGGCACCTGGCAGGCAGCAAATTGCGCCGGTTGGCGGCGCTTGTTATACAGACGCAGGCGCTCGCGGGCGCGTCCGAGCCAGAACCTTTGTGACTGACGGGAAAAGACAGTGACGTTCATTTCTTATGCACAGAATTTCGAAGACATCCGCCTGTGGCGCGCGCTCAAACATGTCGAAAAAGGCCTCTACATCGACGTCGGCGCCAACCACCCCACCGCCGACTCCGTGACCCGCGCCTTCTACGACCGTGGCTGGAGCGGGATCAACGTCGAACCGGTACCCAGCTATTACGACGCCCTGTGCCAGGAGCGCCCCCGGGACACCAACCTGCAATGCGCAGCCGGCGACAACGCCGAGGCCCTGACCTTCTACGGTATCGCCGACACCGGCCTGTCCACCCTCGACCCCGCCATCGCCCAGCAGCACAAGGACGCCGGCATGCCGGTGCAGACTCAGATCGTCAGCTCGCGCACCCTGAGCGATATCTGCGAGGCTCATGTCGACGGCCCGATCCATTTCCTCAAGATCGACGTCGAAGGCCACGAAGAAACCGTGCTGCGCAGCATGGACTTCAGCCGCTGGCGACCGTGGATCCTGCTGATCGAAACCCCGTGGAACCGCGACCAGGCCTGGGAAACCCTGGTTACCGGCGCCGGCTATCACCCTGTGGTGTTCGATGGCATCAACACCTTTTACCTGGCCGAAGAACACCTGAACCTCAGGGGCGCCTTCGACATCCCGCCGTGCAACCTCGACGAATTCCAGTTCAACCCCGGCCACCGCTTCGTCGCCCCCGCCACCGACCTGGAACAGGCCCTGATCGCCGAACGCCAACGCGCCGACCGCGCCGAAGCCGAACTCCACGCCCTGCGCAACAGCCGCTCATGGCGCGCCATCGAAAAACTCAAGAAAGTGCTGGTGCGCGGCGGACGTCACTGAGAGCGTCAATCAAGCAATAGCCTCATGCTGCGCTGTGACTGCTTGACTCACACGTTCCCCGCGGGCTTGCAAAAACAGTCTCGGCGGCCGAGTATTTCCGCCTACCTCAGCTCGAACAGGGATATGTTTCAGCGAGGCGTTATCAGGCACATACGGTCACAAGGACGAGACGACCATGACTTCTTTTTGCCAGCAAACGCGGCACGGCTCTCAGGCTGGGTGTCTATCGCAGCATCTGGACAGCGTGAGTCATCCCAAGGCCCCACCTCTCCTCGCTACGCTCCCTGCTTCGCGTAAACCAAACTCGCCACGTACTCAATCCCTTCTGCCCGACCTGACACGGAGCCCGATATGAGCGGGAAACCTGCAGCTCGCGTTACCGACCCTACCGCCTGCCCACTACCCGGCCACGGTACCAATCCAATCGCCTCGGGCTCCCCCGACGTACTGTTCGACGGACTACCGGCCGCTCGCCTGGATGACCCTTCAGCATGCGGAGGAAAGCTGTCCGGAAACCTCTCGGCGACAGTGTTCATAAACGGGAAAAACGCAGCAACGGTCGATAGCCTCGGCACCCATGGCAACGTAGTGATCGGTGGCTCCGGGACAATCATCATTGGCGATACCTTCGTCCCCAGCCCCATGGCACCGATCCAGGGCATGGGCACAAGTCCATTCAAAGGCCGCTTCCGGGTGTTCGACAGAGAAACCGGCAAGGCCATCGCCGGCCAACAAGTGCGTATCAGCTCCAGCAGCGGAGAGTCGATACAAACTACCGATGCAGAAGGCTACACATCCTGGGTGAACAACGAGCAGCCGGAAACACTGAAGTTCGACCTGATCTATGGAGATGATCAATGAGTGGTGATAACCCCTTGTCGACCGGCGGCATGTCAGCACCAGGGCAGACAACGGATGTAGGCCTGACAAAACCCAGACTCGCCCCTGGAGACAAAAAAGTTCTCTGCTCGGCGGCCTGTTACTGCCAGGCAACACCTAACGTAGCGGTGGACGGCAAAAACCTTAAACAGCAGTGCGTTGCCGCGCGCCTGAACGGGCTGGACAAAATCCTTATGGGGCGAAGCCCGCTGAAGCCGGAAGTCAGCTACGACATGACCAAAAAGCCGCCCGTTCCGATCATGGACAGCCAGAGTGGCGACAACCCTCATAGCTGGATCCCCGGCTGGATCAAGAAATACTGGGATCAGGACCCAGATCACCCACCATTCGAAGCAGGCACGGGCATGATTCGCCGACCAGACGTCGTCATCGTGAATGACCCGAGAAAACCTCCGACCCAAGACAACATCAAACAGGTTGTGGAAATGAAGTTTCCACCCGATTCTCCAAACACGAAACAGACGGCTGAATACGCGAAAATTGCAGGGGGCAGCAATAAGGTGGTCACCCTCGATGCCAGAGAATGCGACTGCACCCAGGAAGAGCAAACTTCTAGAGTCCCGTCTGAAGAGCTGGGGTGGGCCGCAGCGATTGCAGCCGCCGCCGCGTGGCTACTGAGCCGCGGCAAGACGCCTGTCCCGAGATTCCCGGTACCCGCCGGCGCCATGTGATTTAAAGGAACCGACCATGAGTGAACCTTTCGACTTAGCCGCCGAGCTGGAAAAAATGCCTTTCGCCCTGGAGATCCCGGGCCATTTACTGATGAAGGGTGGGCGGCAAGACTACATTGGAGCAGCGCTCTGCATCCGAGGCACCTTGTATTTCAAGGATGCCCATACCGTTCCGGTACGCGAAGAACTTGGTCGATGCTTCAACGACTACCAGCGCCTGGCAGGGCCTGAGTTGAGGTGGCTATGGCGAGAAGAACCGCCTGAAGGTTCAGCATTGACCCCTTACAACAAGGCCAGATCCCTGATCGAGATGCTGGCCACCATGAAAGAAAACGATCACCTGAGTTTTTACTACACCGGTGGCCGTGAAGCGGTAGACGCCAGTCCCTGGTTTTTCGAGTTGTTCGGCCAGCGTGGCTGGGAAGCAAAAATGGGGGATGACCTCAGCGTGCTGGAGTTTTCAGTCCCGATCCTCTTCTTCGAAGAGCACCGTCTCGACTTCCTGCGCTTGTTCCTCGATTGTGCAGCCCGTCTGAAAGCGGAACAGGGCTATGCCGGTTATGCGCTAAACCTGTCCGTGACCAAAAGAGACGGCAACGAAGCAACAGAAGCCTACATGAGCGAAAGCATGCCCGGGCTGGATGCAGGCCTGGCCCCCCTATTGGCCAACCGGCCCGAGTTCCAGAAGAACAAAATCAAAACCGTGAGCTGGCTGACCGTACTCAACAAACCACGCCTGGAAAGCGCAGGAGGTTTAAAGGCACTACAGGCCAGGTTGCCTGACAGCCATTTCGCTTTTTATGACTACGGTGCCGGCGTGATCATCCAGGCCGGAAACGAACCATCCGTGATAGGCGATGCCGACTTCCCACGGCCTCCCGCCTACGTGCTGCTGAACCATGAGCTCAAGGAGCTGCGTTACGAAACAGTCGGCGACCTTCATGGTGGTTCTCATGATGGCGAAGTTCGTCTTACCGGGTGGTCGGCGGATCAATGGTTGAAACGCTTTGATGTGCCGCTGTCCGAGCTGAGCGCCTATCAGCACAAACTCAGCGAACAGCCCGCACTCAGCAGCCAGTACACGCTCAAGGACCGACTGCCCCCACCAAGGTTATAAAACCAGCGGCCCCAGCAATGCCCCCCTGACCGGCCAGTTCGGTGGTATGACGCGACGCCAATGAGTGCTACGCCACTTTCCGCTTGGACCGCTCCAAGGGCACCCATGCGAACATCGATCCCAAGGTAGCCGGAGCATCTGCAAAAATAGTCAGATTTCAGGGGTTTACAGAACCTTGCCAATCGCTATAATCGTCGCCCTGACACGCCGGTATAGCTCAGTTGGTAGAGCAACTGACTTGTAATCAGTAGGTCCCGGGTTCGACTCCTGGTGCCGGCACCATACAAGGTTCCAGAGAAGGCTTTCAAAATCTCTGGAACTCCCGAAAAACCCGCCTTCTGGCGGGTTTTTTCGTTTTGGGGTTCTGTCGGGTTACGGCAAAAACCGGGTGGATTGCGGCCGTTTTAGGGCTAAGGCCATTCGATACAAAGGGAGCCCCCTTATGTCGAGCTCCTCGCCGATTCGGCTTGCCGCTCAGCCAAGCCCACCAACTGCGCCTACAAGCTTTCGACGGCGACGACCTCTACCTTGGCAAAAGTTTTGCGCTAGTGTTCCCTGCGGGCTAAGACGGTTTTCACGTGCATTGCCTTTAAAAACAGGTGCGAACGCTTATGACGAATGCTACGCCGTCCATCAAACTCAGCACTCTTCGGCACATAGCCCCCTATCTGAGCATGCGAGGGGTGTCGCCGCTGGAGTTCTTTCGGCGTTACGGTATTTCCCCTCATGTTTTTCAAAACCCTGATGCCTGGGTACCGCGAGCGGCCTGCTTTCATATAGCCAATGAAATGGCAGCTATCGCACAGGACCCCTTCGGCGGCGCATGTGTGGGACACCTGATCGAAGTACGCTCTCTCGGTGCCTGGGGCGAGTTGATATTGGACTCAACCAACCTCGCTCAGGCTTGTGCAGTGGCGTCGATCTATACGGACTTACTGCATCAAGGAGGAGAAGTAAAAATCGTCACCGAAGGCCGTACGACAAAACTGATCCAGCAATTTACCGGACAGCACGGGGCTGATCCGAAGCAAGTCATTCTCGGCACTCTTGCGCTGCTTAGAAAAGTACCGCTCATGTCCGGCGAGCCTGGCGCCATACGCGTGCATCTGCAAAACCCAAGGGAAAGAGGAGACGAGGCGCTCGAAGAATACCTGGGGCCGAATCTCGAAATGAACGCGCAGTACAACATGATCGAATTCGACCGTGAGCTGCTAGGCACTCCCCTGCAAGCTGTTCGGGATGACGCCTGGAAAGTCACCGAAGCCTTGAGGTCGACCGCGGAAGCGGCAGGCGTGCTTATCGAGCAGATATCGGACCAGGATCAATCCAAACTTACCGCTATTTCCAGAAACATCGGACTGTCTTCTCGAACGCTGCAACGTCGTCTCAAATACTGCGGCATCGACTTCGAAGATTTACGCGACGAGACGCGTCGCAGCGAAGCCCTTCAGCTCATTGCCAGCGGTAAATACACTGCGACCGAGATTGCCTACATGGTGGGTTACAGCGATCAAGCGCACTTTACTCGAGCCTTCAAACGCTGGACTGGGAGTTCACCGTCGCGCTACCGCTCGGCCTTGAAACTTGATTATTAAAACTCAAGACAGCGTCTTCGCCTAACCACTTCCCCCCTCCCGCCGGACCATCTAATAGAGACCTGCGAAGCCTGCAACTACCGGGATATGGCTTGTCGTCCTGATCCCTGCAGCCATTTCTGTGCGAACTCCGCCAACAGGCGATGCGTAATGGCTTCGCCTTTTGGCACCAAATGGCAAGTTTCCATCAAGACGTTCTTATACAGTCTGAAAAGGTAATGCCAACACCAGCGAGCGGTGCAGCAAGCAATCCAGGCACAAGCAAAAGTCTGAAGCTGGTGAATGGAATCACTTCTTATAAGATCAAGAGGTTTAAATGCCCTACTCATTCACGGCCGGCATCGTCGCCCTGACGCTGGCAACTTTTGCGAGTGCAAACACTCAGTCATCCTCTGATGGGGCGACGCTGGTGGGTGTCGATAATTTTATCCGTGCCGAGTCCGACCTCTACATGGGTAAAAGGGTGGCCAGTGGAGGTTTTGGTCGGTTTGTCCATAGCCGCGAACCGGTTCCCATCGACGCTCAGGATGTCATCCGAATGAATCGGGACACGCTTTACTCGTCAGCGGTGTTCGATCTCGATGCCGGTCCAGTCACGATCACATTGCCTGAGGCCGGCGAGCGGTTCATGTCGATGCAAGTGGTCAACGAAGATCACTACGTAACCGCCGTCGTTTACGGTGCCGGCCGCCATACGCTGACGAAAGAGGATATCGGCACACGCTATATTTTTGTCGCTGTCCGCATGTTCTTCGATCCCACAGATCGAGAAGACCTTGAGCAGGTGCATGGACTGCAGGACGCAATCAAGGTCAGCCAGGCCAAGCCGGGGGCATTCGCAGTGCCGAAGTGGGATCAGGCGAGCCAGAAAAAGATGCGTGATGCCCTGGCGGTTCTTGGTTCGACGATTCCCAACTACAACCAGTCCTTTGGCCCTAAAGGTGGGGTCGATCCGATCCACCACCTGATCGGAACTGCGACGGGGTGGGGCGGAAACCCGAGCAAGGACGCAATCTACCTCGGCGGTGTGATACCGCAGAACGATGGGAAAACCGTTTACCGTCTCAAAGTTGGACATGTCCCGGTCAACAGTTTCTGGTCTGTAAGTGTTTACAACGCAGATGGATACTTTCAAAAAAACCCATATGACGCCTATTCGTTGAATAACCTCACGGCCAAAAAAAGTGATGATGGTTCGATTGTCATTCAGTTCGGTAGTTGCGACGGAAAGATAGCTAATTGCCTGCCTACCATGCCCGGATGGAACTATACGGTCAGGCTTTATCAGCCAAGTAACGAAATACTGAATGGCCAATGGAGTTTTCCACAGCCGCAGCCCGTCGCTCTATAAGTTTAATTATTCGAATAGTGGCTGGTTCGTCAGATTAATGGGCTGACACCTCAGTAGAGTTAAACGCAAAGGTCACCAAGTTTGATATGGCTTATCAAGCCAGGGATGGCTCTGCACTACAGAGTTCACACCAAAGGAAATAAACAATGACGACCAAAGATAATCCAAATTCTTTCAGACATCCGGTGATGTTCATCATAGGTGCGGCACTCGCATTGACGCTGGCATTGCCTGCACACGCAGCCCTCGACGATTCAAACGGCACGCCATCCGTGACGGTAGGCGGCGGAATTGCCGTTGGCCCTTTGTATGAAGGCTCTTCACATTACGCCGCGTTCCCGTCCCTGAAGCTGAAAGCGGTCTTGCCTACCGAAGACTGGGGCACCTTTACCGCAGCCTTCCCGGAGGGGCTGCGTTGGGACTTGCCGGGGCTGGCGCCTTTCGGGGTGGCCCTGCTGATCGGTTATGACCAGGGGCGCAAGGAAAGAATTCATACCCTGGACGGTCGTGATGACTACTTGAAGGGAATGGGCAACCTGGACAGCACTGCCCTGGTCGGGGCGGAAGTGTACTGGATCCTGCCGAACGGCCGCCTGTTCGTTCGCGGTCTGCAATCGAGCCAGAACCGTAACTACGGTGGCGAAAGCCTGGGGCGCACGGCGTACCTGGAAGCCGGGGTCGCCACTGCATACCCACTGTCTTCGACCTTGACCCTGGACTCGACGCTGTACGGCACCTGGAGCAACGAGAACGACATGATGGCCCGCTTCGGCGTCACGGCCCAGCAAGCCGCACGCACCCGGTTCGATGAGTACCACCCGGGTGGCGGAATGCGGGACGTGACCTTGAAGCTGGGCCTGACCTGGCAATGGCAGCCACAGCTGGCACTGGAAGGTGGCATCAAGACCTATGCCCTGGTCTCCGACGCCCGCGACAGCCCGCTGACGGGTGAGAAGGTCGGAGCAGGTGCCTACCTGAATGCCTTGTACCGGTTCTGATCAACCGTCGGGACCGTGTGCGACATAAAGAAGGAAGCAGTCGATGAAAAAAGTACATGAACCCTGGGGGGTGACGCTGTCCCTGGCCGGCTTGCTCTGGTCGGGGCTGGTGCTTGCCGAGGATGCCACCACGACCGTCACGGACCCTCATTTCAAGCTGGCTCCAGGCTATCTCGCCCCGGCCGAATTGCCAGTGCACCTGGCGTTGCTCGGCGCCCCACCCAAACCTGACTCTGCGGCGCTGGCACGGGACGAGGAAGCACGCCGTGCCGCGCTGGCGCTGCGTGGCTCGGTCCGGGAGAAACTCGCGGCGGCGGACGCGGAACTATCATTCCCGGGCCCGGCGAAAACATTCTCCTGCGCGCTGGGCACCCAGATCAGCGAAAAAGACACGCCTCATCTCTATACGTTGATGCAGCGCACCCTGACGGATGCAGGCGGCTCTACCTACGCCGGGAAGAATGCCTACAACCGTACCCGCCCCTTCGTGGTGCACAACGAAGGCACGTGCCGCAAGGACATGGAGCCACTGCTGCGCACGGATGGTTCCTGGCCATCCGGCCACTCCGCTGCGGGCTGGGCCTGGGGCCTGGTCCTGGCCGAGATCAATCCTGCACGCGCCACCGAATTGATGACCCGTGGCCTGGCATACGGCCAGAGCCGGGTGATCTGCGACGCACACTGGCAGAGCGACGTGGATGCCGGCCGCATCATGGGGGCCGCCACGGTGGCGAGCCTGCACGGCAATCCGGCGTTCCTGGCGGACCTGGCGGCGGCGAAGGAAGAGGTCAAGGCGGCTCAGAAGGCCGGTCTGAAGCCTACACAAGACTGTGGGGCCGAGGATGTGGCGCTCGCGCTGACCCAGCACTGATCGGAGAAACACCATGATGCACAGTGATCACCCCCGTTCATCGTCACGGCTCAGGCATGCCCGCCTGGCTCTGCTGGTCAGCGCCTTCACGGCCGCCGGCTCCAGCCTGCCGATCGTGGCCATGGCAGCAGACGATGACAGTTGGCAGTTCAACGGCGGGCCTTACCTGTGGGGCGCCGGGATCCGTGGACACGTAGGCCACCGTAGCACCGGGACGCAGTTTATAAAGTCCGATTTCTCGGACATCGCGCGCACTGTCGATATGTCGGTGATGCTGATGGGCGAGGCGCGGCGCGGCCCCTACAGCGTGCTCGCCGACTTGATGTACATCGACACCGATACCCGCAACCGTCTACCAGCGGGCGCTCCGGCGTCCAAGCTTGAGGTGGAAAGCAAGACGGCTTGCGGATTCCTGGGGGGCGGATATACCGTGTTGGGGGATGACAATCATCGGTTGGACGTCGCGGGCGGCGTGCGCGTCTGGTACAGCAGCACCGCCATCACCCTGCATGGTGGACCTGCTGGCGGCCTGTCCGGGTCCGACCAGGCTACCTGGGCGGACGCCATGGTGGGGCTGCGTGGGCACTATGCCGTGAACGACCGATTCTGGTTGTCATCCTGGGGCATGGTGGGTGCCGGGCAGTCCCGGGAAGACTGGGATCTGGCCGCACTGGCGGGCTGGGAGTTCTTGCCCGGCTTTTCCGCGGTGGCCGGTTACCGGGCCATGGGGGTGAATTATCGCCATGACGGTTTTGTCTACGACATTGTCCAGAAGGGGCCACTGTTGGGTATCAGTGGGCGATTCTGAGTCTTTCATAGAGCCTTGCCCGACATCCCTCCTCGCTTTCAAATTCCCTTCAGTACCACGCCGCTCTCCAAGCCCCTATCAAGGGGGCTATCAGTTATTTAATCCAAATATATTCCTTATATATTTCAATCAATTAAAAACGCACTCCTGCCGCAGAAAGTAAAAACATTCATGACCTGTTCATAAAAGAACAGTCGCCCCCATCAGTCATCGTTGTTTTACAACGATCAATTTTCTCGAACATCCCGTTCGATATTTTCTCATATTCACAGAAGCCAATTAGATCGATCATGCGCCACGACTCACGCAGATGCAGGGTGAAACGGTGGGATGGATAACTAATCTGATCGCCTATTTAACAGGCAGTCAGTCAGCTCAAAACACACCTCAAGAGGAAGTACGCATGGCTAAGGTATTGGTTCTTTATCATTCGATGTACGGTCATATCGAAACAATGGCCCAGAGCGTGTCGGAAGGTGCCCGGAGCGTTCCCGGGGTCGAGGTCACTATCAAACGCGTACCCGAAACCATGGACCCGGAAGCCTTCAAGGCTGCCCATGGGAAAGTGGATCAGAGCGCTCCGGTGGCCACACCAGGCGAGCTGGGCGACTACGACGCAATCATCCTGGGTACCCCGACCCGCTTCGGCAATATGTCCGGTCAGATGCGCAACTTCCTCGACCAGACCGGCGGGCTGTGGGCCAAGGGCGGGCTGGTTGGCAAGCTCGCCAGTGTATTCACCTCGACAGGTACGGGTGGTGGCCAGGAAATGACCATTGCCTCCACGTGGACCACCCTGGCTCACCACGGCATGATCATTGTGCCCATCGGTTATAGCTCGCCAGCCTTGTTCGACACTTCCAGTGTCGGCGGTGGCACGCCTTATGGCGCATCCACCATTGCCGGTGGTGACGGCTCTCGCCAGCCTGATGCCCGTGAATTGGAGATCGCCCGTCATCAAGGCCAATACGTGGCACAACTGGCGGTCAAACTGAGCAAGTAATAAATCGCCAGGTAAGCGCTGAGGCAGACACTGCATAAGCAGTGTCTGGCTGCGACTCCCGGTGCGGCACCCTACAAAACAAAGCCCTCGCAACGATGCGAGGGCTTTGTTGTTTCTGGGCTAATGTCCCTGCCTCCCGAGACTGCGGGCACCGACTGCTGATACCCACTTCACCAGGCCAATTCGAACAGAAGGACTCACCCCCCCTCAGATTGCCCTATGTGCCCGCAGCCCCCGGCCGGCAAGGCGTTGCGGAGGGTGGTGCTATACTTTTTTAGCTAGCGACAAGCGTGCGGTGTTATCCAGAGCGGCAGGAAAAACGGTCTGGAATTTCAGATAACGACTGCAGAAAAAATGGGGGCCTCTGCGACGATGAAGTAGGAGGTGACTCATGAACCGACACTTTTACATCAGCGATAATCTCGACGAGCTGGAAACCGTTGAAAGCGAACTGGAAGCCAGCGGCATCAGTACCGAGCAGATTCATGTGCTCAGCGACCGGGATGCGGATGTCGAGCAGCATCACCTGCATGATGTGAATTCACTCATGAAGCAGGATGTCGTTCACTCCGGCGAGATTGGCGCGGTCATTGGCATACCGCTCGCGGCATTGGTACTGCTCGGTGCCTATCTGGCAGGTTGGACCGAGTCCGCGGCCGGCTGGGTGCCGTTCATCTTCCTGGCGATCGTGATCCTGGGCTTCTGTATCTGGGAAGGCGGCTTCTTCGGTATCCAGGTACCCAATGCCCACTTCAGCAATTTGAAAAAGACGGTAAGGGACGGCGAGCACATCTTCTTCGTGGATGTGGAACCCGCTCAGGAAGCTGTCCTGGATCGGGTCATCAGCCATCACCCACAGTTGCAGGTCGCCGGAACCGGCGCAGCAGCCCCTCACTGGGTAGTGGCCTGGCTGCAGAAATGGCATCAGTTCAAGCGAACGATATAGAACGCCGTTGAACGCCGGAGGCGGAAGCCAGTCATTGCCCGAGGAAAATCCCCCGGGTGGAAAACACGTAATCCGCCTCGGCTGCCATCAGGCCCACCAGCACCAGCAGACACAAGGGCGGGACGAGTATGGCGTAGACCATCGCCAGGCGTTCCCACGCCATGTGCATGAAGATGGAAACGATCAGGCCCGCCTTCAACAGCATGAGGACCAGGATCAGCGACCACCTGAAATAGCCCTCGAAGTGAAAGTAGTCGACCAGGTAGGACAGGGTACTGAGTACGAACAACAGCCCCCAGATCTTCAGGTACAAGCTCACTGGATGCTGTTGACCTTGTGCATGTGCCATCGCCGGTACTCCTCTGCGGGCTCACCATAAGTAGAAGAAAGCGAAGATAAATACCCACACCAGGTCCACGAAGTGCCAGTACAGCCCGGCGATCTCGACGATCTGATAGTTGCCGGAGCGCTCGTAGTCACCGCGCAATACCTTGAAGGCGACGATGCACAGGTAAATGACGCCGATCGATACATGCAGCCCGTGGAAACCGGTGATCATGAAAAAGCTGGCACCGAATTGCGCGGCGCCCATGGGGTTCGACCAGGGGCGTACGCCTTCGGCGATAAGCTTGCTCCACTCGAACGCCTGCATGCTGACAAAGGTCGCCCCGAAGGCCGCGGTAGCCAGCATCAGGGCCGCGCATTTGCCGCGTACACGGCGATAGGCGAAGTTCACGGCCATGGCCATGGTGCCGCTGCTGCTGATCAGCACGAAGGTCATGATGGCGATCAGGATCAACGGGATTTCAACGCCACCGATGGTCAGGGCGAACACTTCGCTGGGGTTCGGCCAGGGGGCGGTGGCACTCATGCGCACCGACATGTAGCCGGTCAGGAAGCAGGTGAAGATGAAGGTGTCGCTGAGCAGGAAGATCCACATCATCGCCTTGCCCCAGGGCACCCGCTTGAACACATC
>NZ_JACMZT010000022.1:0-104503 GCF_017349615.1 Pseudomonas sp. GW531-T4
AAAACCCCAGGACGTAAATTATTAGGTTTAAAATTCCGATAGTATAGATTGATTTTGCGGGTTTGTCGTCTTTCAGAATGAGGAAGGATGTGCAAGTTGCTAGTAGAAATCCAAAAACCGGTCCCCAGTAAGGGATGGTCGGGACGGATAAAGACAAGATGAAAAGTATATTGGAAGTGAAAAGCAGGCGAAAATGCCTTGTTTTGATTTTTTTATACATTTTCGCTTTTCTATGGTTGTTTTATGGTCAGTAATCAGCTGGCACTTTCTGAATGTTTTCAAATTTCGGTCTAAGGGTATCTATTCTTTTATCGACTTGTTGAGCGAGTGTCGGCGAAGTTTCAAGGCTATATCCAGCCGGCTAACCCAGTTAATGTCATCCAGGCTGGCGCACAGTATGCTTTCAATGCGTCCCAGTCGATAGTTAAGGGTGTTTGGATGGATTCCCAGATACTTTGCAGTAGGGGTGCGACGTCGACTCTGAAGGAAGTAAGTCTCCAGGGTCAAGAGGAGTTCCGGCTCGTTAGCCAGTTGTTCTATTAGTGATACAAGGAATCTCAGTATGTTCTCGCTGCCTCGTACACTATCTTCAATCAGGATGCTCGAATAACGTCGAATACGAATGCCGGAGTCGTCATTTGGATAGAAATCAATAGCCTTGATGGCCTCGCTTGCAGAGCTGATCCATCCGGAAATACCTTGATTCATTAGGCCAATCCCGACTCTTTTCAGGTTCGGGATCAAGGGGAATAAAGAAGTGGCTGATTTGGCGATGCGCTGGTCGCATTGGCTTATAGTCTCGCCGTGAACCCGGGGCATCCAGATTATTAATTTGTCGTGATACCAGGTTCTGACCAGTTCTTTTGCAGGTATCTTGAAGTTTCTTGAAACTGACAGGAGTAGCCGGTCGAGTTCAC
The DNA here is from genome assembly GCF_017349615.1 of Pseudomonas sp. GW531-T4. NCBI lineage: Bacteria > Pseudomonadati > Pseudomonadota > Gammaproteobacteria > Pseudomonadales > Pseudomonadaceae > Pseudomonas > Pseudomonas sp. GW531-T4. The sequence goes on from NZ_JACMZT010000022.1 coordinate 918, forward strand.
TCTCTCGTAGAGAAGGCTGTTCCGTTTGCAATAAGACATCCAGCGCCAATGCCACCCACGGAGCACTTGGGTCAAGGCCAAGAGCCAACAGGATTTCCTGGAATCCTTCCATATCCTGGGGCGAATGAAACAAAATATGATAGAGCCGTTGGTTCAGGCTTTCCCTCCATCGAGTATTTTGTATCTGTTCATTCAAGTAGGCTTGAAGTATTTCTTCCGTGACTTCGTCAAAGTACACAAGCATAAAGCTGGATATATTGAACAACATTTCCTTGAGAAGGTCGTTGTCATCTTTTGCACGATCAAGAAAACCCAACCATATTTCGCGCAATCCAAGGCTGAATCCTCGCATCAGCGATGGAAGGGGAACGCCTTGATGGAAGCGCCGCCTGCCAATTTCTTCTAATGCGTTGCGCGATTCGTTGGATAAGCACTGGCTAGTTAATAATGATTCGCACCAAAGTCGTGCAACGAAGTCGAGTGAGTCCTCTAAATCTTTTCGAGCTTCGGTGGTCAGGTCCGTATAGCCGTCCATTTGGGTGAGTACAAGGTGAATTTTACCGGTTATTGACGTCGGACTATTGGCGATTTCCTGTGTGATTTGCCTGAGTTGTGGGCTGATTTGGGGAGCTGTGACCAGTATGTTAGCTCCTCGTGCATTGCTCATGTCTTTCACCGCTATTTAGGGCCAGTAAGGCAAATCCAGTTTGCATTTGGTTTCGTATAGCAAATCGGCAGATCTTCCTGTCTAAATGGTGAAATGTCTTTGTGAGTTTTCACAAATTGGTTGTCAATTATTCCTATTCCATGAGCCTGATGCTGCAGATAGTTTAGATAAGAAATGTTCAATCAGGCTGCTGGTGGTCACCAGTCGTCATCTTGGGGATCAGAATGCCATCACCCACGCTCTCCAAGCAGGCACTTTTGCTTGTCAGTCTGCTACTTGGCGGATGTAGCATTTCACCTTCACTTGTACTTTTCGGTGCCGCATTTCCCGACTGGTTGTTCTGCATCGTCGGAGGCATTCTCGGGGTGACGATAATTCACCTGTTTTTAGGACTGTACAACGCGCACGAACGCTTCTCTCCCTTAGCATTAAGCTATCCAGCCCTCACTAGCTTGCTGGCGACGCTGCTGTGGCTCGCGGTTTTTCATCAGTAGGGGCCTTGCATGACCGAAGCTATTGCAACTCCTCGTCGAAGCCGCCTACCTGTCTTCCTGATAGTCCTATTGTCTTTTTTAACGCTGGGTTATGTGATCTGGCAGATAGAGAACAGCCCCAGCACTGATGATGCTTATGTCTATGCCGACTCAATCGATGTCGTCCCGGAAGTAAATGGCCGTATCGTTGAATTGCCGGTGCACGATAACCAATTAGTCAGGAAAGGCGATTTACTTCTCCGTGTCGATGCGCGCCCCTATCAGGATGCATTGGATCAGGCAAAGGCGCGCTTGGTCACTCTTGATAATCAAATAGCGCTGACCCAACGAAGTGTAAATGCCCAGACATATGAAGCAGCATCCGCAGTTGCGGTGATTGAGCGGGCCCGTGCTCAGGCCAAACAAGCAAACGATACGCTGCAGCGGCTGGAGAAGTTGCTGGCTCGAGGTTTCGTTTCGGTGGAGGCGGTTGACCAGGCGCGTACCCTTCAGCGCTCAACGGCCGCTGAACTGAATACGGCCATGTTGCAGGCCAAGCGAGCCTCCGCGGGCATCAGCGGGGTGGATGCCCTGGTCGCTCAACGTGCCGAAGTAGAGGCCCAGATCTCTATTGCTGAACTGAATCTAGAGTTCACCGAAGTGCGCGCGCCTTTCGATGGGCGAGTGGCTTCGCTTCGAACCACTGTCGGACAGTTTGCCACAGCCAATAAAGCCATCTTTACACTCATCAATTCGCGGCATTGGTACGTAGTAGCCAATTTCCGTGAGACAGATCTGCGGGACATCAAGGCGGGGACCCCAGCTAATCTTTATTTGCTCGGCGATACCAGTAAGCGCTTCCATGGCCAAGTCGACTCTATCAGCTTTGGTGTTCTCCCTGATGACGGCGGAACCGTGGTGGAAGGGCTTCCACGCGTCCAACGCAGCATTAATTGGGTAAGGGTTTCTCAGCGTTTCCCGGTGAAGATCTCAGTACTGGACCCTGATCCGGAACTCTTTCGAGTTGGAGCCTCTGCGGTAGCGGTACTGAGCCCTCGCGAAACGGCAGAAAACAGCAAATGACTACGAGCCCTGATCTGTATAGCGGGCCCGAGCGTCTGTACCGATTTCTAATGGCTCAGATGCGGCCCTATCCTGGTCGGCTCAATTTGATGATGCGAACACTACTAAGCTGTAGTTTGGTGATCATCATATCAATGGCTCTACAGGTCCCTTTCCTCGCTCTGTCTTTGATCGTCGTATTTTATGTGACGCAGACCAACGTCGTTTTGACGCGAATGGTAGGAACACTGTTTATCCTAGGTGTGACTCTTGCCATAGGCCTGTCCATTCTTCTTCTGAAGTTCACTTATGCCTACCCTTTGTTGCGAGTGCTGGGGGCAAGTACGCTGTTCTTTTTCAGCGTTTACTTGATGCGCGTGACCAAGATTGGCGTTGTTTTTTTCATCGTTGGAATCGTAGTCATCTATGTGCAGACCTTTGCTGATCTTACCGATCAGGCTGAGTTGGTCTTGCGCCTTGTGATGTGGGTCTGGGTCGCTGTTAGCTACGCGATACTCCTGACATTGCTGATCAATACCCTGTTGCTACCTGTGGAGCCGGCAAGACAACTGGAGGACCATCTGCGTGGTCAATTAAGAGTAGTAGCCGGTCGTATTGACGGGACAGGAAGTACGGCGGACCTGTCGCCGGAGAACATTCAGCGGAGCCTGCTGGCTTCGCAGCAACTCTTGCGTTTTATTAATATGCGCGACTCTCGATTTCTCACTAGGCACACCGCGTATTTTTCGCGCGTTGGCGCTATCTCACGTCTCCTTGTATTGGCTTCGCAGCTACCCGCCAAATCAATTATTACGCCGGAAATAGAAAACCTACGTCGAGCCGTGCTTGCTGTAAATGTATCTATGCACACGACTCGCTCTCATGACGGATCGCAAGAAACACCACAGTTAAGCGTCTTGAGCTTGCCAGGAGCTTATGAGGAGCTACAACTGGCATTACTTCAAATTCAGGAAGGTGAATTTTTCGACTCTATAAAGGCTCCAGCGAAAGAGTCCAAGAGTCTATTCGCGGCGGATGCCTTTGTTAATCCAGCGTATGTGCAGTTTTCCCTGAAGACGCTGTTTGCTGCACTAATTTGCTATCTGTTTTACACCGCCAGCGACTGGCAGGGCATCCACACTATTATGCTCACATGCTTGATAGTCGCCCAGCCAACTCTAGGCGCTTCCGCCCAGCGCGCATACCTTCGTTTAGGCGGCGCGCTGGTGGGCGGGTTTCTTGCCTTGGTGGCGATGATCTGGGTAGTACCTGATATTGATGGAATTGTTGGCCTGCTGTTTATGGTTCTACCAGTAATGGGGCTTGGGGCCTGGATCGCGGCAGGTTCGGAGAGAGTCAGTTATGCAGGCATCCAGATTATTTTTACTTTTTCCTTGGCACTGCTGGAACAGTTCACCCCCAATACGGACTTGACTGATATACGTGATCGTCTGATTGGGGTCCTGCTAGGGGTTGGTATATCGCTGGTCATTCATCGATATCTATGGCCGGAAGCGGAAGGGCAAAGCTTACTCAATCGCCTGGCGAAGCTAATAAGCAGTGTTTCCGGTTCATTGCAGATAAACCGATCTGCGAATAAGAACTCTCTTGATCTGAACATCTGGAGCGAACTTCGTGACTGCGAGGCAATGTTGGCGAGGGTTGCCTTGGAGCCTGGGTGGCAGACCGGAGAAAGCAAACAAGAGGTGCTGATATTTCACTTGCAGGAAATACTGGAGCGAATACGTTCGATTGTGATGGCCAGCGATGCTCTGCAAGTGGAGTTAGCCCATGCTCGACAGCCTGATCAGTTTGCCTCGGTATTGCCTGAGGTGCTCGAAAGCGCAAAAGGCTATCTGGAAAAATATGCCGAGATTCTAAGAAAAGCTGATTTTAAAAGACCCGATGTAGAGGCGCTTAAAGTATTGGACAGCTATGCGGGAACCAATGCGAATAGCTCTTTGTTGGAGTCGCGCATGCGAAATCTTCTTTTGAATATCAAGCTTTTACCTTATTCGCTGTAAATCAGCGGAAAGCTTGTGTGCGCTGCTGATAGATATGGGTTCGCCAGGCCAAAGAAGCCCCGGCGAACTGGGGCGGAAGGTATCAGCGATTTGCGAAGTAAAGAGTCACTTCGAAACCTAGGCGCAGGTTTGTAAAGCTGGGTTTTGTCCACTTCATAATGAGAACCTCAGGGTGGTTGTTGCAGGTTGATTATATATCAGTATGAGGAGGTGGCTGGCTATGTGAGTCAATAATTTTCTTCAAGAAATATGATGCTGTGACTTTTCAAATAGACATGGAGGCCATGTTCTTTTTGCGGCTGCCTGTGTCTTGTTGGTTATGTTTTTATTTGAGCGGTGTGGGTTTTGATGTGGTTGAAGATGCTTGAAACATAGTCTGATTCTCAACGGAGGGGATGAAGGTGCTTTTGGTTGTTTTAATATAAAAACCTGGCATGAGGTATGATTGGTATGGAAATCAAGACGATCGCTCGGCAATCTAGATTGCGTGTTCTAGTATCGGGCCTGTTGATTGTGACAGGGCTCTTGTTCCTGATCCAAGGAGGTTATTTAGCATTACTTGGTGGGGCAACCTACTACGTGGCAGCAGGCGTGGGAATTCTAGCGTCTGGCGTATTGATTTATAGATCCAGGCTGGTCGGAGCGTGGCTGTTCTGTTTGGTCTATGCAATAACCCTTGGTTGGACCGTATGGGAGGTTGGCTCCAGAATATGGGGGTGGGTACCGCGCGTAGGCTATCTAACCGTACTTGCAGTATTGGTTTGTATCGTTCTTCCAGAGCTGAAGGGTGGAAAGAACGATCCCACCCCTCGTTTATTTTGGCGTAAAGTTTTAATCGGCCTATGTGGGGTATGTTCAGCCATTGCTTTTGGGCTCGCCTGGATTCCACAGGAGACCTCTTATGACCTGGGCAACTATCCATCTGCGCAAGTGAAGAGCCCAGTTGAGGCTAATAAGCTGGCAAATGTGGATTGGAGCGAGTACGGGAATAAGAATGCAACTCGCTATTCGCAACTGAACCAGATCAATACAAGCAATGTCCGCGATCTCAAGGTCGCCTGGGTTTACAGAACAGGAGACCTTCCACCCAAGGGCAAAACGAATAAATGGGCCGCTGAAACTACGCCGATAAAAATCGGTGACGGTGTCTATATTTGTACGGCTACCAATAACCTTGCGAAGCTGGATCCGGTTAGCGGAAAACCAATATGGACATTTGATGCCGGGACCAAGTATGAAAGTGTGCCTTATACCGCAGCCTGTCGCGGAGTAAGTTATTACCGATCGGAAACCACCGCGCCTGACGCCCAATGCCATAATCGAATTGTTGAATCGACGTTGGACATGCGTTTGATCGCCGTCGATGCAGATACAGGGAAACCGTGTCAACAGTTCGGTGAGAATGGTCAGGTAAACCTGTTGAAAGGGTTGGGAGAAACAGTACCTGGTTTTGTAGCCTCTACATCTCCGCCTGTTATTGTCAATGGTGCAGTTGTTGTAAACCATCAAGTGCTGGATGGGCAGAAACGATGGGCGCCATCAGGTGTTATCAGGGGATATAACGCAGATACTGGCGCTTTTCTCTGGGCATGGGATGTCAACCGTCCGGGAGTTACCACCGAGCCTGAATCAGGAGAGGAGTATAGCCGTGGTACTCCAAACTCTTGGGGGCCGATGACAGGGGATGAACAGCTCGGCCTGGTGTACGTTCCAATGGGGAACTCAGCAGCCGACTATTACAGTGCGTTGAGAAGCGAGAACGAAAACAGAGTTTCCTCTTCCGTTGTAGCGCTGGATGCGACCACAGGCAAAGAGCGCTGGGTATTTCAAACCGTTCACAAGGATGTATGGGATTACGATATAGGTTCTCAATCCACTCTTTTTGACTTTACCGACAAAGGAGAGAAAGTTCCGGCAATTATAATACCGACCAAGCGGGGGCAAACTTTCGTTCTTGATCGGAGAAGTGGAAAGCCTCTCACCGCTGTAGAGGAACGCCCAGCGCCAGCAGGTAACGTACCCGGAGACCCTCGTTCACCCACACAACCTTGGTCCGTTGGCATGCCTCGCCTGGGGTTTCCCGATCTAACGGAAGAAAAGATGTGGGGGATGACGCCGTTTGACCAGATGTACTGCAGGACCAAATTCAAACAAGCTCACTATGTAGGCGAGTTTACTCCGCCTGTAATAGGACGACCTTGGATTGAATATCCTGGCTATAACGGTGGTAGTGACTGGGGCAGCGTTTCTTATGATCCGCTTACCGGGGTGCTGATTGCAAACTGGAACAATACCCCTATGTATGATCAGCTCTTGAGTCGTGAAGAGTCTGATCGGCGTGGACTTCGTCCAATTGACGACCCTAAGTTTAATACTTCCTCCGGAGGTGCCGAAGGTGCGGGCGCGATGGCTGAAACGCCTTATGGTATTGATGTGACGCCGTTTTTAATGCCGCTGACGCAGGTTCTTTGTAATGAACCGCCATTCGGTATGATTACTGCGATCAATATGAATAATCAGAAAGTCATTTGGCAAAAGCCACTGGGAACAGCCCGGGCAAACGGGCCATTCGGACTTCCGACCTATCTGCCGGTTGAGGTTGGTACACCGAATAATGGTGGTCCCATCATTACCGCGGGGGGGCTGGTTTTTATTGCGGCAGCTACTGACGGTTTGATTCGCGCCATTGATATAAAAACAGGAAAAACTGTCTGGGATGACGTTCTTCCTGCGGGAGGGCAGGCCACCCCGATGACCTACTCGATAAATGGGAAGCAGTATCTGGTAATTACTGCTGATGGCCATCATTTTATGAGGACCCCGGTCGGAGACTATGTAATAGCATATGCATTGCCTGAGTAGGCTCTGCAAAGTTGCTTTCATTTGATCTTGTGGTGAAGCGTGGAGGTCAGTTTTTCTGACCTCCGTGTTTTAAGTTCTGATATTTCTATGATTGTTGGAATTCTTGTTATTCCATTGTTTGTGGAGGCTGCTCAGAAAGCTATAGGCTGATCTCTTAACTGAATTTTAGGCGGATTCAAAATGTCTAAGTTTCTGAGGTTGATCTGTGAGTTGTTTTTTCTAGGTGTTTTTTTGGTGGTTGCGTGGAATGTGCTGGAGATCATCTTTTTAAAGCTAGGATTTGACGTTTTTTGTTTTGTTTTTTGGGGCTGCTAATGATTTCTGGATGATGTGATTACCATGTAATCAATAGCTATTTTACTGGGTTTGTTTTGCAGTAGATCAGGTTGAAGGAGTGACACCTGTGGTGAGTCCCTCTCTCCCGTTATTTTCACGAAAAGCCCCGTATTTACGGGGCTTTTGCGTTTCTGGCTGTTTTATTTCCCTCGCGTGTTCCCCCATCTGGATTTCGAAAAGTTGACTGAGGGGCCACTCGATTCACATCGAGCATACTGACCCTCCCAGTCAACTCCAGCCCAATGCATCACGCCGTCAGCGTATGGTCGGCTTCCCCAAACCAGGTGCGCACCAGATCGGGGCCGGGCGTGCCAATGTGGTCGAGCACCGCGACATCGACGAAGTGCTTGCCATTATTGGCGCCATCGGGATCCACCTGCACCGTTATGTCGCTGCCGGACTGCGCCAGTTGGACAAAGTCGGCCACCTGGCTGGTGCCGCTGACGAAGTTGGCGTTGAGCAGCGTGGAGAGGTCGAGGGTGTCACCTTCGGCGAAGTTGTAGTCGAGGATATGGTCGCCGCCTTCATTCGCGTTGAGGTAGGCGAACATGTCGGCTCCCGCGCCGCCGCTGAGGCTGTCCTCGCCGCCACGACCCACGATGATGTCGTTGCCGTCGCTGCCGCTGAGCGTGTCCGCGAGCATGCTGCCCACCAGTGTGCCGCTGGATTGGCCGTGGTAACTGACCTGGGTGCCGGCTTCGCCGCCATCGGTGACCTGGAAGTCTTCCGCCGAGTAGTGTCCCAGCAGGTTCACCTCGGCTCGATGTGCGCCGTCGTCCACCGTCAGCAGGCCGCCGGCGCCAGAGGCGTTGGCGGTGTAGCTGAGCTGGGTATTGGCACCGAAAGCGAGATCGCCGAACGTCAGCAAGTCATCGCTCTCGAGGCCGAGGATGCCGACCAGCGACCCCGCTGCTTCAGCCTGGGCGATCACCAGCGAGCCGGCGCCTGCGCCGTGAAAGGCGACGGAGGTGTGTGCGGCACCGGCGAAGGTCAGGCTGGCGTCGCCGTCGATGGTCGCGCTGCCATTGCCGGTCACGTCGGCCAGCAGGCGCAGGTCGCCACCGTTGGCCCACAGATGGCCGGTGTTTTCGACCGCGCTGGCCACTGTCATGCCGCCTGTGCCGGTGGACTCCAGTACACCGCTGTTGCTGATGGTGTGGGTGCCGGTGTCGAGCACCAGGCTGTTCATGCCGCTGGCCAGGATCAGCCCCGCATTGGCCAGTATCATTTGCCCTGCACCCAACTGGCCGGCGCCGGAAATGCGGTTGTCGACATTGGTCAGCACGGTGTCGGCGCTGCCGCCGAAAATCACATTTTGCGCGTTGTCGGATAGCAGTACCTGGCCGCCACCGGTCAAGGTCGCGCCACGGAACAGAATCTCCAGGCTGGTCTCGTTGCCGGCGGAGCCGAGTTCGATGGTGCCGCTGTTATGGAGGCCGCCACCGAACGGCATGATCGCGCCGTCGGCAATGGTGAGGGTACCGCTGTTGTGGGTGAGTGGGTCCGTATCGAACCGGAAGTTCGCTTCGCCCAGGTCCGCCGCATCGACGCCTTTGAGGGTGACCGTCTGGCCGGAGCCGATGCTGACCAGGGCATTGCCGTTTGCGTCGTTGCTGATGCTCAAATCAGCGAAGGCGGTGACGCCTGTGAAGCCGATCAAGTCGATCTTGTCCGCCGCGACGTCGAAATTGTAGATCTGGTTGTTACCGATCGGCTGGGCGAAGACGAACGTGTCGGCACCGGATGAGCCGGTCAGGTTGTCGTCAGCGGACAAGGCGAAGATCGGCGAGCCGGGGGCATAGACTTCGACGTTGTTGAACACATAGGCGCTTGCGCTGCTGCCGTCACTGTTGCTCCAGTACAGGTTGACCTCAAGCACCAACGCACCCGCGAAGTCGCTTGAGGTTGTCACGGTCAAGGCACCGGGATCGTTGGTCTGCACGATCCAGGTGCCGTCGCCATTGTCGGTTCCTGCATTGAACACCCACCCCGAAGGAACGCCGCTGATGGCCACCGTTACGGGGCCGTCAATCTCGGCCGGTGGAATGTCGAGGGCCAGGTTGATGGGCTCGCCGGCAACGCCTGCCGGAAGGTTTGCACTGCTCCCGGCAGCCCCAGCATTACCCGCCAGGTCGGTGTAGCTGTTCGCGGCAACGTCGACTTTCACGCTACCGCCCAGCGTTCTGGTCAGCGTCGCGGTGTAGGTATCGCCATCGACCTGGGTAAAGTTACTGAAGGTTCCGCGGGGCGCTCCGCTCGTCTTAGTCACCGAGACATCCGAAAGGCTGAAACCGCTCACTGCCTCACTGAACTGGAATGTGACCGTCGACGTAGAGCCGATCGAGCTGCCCAAGGCCGTTCCCGTCACTGTCACCGTTGGCGGTACGCTATCGACTGGCGTCTCGACAACGTTCTGCACGTTTACCGTAAGGGTCTGCGTGTCGGTTCCGCCATTGCCGTCGGCCACCTGGACGTCCACAACGTAGGCATTGTCGCCGTCGGTACCCCCGATATCCTGGGCATTTTCGTAATCGGGGGCCGAATTGAACGTCAGCACTCCGCTCGAACTGATCGAGAATTTGCTGAAGTCCGTGCCGGCCGTATTCAGGATCGAGTAGCTCAGTGTCTGCGCGGGTAGATCGGCATCGCTCGCCACCACCGTCGTGACTGCCGTGGTGTTCTCCGCCACGTTGACCGAAGCCGTCGCACCCCCGCCGTTGGAGGTGATCACCGGGCTGTTGTCGTTGACGCCCGTCACGGTTACCACGATCGTCTGGTCGTCAAACAGCGTGCCGTCCGACGCCCGCACAATCACGTCATAGACATTGTTCGTTCCCGAATCGGTCGGTGCTTCAAAGTTGGGGGCAGAGATAAAGCTCAATGCACCTGTGCTGGTAACGATTGAGAACTTCGCGGCATCCGCTCCGCCGACGATGCTGTAGCTCAATATCTGTGCCGGCAGATCGGCATCGGTTGCCGCCACGGTCGTGACCGCTGCAGTGTTCTCCTCCAGGTTGATCGAAGCCGTCGTACCACCACCGTTGGAGGTGATGGTCGGCAAGTCATTGCTGCCGGCGATATGCACGGTAACCGAGGTGAGGGTGCCGTCGGCACTGCTCACGGCGAAGGTGTCGGTGTAGGTGGTGCCGGCGGCGAACTCGTTGTGCGCGGAGTCGGCGACATAGGTCCAGGCACCGCCGGTGTCGATGGAGAATTTGCCGTAGTTGCCAGCGGTGTCGGTTTGGGCAATGAAGGTTGCGGCGCTGTCGACGTCGCTGATGGTCAGGCTGCCGGCGGTGGAGATGTCGGTGGCGGCATTGGTCTCGGTGAGGTTGGCGATGCCAGTGGACAGCACGGCGGCATCGTTGGTGCCGAGGATATGCACCGTGACCGAAGTGAGGGTGCCATCGGCACTGCTTACCGCGAAGGTGTCGGTGTAGGTGGTGCCGGCGGCGAACTCGTTGTGGGCGGAGTCGGCGACGTAGGTCCAGGCACCGCTGGTGTCGATGGAGAACTTGCCGTGGTTGCCAGCGGTGTCGGTTTGCGCGACGAAGGTCGCGGCGCTGTCGACGTCGCTGATGGTCAGGGTGCCGGCGGTGGAGATGTCGACGGCGGCATTGGTCTCGGTCAGGTTGGCGATGTCGGCGGACAGCACGGCGGCATCGTTGGTCCCGAGGATATGTACAGTGACCGATGTGAGGGTGCCATCGGCACTGCTCACGGCGAAGGTGTCGGTGTAGGTGGTGCCGGCGGCGAACTCGTTGTGCGCGGAGTCGGCGACGTAGGTCCAGGCACCGCCGGTGTCGATGGAGAATTTGCCGTAGTTGCCAGCGGTGTCGGTTTGCGCCTGGAAGCTTTCCGGGCTGTCGATATCGCTGACGGTCAGGCTGCCGCCGGTAGTCAATGGAGCATTGGTTTCGCTCAGCGTGACGCTGGCCGAGGACAGTACGGCGGCGTCGTTGGTACCGGTGACAGTGATCGTCACCAGCTGGGTGTCGACGCCGCCCAGGCCATCGCTGACCTGCACGCTGAACACTTCGTCATGACTTTCGCCCGCCTTGAGCGATTGCACCGCACCGGCAACGCCATCGGTGCCGTTGGCCAGGGTGTAGGTCCATTGGCCGCTGCCGTCCACGGCAATCGAGCCGTAGCTGCCAGTTGGCGAGCCATTGATGGTCCAGATAGCGGAGGCATCGTGATCGATGTCGGCCGAGCTGAATTGACCGCTGACGCTGAGGGTGGTGTCTTCCTGCGCTGCGCCGGCATCATTGCCGCTGGCGAAGCTGAGTACCGGCGCATCGTTGCTACCGGTGACAGTGATGGTCACCTGTTGGGTGTCGACACCGCCCAGGCTGTCGCTGACCTGCACGCTGAACACTTCGTCGTAACTCTCGCCCGCCTTCAGCGACTGCACGGCACTGGAGACTCCATCGGTGCCGTTGGCCAAGGTGTAGGTCCATTGGCCGCTGCTGTCCACGGCGATCGAACCGAAGGAGCCGGTGTTTGCTCCGACGATGCTCCAGGTAGCGGTGGCGGCATGATCGATATCGGTCGAGCTGAATTGACCGCTGACGCTGAGGGTAGTGTCTTCCTGCACTGCGCCGGCATCGTTGCCGCTGGCGAAGCTGAGTACCGGCGCGTCATTGCTGCCGGTAATGGTGATGCTGACGGTCTGCGTCGCCGATGCAGCGTTGGCCGCGCCGCTGTTGTCGGTGGCGACCACCCTGTACGAGAAGGTGATGGTTTCACCCGCGCCGAGGAAGTCGAGGTTCTGGCTGCTGCTGTAGTCCCAGCTGTTCTGATCGACCGAGAAGCCGGCCACCAGTGCCGAAGCTACACCCGCATCGAGCGTGCCACCGCTCCAGGCGATGTCACCGTTGGCGGTGTGCGACACCGTCACCACGTCGGTGCTGTCCAGATCGGCAAAGCTCAGGGCGCCGCTGTCGCTCAGTGTGGCCGCAGCGTTGCCTTCGCTCATGGCGCCGGTAGTGTCGGCAATCGTCAGCGTCGGTCGGTCGTTGGTACCGGTGAGGGTAATGGTCACGGTCTGCACCGTGCCGTCGCCGATCGCCACGTTATAGGTCTGGGTGACGGTCTGGCCTTCGCCGAGGAACTGCAGGGCAGCGTTGTCTACCGCGAAGTGCCAGTCCAGCGAGCCGCTGCCCGTGCCGGTGCTGTCGTTCAGCGGGTCTGTAGTGAAGCTGCCCAGGTAGCCCGAAGCGCCCGGCGTGACGGTAACGCTGTGGCTGTCGATCAGGTCGGCGTCGGTAAAGGTGATGTTGCCGCTGGCAGCGTAGTCGCCGCTGTCTTCCTTGGCATCTCCGCTCTGTACGCCGCTGGTGATCTGCACCTGGTCGTTGGTACCGGTGATGGTGATGGTCACATTCTGCGTTGTCGACGAGCCATGCCCGTCACTGACGGTGACCACATAAGTTTCGCTGACCGTCTGACCCTGAGCCAGGGACTGGGCTGCCGCGTTATCCAGGGTGTAAGTCCAGTTGACGGTGCCGTTGGCCGTATCGGCGGCTTCCGTCACAGAGGCGAGGGCGAAGTTGCCCAGCGCTGTGGCATTGCCTTGTGCCGCCACGAACGAGGCGGTATGCGTGTCGCTCAGATCGACATCGCTAAAGGCAATCGTGCCCGTCGCGCTGTGCGAGTCGGTCGGGCTCGCTGTCGTGGCCGCATCTTCGGTCACGGTACCGGCCTGTGTGCCGAAGCTCATCGTCACACTGTCATTCGCACCGGCAAATTGCACCTGCGCAGTGGCCCAACTGAGTGTGCCATTGCCGAGACGAATCGCGTACGTAAAGCTGTCTGTCAGGGACGCTCCGGCAGCAAGCGCTTGAAGTTGCGCCTTGAAAGCCGTCGATAAGGTCGCGGCGTCGTAGCCGACTTTTCCATCCGACGTAATCCAGATTTTTGCACCATTGAAGCTGGTGTCGGAACTCGTCGCCTCGACTCTGCTCGTGTCCTGGACCAGGAGATCGGCCGGAGCATAAATCTTGGTAGCAGTAGAAAGGCTGGTCGCGTTATCGAGTGACCAGAGTGTCTTTGCATTGCCGCCCAGGTCATTGGACATGACGTCCAGATACACGATCCCCAGCAGGTCTTCAGTGATGGCTGCGCTGCTCGTGCCAATGACACCTGTAGTGAAAATGTCGTCCTGCGCCTGCGGTGTATTGGAAAACGAAGTGGTGGTGCCGCCGCTGGTCGTTGTAGTGGTAGCCATGTCTTTCTCCCGAGAATGCTTTTTTTAGAATCGCCAGGTCCTGCTGACAGGACGAAGTCCCATGCTTGTACCGCTCAGGGTGTCAAGGAGCGGTGCGAGCTGATCCCGGACATCGTCGGCCGTCTGGGCCTGCCGGAAGAGGGACGCAGGTGGCGTGCAGGTGAAGAAGTTCGCCGTACTTGAAAAGCGAGTCGCAGGAGCGGTTGGGCGAACATGAGCCCAAGCCTGGAGCTGCGCTGCGCAGGGTGCGCAATAGCCTGAGAGCACCCATATGAAAGGGACTCCTGAAGTAATGGCTGGATGAATCTGGGTCATTCTGATCCAGGGATACGGCCATTCCTGATATCAGTTGGATAGTTGTTTAGTTGTGGGGGCAGGCCTTGTAAAGGTGTTAACCGGGAGTAACAGTACGAAGTGCCAATATTCCGACGGGCGGGTGTTTTGGTGTCAATATTGTGTCGATGTGTTTTTGGCGAAATGCTCGCAGGTACCCGGCACTGATGCGGCTCAATTGGCTGAAACCCTTATGCGGCAAGGGCTGGCTGACTCATGCCAGTGCTGGGTGGCCGCAAGTTGCAGCGTCAGTTATTAAAAAAAACCGGCAGAGCATTTTTCTGGCGGGGTTTTTTCATGCTCTCCGGACTTCAATGTCTGGGGACTCCCTCAGTAAAGCCGCCCTATTCAGCGCTTTGAGAAACGTCTGATATTCGCCTCCAGGAGTTTTGCCTAGCCTGACCCGTATTCGATGAACGGGCTGCGGCATATTCAAGTGAGCAAGGAGGCAGATATGAATAGGCAGGATGCACAGGCCGGCGCAACGCCGGAGACACCAAGCTTCAACGCAGGGGGAAGCGTGGATGAGGAGGTGTTTCACGCTATTCGGGTCGGTTCCGCCGAGTCGTTGCTGGAGGTGCTTGGCAGGCTCATGGACCTTGCTGGCGACAATGAGCAAGTCGCCCGACGGCTCATCGAGGAGGTACGGACTTACCAGATCAAAGACCTTGAACTGTTGCGGGCGTACTGCGAACAAAAAGATCGGCAAGCCATTGCCAGGCTGTGCCACAAGATGGCGGGTGCGGCTTGTGTATTGAAGTACCAGCCGCTGATCTCCAGCTGCCAGCGCCTGAGGGAAATCAGTATCGCAGGGACCTGGCCAGTGCTGCTGGAAAGGGCGCAGTGGGTCGAGCAGGCGCTGCTCAACCTCAAGGACATCTGTCTTGTAGCCATACAGGATGATGGGCCAATCAATCTGAGAGAACTGCCTCGTGAGCGCTGATTCCTCTGCTGCTCCAAGGGAGTAGTGCTCGATGTCCCGTCGCAAAACCGATAAGACGCTGATTCTGGAACAGACAGATGTCCATGCGTTGCTGGGGTTCGCAAGAGGCCTATATGATTCCTTTCTGCCTGGCTATTTCAATCAGGGCCAGAAGGTTGGTGGTGTTGAACTTCTTCAAGAGTCTTACTTTGTAAGTACTGACCGTTTTGTGACTGATAAGCAGAGTCGCTGCAATCTCCCTGTTGTTAAGACCCTGTGCCAATAACCTTAATGTGGTGATTTCCCTGTTGGTCAGCTGGGAGGCGGCAATGCTTTGCATCTGGTTGGTGTGAATGCTTTCCTGCAACAGGAGCAGAGAACTTTCAGGAAAATAGGTATGTCCTGATAACAATGCTTTTACTGCATCTCCCACCTCATCCAGCGCTTCGTCCTTGCAGATGAACCCTGCTGCGCCCCCATGCAAACAACGTACGGCAAAGTTCTTTGAGTCGCTGGAAGTCAATATCAGTGTTTTTACCAGGAAGTTATTGGCCTTGAAGTGAGTAAGTACGGATAGCCCGTCCAGTTGCGGTAGATCGAGGTCAAGTATTACCAAGTCCGGCTTATGGGTACGAACAACTTGAATGGCGTCGACGCCATTGTCTGCTTCGGCGGCGATATGGTGCCCGTTACGCTCAAGTATGACTTTCAATGCAATCCTGACCAGGGGGTGGTCGTCGACTATGACTATGGATCCCATAGTGTGCTCTCTCTATATTGGTTATGCGTGTAGGTTTTATATTCTTACTCTCTATATTCAATTCTTCTCATTGAGGTTGGGCCTTTTTGTCGGCGCTCATTGCGCAGGCCTACGGGTAGACTCCTTTAATTTTTTATTGAGTAGCGAGTTGGCCTGGTTCAGGCTACTGCGATGCGAGCACTTGGTAGAGTTCAGCTAACACGCGCGCGTTGAAGAAGTACACAGTCTTGTCTCATAAGTAAAGACGAAATCAATGAGCGGTTTATTAAGATATTTCTGATGGGTGCTTCGGCCGTCTCTCAATTCAAATTCGAAGGCTGATCGGTAAGCTACGGCTTCCTTTGGGGGTTCTTCATGGGGCACCTAAAGGAGCTTGCTATTGTTGTCGACCCATTGACTTAGACTTTGAGTGAGAGAGGCTTGGGCTGCCATGGCCGGTGTGATTTGGTCATGGCTGAACCGGGAGAACAATCAAATAGATTGCACTTCTTTTGCCGATCAACGTGAACAAGGAAATCACATGAAACGCACATCTTTACTGTCCCTGGCAACTTCCAGCTTGATGCTTGCTGCGCTTGTTCCTTCGTTATCTCATGCCACTGATGGCGTGGTTAACTTCTCTGGCAGCATCTCTGACGTGACTTGCAATATCAACGGCCAGGCACCGGGTGAAAACAACATCACCAACGTGGAACTGGGGCGCATCTCTCCTTCGATCTTCAAGGCCATTGGCGATGCTTCTCCGTTCGAGAAGTTCGCGTTGGTGCTGTCCGGCGCGCAATGTGCCAATGGAACCAAGGTCGTCGTTGATTTTGACCAAGTGGGCAACGTCGACTCGGCGACCGGAAACCTCAAGCTGATCGGCGCAGCGCCTGCCACCGGCGTGCAGATCCAGGTGTTCAACGACAATGTCGCTGCTGGCACGAAAATCCCGCTCGGTCAGTCGGAAGCCACGCCACAGGTCGCCACCGTTGCAGCCAACACTGCAACCCTCAAGTTCAAGGCGAACTATGTTGCAACCGCGGCTAGTGTTGGCGCGGGTTCGGGTAACTCCTTCGTTCGATACACCCTGTCGTATAAGTAAAGACCAGCGCCCGAGGAGTGATTCATGACGCCGAAAGCGCGTATTTTTTCTTCTTTCGTTCTCGGCGTCATGTTCTTGGGCGTATGTTCTGGAATCGTACAGGCGTCGGTAGTCATCCAGGGTACTCGGTTGGTTTATCCGTCGGATGCTCGTGAAGTGACAATAAAAGTGAACAATACCGGTGCCTCTGCTGTATTGGTCCAAAGTTGGATTGATGATGGCGATTCAACTAAGGGGCCCGAGGAAATGAAAGTTCCATTTTTGGTGTCCCCGGCGGTGATTCGCCTGGATTCGGACAGTTCAGCTTCACTGCGTGTTTCCTTCACGGGTGAAAAACTTGCAGAAGATCGGGAATCCTTGTTCTGGCTCAATGTACTGGAAACACCTCCACGCAAGGAAGTCGATGAAAATGTCTTGCAGTTTACCTTCAGAACCCGAATCAAAGTGTTCTTTCGACCCAAGAACCTGAAGTCGGATGTGGACTTGGTGGCGAACAAGCTCGATTGGCAATTCAAACAGGCCAGGCATCCAGATGGAAAAGGTAAAGTCGAGAATCGCCTGGGAGTTCAGGTGACTAATCCGACTGCATATTACGTTTCTTTCGGCAAGATAGAAGTTGCTCTGGATGGGCGACGGGTTGCAGTTAAAGATGAAATGATCGCACCTTTCAGTAGTGGGTTTTTCCCATTACCCGAACGGGCTCCTCAGACCTATCGCAAAGCCTCTGTTCATTACGAGGTCATTAATGACTTCGGTGGGCGGCGGGTGCTTGAAAAACCATTGCCCCTGTAACTTTTCTCACCCTGCAGTTTTTGTCATCTCTATGACCTGGCTGCATGCCGGTATCGAATATGTTGAACGTCCAGCGTAGTCATCTGGCTGTTTTTGCTTGTGCGTTAGTTTCGTACGGTTGGAGCCCAGTTCGGTTTTTTCTAGGTCTTGTTTCTACGGCGGCGATTGTCATGGCGACTGAAACATGGGCCGAAACTTCCACTGCCGAGCCTGCGGGGCAGGGCGTGGTATTCGATTCGCAGATGTTGTTTCAGACCGAAGGTGCCCCCATCGATACCAGCCGCTTTGAGCGCCAGGGATTTCTCATTCCGGGCAATTACCGCATCGACCTGCTGGTAAATGGCCAGTGGCGTGCCACGCAGAACATCGAGTTTCGCGACACCCATGGGCCGCAAGGGGGCCAGCCCTGTTATGAGCGTTCGTTGCTGGTCCGTGCCGGTATCGATCTGGACAAGGCTTCGGCGCAACCTTCCGCCGAAAGCATGCCGGAGGGCACCTACTGCGCCGACCTGGCTCGCTACATTCCTGGTCTCACCACGAAGATCGATCTCAAGAAGCTGACGATCGATCTTTCGGTCCCGCAATATTTCCTGCAGAAAGGCCGGTCGAAAACCTATGTCGATCCGGCGAATTGGGATCGCGGCATTTCTGCAGGGCTGCTCAACTACAACACCAACCTGTTCAGTGCACAGAATAACGGCCGAACCCAGACCGACGCTTACGCCGGTCTGAACATGGGGCTCAATATGGGGTCGGTGCGCTTGCGGCATAACGGCACCCTGACCTGGTCTCCGGAAGCGGGTAGCCGTTATCAGCGTGGCTCCATCTACGGCCAGACCGAATTGCCGGCATGGCGCTCACAGTTGCTGGTGGGCGAAAGCGTCACCAATGCCGATCTGTTCGACTCCGTATCGTTTCGCGGCGCCCAACTGACCAGCGATGACCGGATGCTGCCCGACAACGAGCGTTTTTATGCGCCTGTTGTCCGGGGGACGGCCAGCTCGAACGCCAAGGTCTCTATTTATCAACGTGGTTACTTGATTTCGGAAACGTCCGTTGCGCCGGGACCGTTCGAAATCAGCGATCTTCAAGCCGCCAGCTTCGGCGGCGACTTGAACGTCACTGTGACCGAGGCCAACGGGAAGAGAAGCAGCTTTACCGTGCCCTTCGCCACGACTGTTCAATTACTGCGCCCTGGAAACTCCCGATACAGCTTCACCGCCGGCCAGATCATCGATCCCGGGCTGCGCGGCAGTAACCAGTATGTGCTGCAAGGGACAGCCCAGCACGGTCTGGATAACGACATTACCGGATACATCGGCAGTGCTGTCACGGGCAGTTATATGTCGGTACTGATGGGGAGCGCGCTCAATACCGATGTGGGGGGCTTTGCCTTCGATGTGACCCAGGCCAAAACCAACGTGCCCAGAAGGGGTCGTCTGAAGGGGACGAGCCTGCGTCTTTCCTATAGCAAGAACCTGCCCAATAGCGGTACCAACTTCTCGTTACTGGCTTATCGCTACTCGACCCGTGGTTATTTGGGACTGCATGACGCGGTCGCGTTGCAGGACTTCGTCGAGGACGGCGAACGGGTGGAAGCCTTCTCCCGAATGCGTGACCGGCTGGATGTGAATATCAGCCAGCAGTTGAAGGCCACTGGTGGGCATTTCTATGCCAGTGGTTCGGCGCTCAATTACTGGAATAGACAAGGCAAGACCCTGAGTTTTTCCACGGGTTATAGCAATCAGTGGCGGGGCAACAGCTATTCCTTCGCCGTACAGCGCACCTTGGGACAGAACCGGTCTTCAGGGCGTCGGGCAGTCAGTAGCAATACGACCTTGAGTTTGACCCTTACGATCCCGCTGGGCCGTGAGACCCGGGGTGCAACGGTGCTCAATAACTTCGTCAGTCACGACCAGAGCACGGGAACCCATTTGACCAGCGGCGTTTCCGGAACAGTGGACGACGCGGGCAAAGCCTCCTATGCCGTGGCCGTTTCCCGTGATGACAAGCAACGGGAAACCAGCCACAACGCCAGTCTCAATTATTCCTTGCCCCAGGTGGCCTTGAGTTCCAGTTTTTCCCAGGGCAGCGATTACCGCCAGGCGTCCATCGGCGCTTCCGGCGGCATGATCCTGCACCCCGGAGGGCTGACGTTTGCCCAGACCCTGAGTGAGACCAGCGGCCTGGTCTACGCGCCTCATGCCAAGGGCGCAGGGGTCGGCTACAGCGGCGCGCGGGTGAATGGCAGCGGTTACGCAGTGGTGCCCAGCCTGACGCCTTTCCAGCTCAACACCGTGGATATCGACCCGCAGGGCATGCCCGACGACGTCGAGCTGCAGGTGAGCTCGCGCAACACCGCGCCGGTGGCGGGGGCCGTGGTGATGCTGTCGTACCCGACCCGCAAGGCGCGCTCGTTCCTGATCAACAGCCTGCAACCCAATGGTGCGCTCCTGCCGTTTGCCGCGATCGCCACCGATGCCGAGAGCGGGGGGGAAATGGGCGCGGTCGGCCAGGGCAGTCGCCTGGTGCTGCGCAGCGAAAAGAACCAGGGTTCGATCCGCGTCGAATGGGGTGACCAGCCCGGGCAGCAATGCCTGATCGACTACCGCCTGCCCGAGCGCGATGCGGCGCCTGCCAAGACTGTCGAGGCGAAGGGTTATGAGGTGTTCGACCTGCCATGCCGCCCGGTACCTCCCGACGCTGGCGGGGCACCCGCCCAGGCGAGGAACGGCTGATGCAACAGGCATGCGGCTTGCGCCGCTCCTCGGCCATGGCTCGGCGGATCCGTGGCGGCCTGCTGTCGGCCTGGTTGCTGATGTCGCTGTGCGTCGACGCCCAGGCGGCGCTGGCCATTACCGGCACGCGCTTCATCTACCCGGCCAATGCCTCGGCGTTGACGGTCAGGGTCGGCAACACCGGCGATGCGCCGATCCTCCTGCAAGCCTGGCTGGACCGGGGGGATACGCACACCGACCCGAGTCGCCTGACGGTGCCGTTCGTCCTGTCGCCACCGATTTCACGGCTCGACCCACAACAGCGCAGCGCCCTGGTGGTGCGTTACACCGGCGAACCCTTGCCCGGCGATCGCGAGTCGGTGTTCTGGATCAACTTCCTCGAAGTGCCGCCGGTGACGACCACCGACAGCAATGTGCTGCGCCTGGCCTATCGCATGCGCATGAAGCTGCTGTACCGCCCTGCGGGCCTTGCCGGCAAGGCGAACGAGGCAATCGGGCAGGTGCTCTGGAGCCTCGACAAGACCCCGGGGCCGGACGGGCAGATGGCGCTGCTGGCCACCAGTCGGGCGCCTTACTACGTGTCCATCTCGCAGTTGGAGCTGGGCAGCGGGACTCAATCGATCAGTTGGCAGGGGATCACGCTCGAGCCTTTCGGCACGACCCGTATCGCCCTGCCCGCAGCAAAAAAGGCAGCCGTCGCCAGTGCGACGGTCGTTCGTTACCAGGTGGCGGTAGACAGCGGGGAGACGCTGAGTGGAAGTGCGCGGTTACAACAGTAGTTTTGCGATGGGCAGATTCGTGACGAGTACGTCGCCATGCGGCAGTGGCCGAGCGCCTGTGGGCATGAGTCCGGGGTGGCGCGGGTCGTGTTTGGTCCTGGCGGCGCTGCTGCCACTGGCAGTACCCGATATCGCCCTGGCTTTGCAGGTGCCCAACGCCGGCCAGGCGATGCGTGACATCGAGTCGGTCCAGCCGGCGCAGCCTGCTCCTTCGGAGCTGGAGTTGGACCTGCCCAAGGCCGAGACACCCGCCGCGCCGGCAGCCCCGGACACCTCCGGAATCCGGCTGCAGGTCAAGACGTTTGCCATCGAGGGCAACCAGGTTTTCACCACCGAGCGCTTGCAGGCACTGCTGGCCGACCTGCACGACAAGGAGTTGGACCTGGCTGGTTTGCGTGGAGCTGCACAGCGGATTACCGACTATTACCAGAAGCAGGGTTATGTATTGGCCCGCGCTTTCCTGCCACCCCAGGACATTGAAAACGGCCTGGTGCGGATCGCTGTGGTCGAGGGGCGTTACGGGCGCATCGAAGTGCAGAACCGTTCGCGCGCCCTGGATCAAGTGGTGCGGGCGCCGCTGTCGTCGCTGAACAGCGGCGAGGCGGTATACGACGCGGACCTGGAACGCAGTCTCTTGCTGTTGAGCGACCTGCCCGGGGTCCAGGCCCGAGGTACCCTGCGTCCTGGCCAGGAATACGGGACCACCGACCTGGTGGTCGATACCGAATCCGGGCCACTGTTGAACGGCACCCTGGAGGCGGACAACTTCGGCGGTTATTACACCGGCGAATACCGCCTGGGGGGCAGCCTCAACCTCAACAACCCCTTGCGTCTTGGCGACCAGCTGAGCCTGCGCGCGATGCGCAGCGACGAGTCGCAGCGTTATTTCCGCGCGGCCTACCAGTTGCCGGTCGGCCCCTGGTCGACCCGCATCGGCGGGGCGTACTCGGAAATGAGCTACCGCCTGGGCAGGAACTTCGAGGTACTGGATTACCACGGTGTCGCCAGCTTCCGCAGTTTCTTCGTCGCCCAGCCGCTGGTGCGCAGCCGCACCTTCGACCTCACTGCGCAACTGCAATACGAAGACAAGCGGCTGCGTGACGACATCGACCTGGTCGAATTCAGCAGTCGCAAACAGATCGACCTGTGGACCCTGAGCCTCAGCGGCAACAGCCAGGACCGTTTTTTCGGGGGCGGCCAGAACTTCTTCGATCTGTCCTACGGCAGCGGGCGGTTGCGCTTCGGCGACCGCGAGGAAGAAGTCCAGGATGGCCGCACCGCGGGCACCTCGGGCGAGTTCGCCAAGCTCAATCTCAATGCGGCGCGCCTGCAGCGCCTGAGCGATCGCTTCCAGCTCTACACCCGGCTGAGTGCGCAATGGGCCAACGACAACCTGGACAGCTCGGAAAAGCTCGGCCTTGGCGGCCCCTACGGTGTGCGCGGCTATCCGGTGGGCGCCGGCAGCGGCGACCAGGGTTGGCAGGCCAGCGCCGAACTGCGCTATGCCCTGGCACCGCGCTGGCAGCTCAGCGCCTTCGCCGACAGCGGCACGGTCAAGGTCAACCGCCAGCCCTGGACCTCCGAGAACAACACCCGCCGGATCACCGCGACCGGTATCGGCGCCAACTGGGTGGGGCCTTCGCAGCAAGTCAACCTGACACTCGCCTGGCCGTTGCATGACAACGGCAAGACCCGGGATAAGCCGGAGCGCCGTCCCCAGGTCTGGATGAACGCGACGCAATATTTCTAGTACCTGCTCGTAGCAGGAGTGGTGTCGCCCTGCAAATGGTTTGCAGAGCGTTTTTTAAAGAAGAGGAAGCATCGTGAACAAGATGTATGCACTGGTTTGGAACCAGGCCCTGGCGTGCTGGAATGTGGCTCATGAAGGGGCACGTCGCCGGCGCAAGTCGGGTGCGCGCAAGGGCATGGTCGTGGCGGCTGTCAGCCTGCTGGGAGTGGGCGCCATGTCGTCGGCATTCGCTCTGCCGACGGGAAATACCCATGTCTCCGGGGAAGCCAATATCCTGACCTTCAACGATGGCAAGGAAATGTCGATCAACCAGAAAAGTGACAAGCTGATCACCAACTGGAACGACTTCAGCGTCAAAAAGGGCGAGAAGGTCTCCTTCCACCAGCCCACTAAAAACTCGGTTGCACTGAACCGCGTCGTCGGTACCAATGCCAGTGATATCCAGGGCCAGATCAATGCCAATGGCCAGGTGTTTCTGGTCAACCCCAACGGCGTAGTGTTCGGCCAGGGTGCCCAGGTCAACGTGGGTGGCCTGGTGGCTTCGACTCGGGACATTGACAATAAAGACTTCGAGGCCGGCAACTACACGTTCTCGGGCAGCTCGCCGGCGCAGATCATCAACAACGGCGACATCATTGCCGCCCAGGGCGGCAACGTCGCGCTGCTGGGGGCCAACGTGCGCAACGATGGGGTGATCCAGGCGCAAATGGGCCGGGTGGCGCTGGGCGCGGGGGACAAGTTCACCCTGAACTTCGACGGCAACAACCTGCTCAACCTGCAAGTCGAGGGTGCCGCAGTGGATGCCCTGGTGAAAAACGGCGGCCTGCTCAAGGCCGACGGCGGCCAGGTGCTGATGACCGCCAAGAGCGCGAGCGACATGTTGCAGACCGTGGTCAACAACCAGGGCTCCATCGAGGCCAATACTCTGCGCGGCAACGCCGGCAAGATCACCCTCGACGGTGGCGATGTGGGCAAGGTGCTGGTGGCTGGCTCCATGACCGCCAGTGCTATCGGTACCGTGGGCAACGGCGGCTTGATCGAGACCAAGGGCGCGAACACCGAGGTGCAACTGGCGAGCCGGGTCAATACCCAGGCCAGCAACGGCCAGACAGGCAACTGGAAGATCACGTCGAACACCGCCAAGGTCAACCCGACCGCGGCATCGGGCAGCGATACGGCCTACGCTGATACCCTGTCGAGCAATCTGGCGACCACCAATATCGAGCTGGCCAGCAGTTCCGGCGATGTGGTGGTGGGCGGTCCTGTCACCTGGAACAGCGGCAATCGGTTGAAGCTGTCTTCCAAGGGCGATATTGAACTCAATGGCGGGCTGACCGCCACCGGAGCCAATGCCCGGGTCGAAATGAACGCCGAGAAAAGGGTCCGGCTCAATGGCAACGTGACCCTCAGCGGGGCCAACGGTAGCCTCGGGCTGAACCATGGCGATGGCTATGCCCTGGGGCAGAACGCAACAGTGACCCTGTCCGGTACGGGCGCGGCGTTCGACTCCAATGGCTCGCAATATGGCGTCATCCAGAACACCGCGCAGTTGCAGGCGGTCAATAACAACCTCAACGGCCTGTATGTCCTGGGTACCAATATCAAGGGTTACGGCGCCTTCAAGTCCATTGGCGGCAATAGCCAGTTCTCTGGCGTTTTCGATGGCCTGGGCAACACCGTCAGCGGTTTCACGGTGACCAATACCGGGCCTAACGTCGGTCTGTTTGCCGCCAACTCGGGCAGCATCAGCAACCTGAAGCTGGCCAGCATGACCGTCAATGGCACTACCTCGGGGACCGGTTTCAGCAATATCGGTGGCCTGGTAGGACTCAACAGCGGCACGCTGACCAACATCAGCGCCACTGGCCTGCGCGTCAACGCCAGCGCGGCGAACACCAACGTCGTGGGCGGCCTGGTCGGTCTCAACGCGGGTGGCGCTATCGATCGTGCGTCGGTGGGGCCTACCTCCTACGTGACCGGCAACACCTACACCTCTTCGATCGGTGGGCTTGTCGGTGAAAACATTATCGGCCTGGCCGGAGTCGGCAGCATCACCAACAGCACGACTAACGTCAATATTTCGGGTTACATGCAGCGCAATACCACAGGTAGCGTGGGCGGGCTGGTGGGCAGCAACAAGGGTGGCTATATCGCTGACTCTTCGAGCAGCGGCACCATCACCAGCAGCTACGGCGGCCTGAACATTGGCGGTCTGGTCGGCTACAACCAGAATGGCACGCTCGAGCGCTCGAGCTCCTCGGCAGCGGTGCGGGGTAATGCCGCCAGCAACATCGGCGGCCTGGTCGGGTTCAACACCAACAGTGCGATCAGGGAGTCCAGCGCCAGCGGCGCGGTGACTGGCTACGGCAGTGCCTCGGCAGGCGGTCTGGTCGGCTACAACCAGAACAGCACCCTGAACGACGTCAAGGCCACCGGTGCAGTCTATGACAACTCGGGCGCCAACGTGGGCGGCCTGGTCGGCCAGAACTACTACGGCCAGATCGATACCGCCGAGGCTCTGGGCAATGTCACCGCCGGCGCCAACAGCAGCACCGGCGGCCTGATCGGCAACAACTATCGCGGTACCGTGAGTCACGCAGTGGCCCGTGGCAAGGTCATGGCGGGCACCAACAGCCATGTCGGTGGATTGATCGGCAACAACGACGGCGATCTGAGTTCGGTCGAAGCCAGTGGCGAAGTCAGGGGCGGGACCAACAGCTTCGTGGGTGGCCTGGTGGGCACCAACGGTCGCACCCAGGGCGCCAACATCGAAACCGCCACGGCCAAGGGCCCGGTCTTTGGTGACCAACGCAGCAATGTCGGCGGGCTGGTAGGGCAGAACCATGGCCAGATCCTCAACTCCCTGGCCCTGGGCACGGTGAGTGGTGGTTACTACGCCAACCTGGGCGGTCTGGTCGGATTGAACATGGGCAACGTTCGTCAATCGGTGGCCACCGGCAAGATCAACTTCAATCCTCGTATCGGCCAGACCTACGGCGGTCTGGTGGGCGTCAACTACGGCGAGATGAGGTTCAACTCGGTATCGGGTGAAGCGGCCCAGGTACCTCTGGCCGGCCTCAACTACGGGGTCATTCAGTAACCAGCAGCACGACCCGCTGATACCCAGGTATCGCGGGTTCTCGATACGCCATGCCGCGGCATGGCGTATCGGCTTTTTCAGGATCCATTACCTCTTTCCGGATGCCCTGCGACGCGGGTCGTCCATGCACAACCAAGGCCGGTCGGCCAACACGGCCGCGCTCAAGCAGAACATGGAGAATGCCCCCCATGATCCACCCATTGGCGTTCAGGCCTGGCTGCCGCAGGCGTCGGCTTTACCGTACTGTCCAGGCATTGGCGTGCCTGCTCCCGGGCTTGATCGGTGCGACGGCACAGGCTGACATGGTGGAAAGCCAGGCGATCGACTGCTCGTTCAGTAACAACGCCGGCCTGCCCTGGGTGGAAGTGACGCCATTGACCAGCGCCACCCCGGTAGGCGCCGTCCTGTGGCAACGACCGGTGGCCCTGATCACCAACTACAAATATGGCGGCGGCACCGGCAACAAGGCCCATGAGCTGGTATCTGCCGGGCACTGGAGCGCGGGCACGCCATTGCCCGATGGCATTGCGCCAACCAATATCAGCGGCATCGGTTTCAAGATTGCCGTGAACTCCTCGGACGGAGTGCTCAGGGAGATTTCCCAGACTAACAAACCCGTCGCGCAGGAAAAGAACCAGGTCATGTTTGACCCCGGCGCTGGCCAGAACCAGCGCTCGGTGATGGTGACCAACTACATACAGTCTCTGATCCTGACGGTTCCCCCCAGCCAGTTACCCAGCGGCGAGTTGATCGTCAAGCAGGTGGATGGCAGCTCGCGGCTGACGCTGTATGCGGTCGACTTGCTCAAGGGTGTGGCTAGCCTGGGCGAAGAGGTCAGCATCCCGAACGACAACATACCCATCGGCATCTGCCGCAAACCCTACCCGTTGATGGGGCCCGCCATCATCAATATGGGTGGCGGGCCCGGGCCCATTATTCCCAACAAATGCGAGGTGGAGTCGTACAAGACCATCCCGGTGAAGCTCGGGCGTTTCTCCCTGGCGGACTTTCCCAAGGTGGGTTCCACCTCGTCACCGGTGCCATTTCGCATCGAGCTGAGCCAGTGCGCGTTGAATGCCAAGCCACAAATCACTTTCACCGACAAGGTCGCCGGTCACACCGACCCGTCGGTGCTCAACCTGACGGCTTCGCCCAACAGCGCCAAGGGCTTCGGCATCATCATGATCAACGACCTGAACCAGCAGCGGATCAAGTACGACGGCACCCTCTACGACATGCAACGGGTGGGCGACAGCGCGATCATCCCGCTGCGGGCCGGCTACATCCGCACCGGCAGCGATGCCGAAGTCAAGGTCGGCGATGCCGATGGCGCGGCGGAGTTCACCTTTACCTTCCCTTAGCCATTCAGGCTTGAATGAAGGCCCTTCGATGACGATGGACGCCATTGCGGGGCCTTTCTACACTGGGCTCCGACCTGGGGATGGAGCACACGGATGAATCGCAACGAACTGCGCAAGGCCGATATCAACCTGATGGTGGTGTTCGAAACCCTGATGCTCGAGCGCAATGTGACCCGGGCGGCGGAGAAGCTGTTTCTCGGCCAGCCGACCATCAGCTCGGCGCTCAATCGCTTGCGCGCGATCTTCAACGATCCGCTGTTCATTCGCGTGGGCCACCGGATGGAGCCGACCGCCCGCGCCGAGGAGCTGATCCAGCACCTGTCGCCGGCGCTGGATGCCTTGTCCTCGGCCTTGAGCCTGACCCATGATTTCGATCCCGCCAGCAGCACCATGACCTTTCGCATCGGCCTGTCCGACGACGTCGAGTTCGGCCTGTTGCCGCCGCTGTTGCGGGCCTTGCGCCAGGAAGCGCCGAAGGTGGTGTTCGTGGTGCAACATGCCGACTACTGGCGGATCCCGGACCTGCTGGCCGCCGGCGACATCACCGTGGGCATCAGCCAGACCCGTGGGCTGCCGGCCAACGCCAAGCGCAAGCTGCTGCGGCATATCCAGCCCAGCGTGCTGCGCGCCGATGCCAGCGACACGCCGCTGACCCTCGACGAATACTGTTCCCGCCCGCACGTGCTGGTGTCGCACACAGCCAATGTCAGCGGTTTTGCCGATGAGTGGCTGGCCGAGATCGGCCGGCAGCGCCAGGTGGTGCTGTCGGTGCCGCAATACAGTGCGCTGCCGGCGTTGCTGGCGGGGACCGACATGATCGCCAGCCTGCCGGACTACGCGGCGGCGGCCATGGCGGCGTCGGGGCAATTGTTCCAGGAGCCGTTCCCGTTCAAGACCCCGACCCTGGACCTGTCCATGGTCTGGCTCAGCCATGTCGATACCGACCCGGCCGAGCGCTGGTTGCGTTCGCGGCTGGAGGCGTTCATGAGCGACCGCGACCAGGCGCCGCTCAAGGCCCGTTGAGCTTCCTATCCCTGGGTCGATGATTTCAGGCAGGCCGTCGCGGGGCGTGTAGTATGGAGCGCCTTTTTCACGCCACCTTTCAGGGAGCTCTGCCATGCCTCATCTGTATATGGAATACACCGCCAACCTGCCGCAACTGGATGCCGACAAGGCCCTGCTGCGGTTCAACCACGCGTTGGTGGCGTCCGGGCAGTTCGCTGAATACGACATCAAGAGCCGCGCGCGCAAGGTCGAGACGTTTCGCGTCGGCACCGGTCTCGGCGAGCGGGGGTTCGTGCATGTGAAGCTGTCGTTGCTCAGCGGGCGTTCGCCACAGATCAAGAAGCAGCTTTCGCAAAGCCTGCTGACGGTGCTGCAGGAACTCTGCGAGTGGCCGGCCGGCGTCGAGTTGCAACTGGCGGTGGAGATCCTCGATATCGACCGCGACTCCTACGGCAAGCTCAGCATCGGTCACTGAGCCGGAATGCGGCAGGGCCTGAACCTACAATAGGCCCTGCTGCGCGCAGACCTTGACCACCTGCTCGCGGAACCAGGTGTTGGCGCTGTCCTGGTCGGTGTGCGCGCTCCATTGCATGTCCAGGGTAAAGCCCGGCAGGCCGTTGGGCGCTTCGCAATGGCTGAACACCGCGTCGTTGGTCAGCAGCGCCTGGATGCGCCGCGGCAGAGTCAGGATGAAGTCGGTGCCGGTGATCATCTTCAGCGCCGCGCTGTAGCTGTTGGAGCGCGCGACGATCTGCCGCCGGTGGGCCTGGCGGGCCAGCCAGCCGTCGACCATGTTGGTGGTCGAGGTCCAGGGCGTGGGGTAGACATGCCGGCGCTCGACGAACGACTGCAGGCTGAAACGCGGCTCCAGCGGCGGCGTCGCGCGCTTGTCGAAGACACACACCAGGTCATCCTCGAGCAGCACCTGCGACTTGAGGTCGGGGTGGTTGTGGTGAAAGTTCGGGCCGAAGCAGATCACCAGGTCCAGGCTGCCGTCGCGCAGCTCATCGGCGGGGATGTCGGTTTCCAGCTTGTGCACATTGACCGACACCGGCAGGTCGGCGAAGTCGAAGCCCTTGAGCAGGCGGGGCAGGATCAGCAGTTCGAAATATTCCGGCGCGCAGATGTTGAAGGTGACGGCCTGGCGGGTCGGGTCGAAAGCCTGGACCCCGGAGTGGCACAGGTTGATGCTCTCGAGAATCTTCAGCACGTGGCTGTACATGGTGGTGGCTTTGTAGGTCGGACGCATGCCGGTGCGGGTGTTGATGAACAGCTCGTCCTCGAAGCCGGTGCGCAGTTTTTTCAGGCAGTAACTGACGGTCGACTGACTCACGCACAGGGTTTCCGAGACCCCGGTCACGCTGCTTTGCTCGTACACGGCGACGAACACCATCAGGTCCTGCATATCGAGCTTTCTAAGCAAGTTACTGTTCAGCATCAGTTCCGTCTCGTTAAGCACCTCGCGCGGTCGTGCGCAAACTCGCCTGATGCTAACGGAACGATCGTCCTAATTGAATCCTTGCCCCGGGGTTTCATGGACAGCAAGGGGACAATTAATTCCGAGAACACGACCTGCGCAGTGTGGCGCAGCGCGTAGCGGCTTGTCCCTGTGCTTTGTGCGTTCAGCCGAGCGCCGGTGCCGGCCGGCGGCTGCCGAGGATCAGCGCGAACATGCCCAGGCCCACCAGCAGCGCGCCGAGCAACTCGCTCGGCAAGGGTTGCCGGCCCAGCCCGAACCAATGGAAGAGGGTGATGAACAGGGTGCTCAGGTAGATGTAGGAAATCACCGTGGCCGGCGCGATCACCCCGATGGCCCGGTGCAGCAACCAGAAGGTCGCCAGGGTGGCGAACAAAGCCAGGTACAGCAGCCACAGGCCGTCGTCGAGAGTGAGCAGGACGGCGCTGCGCCAGGCGCCACCGGGCAGGCAGAAGGCGAACAGGAACAGCGCGCCGAACAGCATGTTCCAGAAGGTCATGGCGGCCGGGCTGCGATCTTTCAGGCTGGTGGCTTTCAGCCGTTGGCTCAGTGGCGAATAACCGGCCATGGCCAGGCAGCCGACCCCATAGACGCCGACCGCGTAGAGCGACGGCATGCCCTCGGCGCCGCCCTTGAAGGTCAGCAGCATGGCCCCGGCGGCCGCCAGCAGCATCGGCAACAGGCGGTTTTTCGCAGGGTCGCCGCTCAGCAGGACACCCTCGAACAGCAGGGTCAGCAGCGGCACCAGGGCAAACAGGATGCCGGTGTTGACCGCCGAGGTATGCCTCAGCGCTTCGAACAGCGAGGCGAAGTAGATCGCCAGCAACAGGCCCAGCAGCGCATGCGCCCGCAACCCGGCGCGGGTGATCCGGAAACCGCCGTTGAGCCACAGCGACGGCACGAACATCAGGGCCGACAGCAGCAGGCGCAGGCCCGTCAGCAACAGCGGGTCGACGGCCTGGCTGACCTGGGCCGCGGCGAAGAACGAGGCGGCGATCAGTACCGCCCACAGCAGCATGCCGAGATGGGCGTTGAGGAAGCTGGCGGGTTTCATCGGAGCGTGTCCCGGGTCATTGGAAGTGGCGGTGGTAGTGCCGCGGATCGAAGCGCAGGACCATCAGGATCATCAGCGCCATGATCGCGGTCAGCGACCACCAGGCCCATTCGAAACTGCCCAGGCGGTCGCGGATGATCCCGGCGAGCAGCGGCGACAGGCCGGCGATCAGGTAGCCGATGCCCTGCACGAAGGCGGTCAGGCCACCGGCGCGGCGCGGATTGTCCAGGTGGTCGAGGGACACGATCAGGCTCATGGGAAACAAGCCGCCGATACCCAGGCCGAGCAGGCACGGCCAGAGCAGGCTCAGGTGCTGCGGGCTGAGAATCAGCCCGCAGAAGCCGGCGATGATCAGCATCAGCAGCGCCACCAACACCAGGCGGCGGTCCTGGCTGCGATTGGCGATGGCCGGCGTCACCAGGCCCGAGACCACTTCCATGGCGGTGAGAAAACCCAGCAGCAGGCCGGCGTTCTGTTCGCTCCAGCCTTGTTCCACGTAGTAGGGGGCCAGCCACGCCAGGACACAGGTGTAGGACGCCGTGCCCAGGCCGAAGAAGATTGCCAGCAGCCAGGCGCGGCGGTTGCTGGCGAAGGCTTCGTGGTGGGTCGCGGCGCCCGGCAGTTTCGGCATGGCCGCCTGTTGCGCGTACCAGAACAGCAGCGCCAGGACCGCCAGCGCCGCCCAGATCGCCAGGCCCAGGCGCCAGCTGCCGGTGCGGCTCATCACCAGCGGGGCGAAGGACGCCGCGACCGCCGCACCGCCCATGATCGAGGTGACGTACAGACCCATGAACAGCGAGACATTGTCGGGAAAGCGCGACTTGATCAGCGCCGGTATCAGCGCCTGGATCAGGGCGATGCCGAGGCCGGCGAGCACGGCGCTGAGGATCAGCTCGGCGGCCGAATCGAGGAACAACCGTGACAGGGTGGCCAGGCCAATGACCAGCAGCGAAACCACCACGCTGCGGTGCTCGCCCAGGCGCTGGCCGATGCGCACGCCGAAGAACATCGCCAGGCCCATGGCCATGACCGGCAGCATGGTCAGCAGCGCGGCGCCGCTGAAGCTCAGGGCGATATCGCCACGGATGCCGGACAGCAGGGGGCCGACAGCGGCCATCGATGGCCGCAGGTTCAAGGCCACCAGAATCACGCTGAGCATCAGCCAGAAGGCGGGACGGGTTGTCGCACGAACGTTTTCCATAACCAGGCCTTGAACAATTCAGGCGCTGATTAGGCGATGGCCGGCGCAAGGCCGGCAAATCAGAAAGTCAGCGACAGTATTTAAAAACTAAATACTGCCGTGGATGCATATCCCTGTAGGAGCGAGCTTGCTCGCGATCAATCCGCAACGATAACGCGCAGCGTCGGATACACCGCTGCTGCGCAGCTATCGCGAGCAAGCTCGCTCCTACAGGGGCGGGGATCAGAACGGCTTGGTCGGCAGGTACTTGCCATCCAGGGTGATCACCGCGCGGGAACCGCCTTCCGGGTCTTCGACTTTCTTGATGTCGAGCTTGAAGTTGATGGCGCTGATGATGCCGTCGCCGAACTGCTCGTGGACCAGCGCCTTGAGGGTCGAACCGTAGACCTGGAGCATTTCATAGAAGCGGTACACGGTCGGGTCGGTGGGGATGCCGCCGGGGATGCTGCCGCGCGACGGGATGCTTTGCAGCAGGCGGCTGGCGTCCTGGTCCAGGTCGAGTTTGCTGCAGACCAGGTCGGCGGCCGCGGCCGGCAAGGCGTGCTGGCCGAGCAGGGCAGCGGTGACGAAGGCCAGGCTCAGGCCGGTGCCGTCGGTGAGCTGTTGCCACGACAGGTTCTTGCGCGCCTTGGCATCGATGATGGTGTCGGCCAGGGCCAGGCGTGGGGCTTGGGCGAATTGGGATTGCAGCATGTGGAGTTCCTCTTTGGGGATGGTGAAGCGGTTGTTGAACGAGTTGTTGAACAGAAGCTGTTGAAAAGAAGCTGTTAAGAAAGGCAGCGCTCAAGCCGCGTGTCGCGGTTTGCCGACCAAGGCGCAGGTGTCGGGGTGTTCGGCCAGGGACACGAAGCCCTGGCTCGGGCCATCCAGCGCGGCAATGTCGCCGCTGGCGATGTCGTAGACCCAGCCGTGCAGGTTCAGCCGGCCCTGTTCCAGGGCCAGGGCGACCGCCGGATGCGTCTTCAGGTTAGCCAGCTGGGCGATTACGTTTTCCCGCACCAGGGCATCCAGGCGTGCCTCGTCCGAGGCATGGCTGCGGGCGGCATTGACCACCTTGGCCGACTCGGCATGGCGCAGCCAGCTGGCCACGGCGGGCAGGTGGTCCAGGCATTTGCAGGTGGAAATGGCGGTCATGGCGCCGCAGTCCGAATGCCCGCAGATCACGATGTCGCTAACCCCGAGCACGGCCACTGCGTATTCCACGGTGGCCGACACGCCGCCCGGTTCCGGCCCGTAGGAGGGCACGATATTGCCGGCGTTGCGGATCACGAACAGATCGCCCGGTTCCTGCTGGGTCAGCAGTTCCGGCACCACCCGGCTGTCGGAGCAGGTGACGAACAGGGTGCCCGGGTTCTGGGTGGTGGCCAGTTGTTTGAACAGCTCGCTGCGTTTGGGAAAGGCTTCGCGCTGGAACTTGAGGAAGCCGTCGATGATGTGCTGCATGGTGGTTCTCCTTGCATCGCTGATGGTGCAAGGATGGAAAATTTAAGCTATAGCGTCCAAGACCGGCTTGTTATGATCTCCATAAGTACTGCCTATAGTTTGGAGTCCAGCATGCTGCTACGCCATATCCGTTACCTGCTGGCCGTCGCCGAGCACTGCAACTTCACCC
This sequence comes from Pseudomonas sp. GW531-T4, assembly GCF_017349615.1. NCBI lineage: Bacteria > Pseudomonadati > Pseudomonadota > Gammaproteobacteria > Pseudomonadales > Pseudomonadaceae > Pseudomonas > Pseudomonas sp. GW531-T4. The sequence continues at coordinate 34,539 of NZ_JACMZT010000022.1, forward strand.
GCGCCGCCGAAGCCTTGCACGTGTCCCAGCCGACGCTGTCGCAACAGATCAAGCAGCTGGAGGACAGCCTCGGCGCGCCGCTGTTCGATCGTTCGGGGCGCACCGTGCGCCTGACCGACGCCGGCGAGGCCTATATGCGTTATGCGCGGCGGGCCCTGCAGGAGCTGGAGGCGGCCAAGCGAGCGATGCATGACGTGCAGGATCTGCAGCGCGGATCGTTGCGCCTGGGCATGACCCCGACTTTCATCACTTACCTGGCGGGGCCGCTGCTGACCCGTTTCAACCAGCGTTATCCGGGAATCGCCCTGAGCCTCGAAGAAATGACCCAGGACCGGCTGGAAGCGGCCCTGGCCGAAGATCGCCTGGACCTGGGCATCGCCTTTGCCGGGCAGCACCTGCCGGACATCGACAGCCAGTGGTTGTTCGAGGAGAGCCTGAGCCTGATGGTGAGCCGCGAGCAACAGCCCGAGCGACCGCGGCAGCTGACGGCGGCCGAGCTGGAGCGGCAGCCGCTGGTGTTGCTCAGCGGTGATTTCGCCACCCGCCAGCATATCGACCGTTATTGCCGCGAGCAGGGGATCACGCCGCGCATCGCCATCGAAGCCAACTCCATCGGCGCCATTGTCGAGATCGTCCGCCGCGGGCAACTGGCGACCATCCTGCCGCTGGCCATCACCCAGGAACAGCCGGGCCTGCGCCCGGTGCTCCTGCAACCGGCCCTGGCGCCCCGCAGCGTGGCGTTGCTGGGGCGCAAGGGCGCCTATCGCAGCGCCGCGTGCCAGGCTTTTCGCGAGCTGCTGACGACTCAGGGCGTGGGCGCCGCCAGCCACTGATTGACCACGCCGGTGTAGAAGCCGGTGGCCTTGCTCAGGTGCAGCCACTGGTCGACGTAGCTTTTCCAGGCGACGTCGTCCCGTGGCAGGAGGAAGGCTTTTTCACTGTATTGCAGGTACCGCTCGGGGTTCACCGCGCACAACCCCGGCTTGAGCTTCTGCTGGAAGCGCGCTTCGGAAGCGTCGGTGATCATCACGTCGGCCTTGTTTTCCAGCAGTTGCTCGAAGATGGTCACGTTGTCAGGAAACAGGGTCAGGCTGGCCTTGGGCAGGTGGGCCCGGGCGAAGACTTCGTTGGTGCCGCCCGGTGGCTCGATCAGGCGCACCGAAGGCTGGTTGATCTGCTCGACGGTCTGGTAGCGCTGCTTGTCGGCGCAACGCACCAGGGGGATCTTCCCGTCGACGCCCAGGGTGTCGCTGAAGAAGGCTTTCTTCTGCCGCTCCAGGGACACGGAAATACCGCCCACGGCGATGTCGCACTGGTTTGCCAGGAAGTCCGGCATCAGGGTTTTCCAGGTGGTCTTCACCCACTTCACCTCGACTCCCAGGCTTTGCGCCAGGGACTGCGCCATCGAGATATCGATGCCTTCGTAGGCACCGTCCGCGCGCAGGTAGGTGTAGGGCTTGTAGTCGCCGGTGGTGCAGACGTTCAGGTGGCCACGTTCGATGACCTGGTCCAGGTGCGAGGCGTTGGGTGCGGCAAATGCCGGGGCGCTGAGGGTCAGCAGCGAGCAGAGCAGGAGGCGTGCTTTCATGCGGTCGATCCTTGATGACGAGGGAGTGGCCGAGGGCGGCTCATTATTTGCGCCGGGCTCGAACGGGGCAAGGCGCATCGCTTGCCAGGGCGTTGCGGATTGTTTTCGCCGAAAAAGTTTTGGCAAAGGGCCATGCCAACTATTTGTTGGCTTCTTTTTCACGAAACGTTGATGGTCGGCTACCTAAAGTTCGTGCTGTCGTGGGCAGTCATTGAATAACGGGCATGTTGACGACGCACTTCTTTCAAGGAACACGCCGATCATCATGCTAAACATCAAACCCCTGCGTCCTGAATGGGTGACGCTGATTGCCTGCGCCTTTTTATTACTGGGCTGCAACTTTGTGCTCTGGCAGCACCTGTTTAGCATTACCGCCTCGGACGCCCGTGGTATCGCCATGCGCGTGGCCTTCGGGGTGATGATCTTCTGCGCCTTCAACCTCATTCTGACCTGGCTGGCGTTTCGCCGAGTACTTAAGCCGGTGCTGGTTCTGTTGTTTATGGTCAGTGCCGGCGTAGCTTATTTCATGAACCAGTACGGAGTGCTGATAGATGCCGGAATGTTTCGCAACTTTGCCGAAACCAATGCAACGGAAGTGCGTGACTTACTCTCGCTGAAGTTGCTTGTTTATATACTGTTGCTGGGCGTATTGCCTTCCTGGTTATTGTGGAAAACCCCGATTAATTATCGACGCTGGCACCGCGAGTTATTCAGCAAGTTGCTGGTTTCCTTTATTTGCGCGGCGGCCATTGGCGGGGTCGCCCTGGCCAACTATCAGGGGCTGGCCTCGCTGTTTCGCAATCACCATGAATTGCGCCTGATGATCGTGCCGAGCAACTACGTGGGCGCTTCCTTCGGTTACCTGCGTGAGCAAGTGGTCTCGGCGCGCCAGCCCTTCGTCAAGATCGGTGAAGATGCCCAGCGCAATCCGACCTGGCAAAACCACGCGCGCAAGTCGCTGACGGTGCTGGTGGTCGGCGAGAGTGCCCGGGCCGAGAACTTCGGCGTGCTGGGCTACGAGCGCGACACCACGCCGAAACTCAGCCAGGAAAACGGCCTGATCGCTTTCACCGACGTGTCGTCCTGTGGCACCGAGACTGCGGTCTCGGTGCCCTGCATGTTCTCCAACATGGGGCGCAAGAACTACGACGCCAGCAAGGCGAAGAACGAAGAAGGGCTGCTGGACGTGCTCAAGCGTGCCGGGCTCGAGGTGATCTGGCGGGACAACCAGTCCGGCTGCAAGGGCACCTGCGACCGGGTGACCCTGGACGATGTCAGCAACCTCAAGGACCCGGTGCTCTGTGCCAACAGCGAATGCCGCGACGAGATCCTGCTCCAGGGCCTGCAGCATTTCATCGATAGCCTGGACAAGGACACCGTGCTGGTCCTGCACCAGATGGGCAGCCACGGGCCGGAATACTTCAAGCGCTACCCCAAGGAATACGAACGCTTCACCCCGGTGTGCCAGAGCAATGCCCTGAACAATTGCAGCCGCGAGAGCATCGTCAACGGCTACGACAATACGTTGCTGTACACCGACCACGTGCTGGCGACCCTGATCGACCTGCTGCGCAGCAACCAGGACAAAGTCGATACCGCCATGCTCTATCTGTCGGACCACGGCGAGTCACTGGGCGAATACAACCTGTTCCTGCATGGCACGCCCTACATGCTTGCGCCGTCGCAGCAAAAACACGTGGCGATGCTGGCCTGGTTCTCGGACAGCTATCAGAAGGCGTTCTCGGTGGACACCCATTGCCTGCAACTGAGCCGGGAAAAACCGCTGAGCCAGGACAACCTGTTCCACTCGATGCTTGGCCTGCTGGAGGTCGACAGCCAGGTTTACCAGCCCGACCTGGACCTGTTCGCCGGCTGCCGGGGCAGCGTGGTCGATGGCGTGCTGGCGCGGCAATGAAGCCTTGATCGGCGTTCGACCTTTTTTTCACGATCGGGGCGGTAACCTGTTTTTCATCCAAGACCTACAAGAGCCAGCAGATTCATGTCCGCGCACCCTCCATCCCCCCTCGAGCTCGAGTTCGCCAGGCGCTATGACCAGGCGCATGCGCGCGTCTGTGGCGACGAACGTCCGCTCGGGCTGGGGCGGCGCCTGTCGCTGTGGCGCGACGAATGGCTGGTCCGCCACGCGCTGAAGGTGGCGGGCGAGCCCGGGCTGATTCTCGACCTGGCCTGTGGCGCGGGGCGCTTCTGGCCGGTGCTGGGCGAACACGGTAATCGGGTGATCCTGGCGGCGGACCCGTCCCAGGACATGCTCAACCACGCCCAGACCCACCACCCGGCCGGCCTGCTCAGGCGGGTCAGGACTTTCCAGAGTTCGTCGTTCAGCATCGGCCTGTCGGCCAACGCGGTGGATTGCATCGTCTGCCTGCAACTGTTTCCGCATATCGCCAGCAGCGAGGCGCGCCTGGCGTTGCTGGGCGAGTTTCATCGGGTCAGCCGCGACTCGGTGATCCTCGCGGTGCGCATCGACAGTCGTCTCAAGGGGCTGCAGGACCGGCTGCTGGGCGACCACACCCGGCAACTGCAGCCTGAACCATGGGGGCAGACCAGCCGGGCGCGGGTCGAGGCCGAGTTCAAGGACGCGGGATTCGAAGTGCTCAGCCACCAGGATTTCATTCCCGGCTGTGCCGCCTGGCGGGTTTACGTACTGCGCAAACAGGGTTAGCCGACGGCGGGCGGATTATTCTTGTGGCCGGGTGCCGATTTCGCGCAGGCTCTTGTCGAGTGAATGCTCAGAAATCGCCGAGGGCGATATATACTGCGCGCCATTCTTCAAGGGAGAGCCGTGTGGCCATCGATATTCACTGGATTCGCGACAACGATAGCCTCGGTCAATTCTGCACCGAGTGGCAGAAGCTGCCATTCGTCGCCCTCGACACCGAATTCATGCGGGTCGACACCTTTTATCCGATCGCCGGCCTGTTGCAGGTTGGCGATGGCCAGCGTGCTTACCTCATCGACCCCTTGACCATCGACGACTGGCAGCCACTGGCGGCCTTGCTGGAGAACAGCGCGGTGGTCAAGGTGGTGCACGCCTGCAGCGAGGACCTCGAAGTCCTGCTGCGCCTGACCGGCAGCCTGCCGGCGCCGTTGTTCGACACGCAACTGGCGGCCGCCTACCTGAACCTGGGGTTCTCCATGGGTTACTCGCGGCTGGTCCAGGAAGTGCTGGGCATCGAGTTGCCCAAGGGCGAGACTCGTTCCGACTGGCTGCAGCGTCCGCTCTCGGAAACCCAGGTCAGCTACGCCGCCGAAGACGCCGTGCACCTGGCCGAGGTTTTCACTCAGCTGCGGCCGAAACTGTCCGAGGACAAATACAACTGGGTGCTGGAAGACGGCGCCGAGCTGGTGGCCAACCTGCGCCGCGAAGTCGACCCCTACGAGGTCTACCGCGAGGCCAAGCTGGCCTGGAAACTGTCCCGCGCGCAGCTGGCAGTCCTGCGTGAACTCTGCGCCTGGCGCGAGCGCGAGGCGCGGGCGCGGGACTTGCCGCGCAACCGGATCGTGCGCGAGCACTCGCTGTGGCCGTTGGCCAAGAGCCAGCCGGACAGCCTTGGCGCCCTGGCGAAAATCGAAGACATGCACCCGCGCACCGTGCGCCAGGACGGCGAGTTCCTGCTGGGCCTGATCAAGCGTGCCGCCAGCGTCAGCCCCGACCAGTGGCCGCCGGTGGTGCCCGAGCCCTTGCCGATGGACGCCTCGCCTCTGCTCAAGCGCCTGCGCGCCGTGGGCCAGGCCGAAGCCGAGCGCCTGGGCATCGCCCCGGAACTGATGCTGCGCAAGAAAACCCTGGAAAGCCTACTCAAGAGCGGCTTCCCCAACGGACCCTACCAATTGCCCGATTCGCTGCGTGGCTGGCGCCGCGAATTGATGGGCCAGGCGCTGCTCGACAGCCTGGCCACCGCCGGAGAACAGCCATGAAACGTATCTGCTCGATCTACAAAAGCCCGCGCAAGAACGAGATGTACCTCTACGTGCTCAAGAGCGATGCCCTGGAGCGCGTGCCGGAAAACCTGCTGCTGGCGTTCGGCAAGCCGCAGCACGCCTTCGACCTGGTGCTGAGCCCGGAGCGCAAGCTGTCGCGCGAGGACATTCACCAGGTGCTGGAGAACCTCGAGAAGCAGGGTTACCACCTGCAGATGCCACCGGCCGAGGACGAGTACATCGAGCACCTGCCCGAAGAGCTGTTGCGCCGTAATGATCCGGTCTGACGGACACCTGTAGATGCCCTGTCCAGGGCATCGTTGAAAATGGAACTGACTCTATCTGGCGGCTGTCGCGATCGATGGAGCGATACTCCGTCGGCGGCCGCCTGCACCGTTTTGTAAGGTTTGAACCATGCGCGTTCTGATTGCCGAACACGATCACGCTATTTATGCCCGTTTGTTGCGTCAGCTGGCACCTGACCTGGAAGTGCTCACCAGCGGCGATTCCGCCGAATTGTCGAAGCTGGCTGCGGACTGTCCGGTCTGGCTCGGCCAGCCGGACCTGCTGGCCACCCTGTTGCGCCAGGGCCACCAGCCACAGTGGCTGCAATCGACCTGGGCCGGCATCACGCCGCTGCTCGCCGACGGCCTGCCGCGTCATTACCGGCTGACCCGCGCCGTGGGGATCTTCGGCCAGGTCATGGCCGAATACGTGCTCACCTACATGCTCGGCCACGAGCGCGAAGTCCTCGCGCGCCTGGTCAGCCAGGTCGAGCGCAAGTGGGATAACCGCACGGGCCAGAGCCTGGCCGGGCGCAAGGTGCTGATCGTCGGTGCGGGCGATATCGGCCAGAGCGTGGCGCAGTTCCTGCTGCCATTCGGCGTCGAGCTGTACGGCATCGCCAGCGAAGCCCGGGAGCAGGCGCCGTTTATCGAAGTGGCGGCCTTGGCGGACCTGGGACGTTTGGTCGGCGAGGTGGATTATGTGATCAACCTGCTGCCCAACACCCCGCACACCCATGACCTGTACGACGCGGCGCTGTTCAAGCAGTTCAAGCCGACCGGCCTGTTCATCAACGTCGGTCGCGGTGTCGCGGTGGTCGATGCGGATCTGGTGGAAGCCTTGAAGGAAGGGCATCTGGCGGGGGCGGTGATCGACGTCTGTCGCCAGGAACCGCTGCCGCAACGCCATCCGTTCTGGACTGCCTGGGGCCTGCTGCTGACCGGCCACAGCTCGGCGCCGACTTCGCCGACCCTGATGGCGCAGCTGTTCATCGACAACCTGCAGGCCTATCAGGCCAATGCGGCGTTGCGTGGCGAAGTGGATTTCGCGCGGGGGTATTGAGGCGCTGCGCAGAGGGGGCTGATGCCGCCTTTTGCGTGGACCCTGTAGCCGCTGCCACAGGCTGCGATCGGCTCCGAAGGAGACGTGCTCTTGAGGGCCTCGGAAGGCCCTTCGGGCCTTATCGCAGCCTGCGGCAGCGGCTACAGGGATTGCAGCAGGCTTACAGGCTGAAGTCGCCTTCGGCCGCGGTTTCGCTCAGCGGGCGACGCGGGCTTGGCTCTTCGCGGGCCTGCAGGTATTCGGCGAGGCTCGCCTTGTCACCCAGCTTGCCGACGGCCACGGCGGCATGCAGGGCATAACCTTCTGGAATCTTCAGCTCCTTGCGGGTCAGTTCCTGGTCGAACCCGGCCATGCCGTGGGTGTGCCAGCCGCTGATGCTGGCTTGCAGCGCCAGATGGCCCCAGGCCGAGCCGGTGTCGAAGGTGTGCCACAGGGCCGGGGTTTCTTCGCTGGCGCCGGGCGCGGTGAAGGTGGTTTTCGAGATCACGATCACCAGCGCCGAGGCGTGCTGCGCCCAGCCACGGTTGAACTCGTTGAGCAGGCCGAGGAAACGTTCCCAGTTCGGCGTGTCGCGGCGCGCATACAGGAAGCGCCACGGCTGCGAGTTGTAGGCCGACGGCGCCCAGCGCGCGGCTTCGAAGAAGCTCAGCAGGGTTTCCTCGGGAATGGCCTCGCCGGTGAAGGCGCGCGGCGACCAGCGATCGGTGAACTGTGGGTGAATGGCGTACTCGGCAACGCGGGGATTGGCGCTCATGACAGAGATTCCTGGCTACGTTTGAGAATGAAATGTGGATAAACCGGCGAGCGCAGTTGAACTGAGCAATGGGGTTTTTTCCTGGCCCTGGGCGGTTCACCGGTGCGACGCGGTCGAGCGTTAGGAGCTGAACGAAAAGTGGCTGCGCGCTGGGCGCCTTCGGCGCTACGCAGGTCATGCTGCGTTAAAAACAGGCTCGGAATGCTCATGTAGGCCCCTACAGTCGGGCGCGACCCCGGCCGTTCCTCGCCTGTTTTTGCCTTGCCTGACCTTCGCTCGCCGACTTTTCGTTCAGCTCCTGGCACGCGGACATAGGGCTTTGCGACAGGCAAAGCTACTGCGCCGCATGCGGCCTGACAAGTAGTGCCTTACCGACAGTCGCCAGCGCTTGGCCCGCGCGGCCTTGGGCACTAGACTGGCGGCCTTTTCCCTGTCCGATACCGATTACCTGAGCCATGGCCGCCAAAGTTGAACCCTTCTGGATCCGTAAAACCCTCGAACAACTCGATCAGGAGGAGTGGGAGTCGTTGTGCGATGGTTGTGGCCTGTGCTGCCTGCAGAAGCTCGAGGATGAAGAAGACAACAGCGTCTACTACACCCGCATCGCCTGCAAACTGCTGGACCTGAAGACCTGCCAGTGCAGCGACTACGCCAACCGCCGCGCCTCGGTGCCGGATTGCATCCAGCTCACCCCGGGCAAGGCCGATGAGTTCAAATGGCTGCCGCCGACCTGCGGTTATCGCCTGGTCAGCGAAGGCAAGGACCTGCCGCTCTGGCACCATCTGGTGTGCGGTGACCGCGATGCGGTGCACCACGAGCGTATTTCCCAATCCGGACGCATGCTCGCCGAAGGCAGCGTGGCCGAAGAGGACTGGGAAGATCATCTGATTTTCCGCGCCGGCTGAAGGTACGCCGCGCTCGCGTTCAAGGTTGTTTCACGAAGGAGTGTGTATGGCTGTGGGGGCAAGGCTGGCGCTGGCCGGCTGGCTGCTGGTGCTCAGTGCGCCGGGGTGGGCGGCGAAAAAAGTCGATCTGGATTACCACGTGCGTCTGTTGCCGCAGAGCGACCAGGCGGAAGTGCGCCTGACCCTGGCGGACGGCGCGGCGGTGCGCAGCCTGGATTTCAACCTGGGCAAGCATGGCGATTACAGCAACTTCAAGGCCGATGGCCAATGGCAGTCCGACGCGGCCAAGCCTTCCGCGCTGCAGCGTGGCATATGGCGCCCGGCCAGCGGCAAGGCCAGCCTCAGCTACCGGGTGCGGATCAGCCACAGCCTGAAGAAAGACAGCTTCGACAGCCGCATGACCCCGCACTGGGCCTTGTTGCGTGGCGACACGCTGGTGCCGGCGGCGAAGCTCGACCAGCAGGACGGCATCGAGTTGGTGTCGCGCCTGGAGTTCGAGTCGCCCGCGGGCTGGAAAAGCGTGGAGACCGCCTGGCCGCGGATCGGCAAGAACCGTTTCCGTATCGATAACCCCGCGCGCCTGTTCGACCGGCCCACCGGCTGGATGCTGGCCGGCGCCCTGGGCAGCCGCCGCACCCGGCTGGGGGAAACCGAAGTCACGGTGGCCTCGCCGCAAGGGCAGGGCATGCGACGCATGGATGTGCTGACCCTGCTGACCTTCGTCTGGCCGCAGATCCAGGCGACCTTTCCCCGCCACCCAAGCAAGTTGCTGATCGTCGGCGCGGCCGACCCGATGTGGCGCGGCAGCCTGGCCGGACACGATTCGCTGTTCTTGCACAGCCGCCTGCCGCTGGTCAGCGAGAGCGGCACCAGCCCGCTGTTGCGCGAGGTGATCCAGGCCTTTGCCCGGATCAACGATAGCGAGCGCAGTGACTGGATCGGCGAAGGGCTGGCGGAGTACTACGCCATCGAATTGATGCGCCGCGCCGGCGGCATGAGCGACGAGCGTTATCAGGCCCTGGAGGCTCGGCTGGCCAAGAGCGGCCACGGCGTCGGCAGCCTGCGCGGCGAGCAGGTGGACGCGTCGGTGGTGGCCAGGGCCGTGCTGCTGTTGCAGGAGCTGGATCGGGAGATCCGCCTGAAGACCCGCAACAAGCGTTCGCTGGATGATGTGACTCGGGCGGTGATGCATCTGGAGCGTGTCAGCACCAAGGAGTTTATCCAGCTCAGCGAGACGGTGCTGGACGGCTCGTCGAAGGTGCTCGACAGCGATTTGTTGCGCTAGTGGAATCGACCGCTTTGCGGTCATCGCGAGCAAGCTTCGCTCCTACAGGGCAGCACAGCTTTTGTAGGAGCGAAGCTTGCTCGCGATAGCGTCCTGTCATTCAACACGAGTTTCGCGTCCGACTATCAGACCCCGGCCTTGGGCGATTTCAGCGAATCGTTGCCTGTCGCGGTACGCTTCGCCGCCTCGGCATTGGCCTTGAGGGTTTTCAGCTCCGCGCCGGCGCGCTCGATCTTCGCCCGCACGTTCTGCATGTCCTGGCGGCTTTTCTCCAGCAGGCTTTTCGCCGAGCTGTGGCCGGTGATGCCACGGGCCAGGGCGACCCCGCCGATGGCCACCTGGATCAGGCCGAACACACCGCCACGGCGCAGGCCCTTGCCGACCATCACCACGCCGCCGGCCAGCGAGCCGATGCGCTCCCAGCCTTGTACGTTCTGCTCCGCTGGGCTCTGGAAAGGGGTGGTTGCGATGGGTTCCAGTTGTTTGCTGTCGCTCATGATCTGTCTCCAGGGGGGATGGATATAAAGCTGACTGCGCTGGCGCGTCGCTTGTTCCATCGAATGTGCCGCGAACTCGGAACAGCGCTCAGAACAGCGCTTAAAACTTAGGACCGGAGCGGGTGTTGTTGCCCTTGGCCAGGCGGTCGTAGAGCACCACGTTGACGGTGGCGGCGAGGTTCATGCAACCGGTGGTCGGGATGTAGACCACGTCTTCGCACCAGTCGCGGATGTCCTTGTCCAGGGAGCCGTCTTCCGGGCCGAAGATGTACAGCGCGCGATCCGGATGGGTGTACTCCGGCAGCGAGCGGGCGCCTTCCACCAGTTCCACCGCCACCGGCACGCAGCCCAGGGGCAGGATCTTCTTCAGGTCGTCGATGCCGATCAGCGGAATGTCCTGGTGGACCTTCTTGGTGTCGGTGACGAAGTCGCGGGCCCGTTCATAGCGCTTGCCGGTGTAGAACACCGACGCGACGCCATAGCAGCCGGCGGCGCGCATCACCGAACCGACGTTCTCCGGTGACTTGGGGTTATACAAACCAATGCAGCTGTACCTTTTGTTTGCCACGAGCGGGGTGCCTTCGAGAAAAATCGCGATTATACGGGGATTGTCGGCCGGCGGTTGGATCCGGCAAACGCATCGCGGGCAAGCGGCGCACCTGCAGGATCAGTGTCTGCCGGTGCGCCGCTTGCCCGCGAGAGGCCGGTCCAGTTGGACCGCAGAGGACGAAGGTTACTCTTCGTCTTTCTTCATCAACCCCGCCAGCGCGGCGAAGGGGTTGTGGGTGGCCTTGGCGACTTTCGGCGTGCTCAGGGAGCCTTCGCCGAAGTACTGCTGGTCGGTGTAGCGCGAGTGTTCGTTGTCGTGGCAGTACAGGCACAGCAGTTCCCAGTTGGAGCCGTCCTGCGGGTTGTTGTCGTGGTTGTGGTCGCGGTGGTGCACGGTCAGCTCGCTCAGGCGCTTGCCGGAGAACTCGCGGGCGCAGCGCCCACAGACGTGCGGGTACATCTTCAGGGCCTTGTCGCGGTAGCCCATCTCGCGGTCGCGCTGGGCGTCGGCGAGGATGCGGTCGAGCTTGGACGTGTTGGTCGAACTCATGGGTTCACCTTTATGCAAAGACTAATGACGGTAATGAGCCAAGTTTAGCTCAGGCCTTGAGCTTCTCGGCAATCCAGATGGTGTGGCGGGTGCCCTTGTTGCCATGGGCGAAGACCTGCACTTGCTCCGCCTTGAAGCCGGCCTTGCGCAGCTTGTCGGAATACTGCTTGTCGGCGCTGGCCGACCACACGGCCAGCACGCCCTTGGGCCGCAGGGCCCGGGCGCAGGCCGCCAGCCCGGCGGCGGAGTACAGCCAGCTGTTGGCTTTCTGGGTCAGGCCTTCGGGGCCGTTGTCGACGTCGAGCATGATCGCGTCGAACCCCTGGGGCTCGGCCTGCAGCACCTTGGCCACGTCTTCCATGCGGATCACCGTGCGCGGGTCGAGCAGCGGTCGGCCGGATTTTTCCCCCAGCGGCCCGCGGTTCCATTCCACCACCCCCGGCACCAGCTCGGCGACCACCACTTCGGCGCCCTTGCCCAGGTGCTTGAGGGCCGAGGCGAGGGTGAAACCCATGCCCAGGCCGCCGATCAGCACCCGCGAATTCGGGCGCCCGGCGACCTTGCGGCAGGGGATTTCCGCCAGGGCGTCTTCGGAGCCGTGCATGCGCGTGTTCATCAGTTGCCCGCCGTCGCCGCCCTGGATCTTGATGACAAAATCCTCGCCGTATTCGAACAGGCACAAGGCACCGCCATTTTCGGGAATCGGGGTGGTGTCCAGCAGAACGAAACGTTTCATGAGGGTCTCAATGAGGAAGGCAAACCGGCCCGGTTGGGAGTAGCCTGAGGGCTGACAATAGCGATGGAGCCATTGATGAAGCGCACTATTCTAACGGTCATTGCCCGCACAGCGCTCTTGCTAAGTGCGGCGCTCGCGATGAGCGCCGTGCACGCCGAGGAACTGCAGGCCGTGCCCGTGACTCCGGTTCCCGCCGCCGGCTCGCCCGGCACCGCGACCCCGACCCCTTATCCGCAGATCACGCCCCCCAGCACCCCCAAGGCCACGGCCCATGGCGGTGCGCCCTTGCTGCCGCCGATCGACATGCCCAAGCCGCCGAAGGATCAGACCTTGCCAGGGTTGGAGCAGAACGGGACGAAAACCAAGACGCCGGGTGGCTAGACTTGTTGCGACAGCAGTTGCCCGTCGGCCATACGCAGGCGCTTGGACAGTGACACGGCGAGGGCGCGGATGATCTTGGCGGCGATCTTCGGTGCGTCGTTGAGCATTTTTTCCAGCGAGTCCTTGCCCAGGTTGAGCAGCCGGCAATCGCTGGCGGCCACGCAGGTGGCCGAACGCCGCTCGCCATCGAGCACCGCCATCTCGCCAAAGGCCCGACCGCTGCGCAGGGTGGCGATGGTCACCCGCACGCCTTCGCTGTTGGTCTTCTGCACGGCCACCTGGCCGGAATGGATGATGCACATGAAGCTGCCGGCGTCGCCTTCGCGGAAGATCTCCTGGCCTTGGGCGATGCTGCTGATGCTGAAGTAACCGGCGGCGGCATTGAAGTCGGCCGGCAAGAGCTGATCGAACAATCCGCAGTCCATCAGCCAGTCGCGGATTTCGTTGTTCAACAAGGTGGGTTCTGGCATGTCGTCACGGTCTTTTTCTTGTGTCTGTTGCGGTCGGTATGGCCGGGGGCCGGCGGTCCTGTGTTTAAGACAGGAGCGCCGGCCGGAGTTCCTCAGGCGATGCCCAGAATCTTGAAAACAAATGCATATTCGAGCGCTACGTCACGCAATCCCTGGTAACGCCCGCTCATGCCGCCATGGCCGGCGCCCAGCTCGGTCTTGAGCAGCAGCAGGTTGTCGTCGGTCTTGGTGGCGCGCAGCCGGGCCACCCACTTGGCCGCTTCCCAGTACTGCACACGGCTGTCGTTGTAGCCGGCGATCACCAGGGTCGCCGGATAGGCCTTGGCCTCGACATTCTCGTAGGGCGCGTAGGCCTTGATCCGCGCATAGACCTCCGGCTCCTCCGGGTTGCCCCATTCGTCGTACTCGGTGACGGTCAGCGGCAGCTCGGGGTCGAGCATGGTGTTGAGCACATCGACGAACGGCACCTCGGCGATCGCCGCCTTGAACAGCTCCGGGCGCTGGTTGAGCACTGCGCCGATCAACAGGCCGCCGGCACTGCCGCCGCTGATGGCCAGTTGCCCGGAAGTGGTCAGGCCCTGGGCGATCAGGTGTTCGGCGCAGGCGATGAAGTCGCTGAAGGTGTTCTGCTTGTGTTCCTGCTTGCCGGCGCGGTACCAGGCTTCGCCCAGTTCGCCGCCGCCACGCACGTGGGCGATGGCGAAGGCCACGCCGCGCTCCAGCAGGCTCAGGCGCGCATGGGAAAACCACGGGTCGAGGCTTTCGCCGTAGGCGCCGTAGCCATAGAGGTACAGCGGTGCCGGCCGGCCCAGGGCCTCGCGCTTGATCACCAGGCTGATCGGCACCTGGGTGCCATCGGCGGCGGTCGCCCACAGGCGCTGGCTGACATAGGCATCCGGGTCGAAGACGCCCAGCACCGGGGTTTCCTTGAGCACTTTCTGTCCGCCGCCGGCCAGTTCCAGCTGGCGGATCTGCGCCGGGCGATTCAGCGCTTCGTAGCGCAGGCGGATGCGCTGGCTGACGAACTCCAGGCTGTTCTGCACATGCAGGCTGTAGGCCGCATCCGGCAGTTGCACGCGATAGGCCGGCAGGCCCTCGGGGTGCACCTCGATGATCGGCAGGCCGCCTTCGCGCAGGCTCAGGGTCATGGCCGAGTCGTTCAGGCTCAGGCCTTCGAGCATCACGCTGTCGCTGTGGGGGATCAGGTTCTGCCAGTCGGCCTGGCCTGGCACCGTGCCCAGGTCCGGCGCCTGGTAGAGGGCGAAGTTGATGCCGTCGCGGTTGCTGCGGATAAACCAGGTCCACTGGCCGTCGAGCAGGCCGTGGTCGACGTCGTACTCATGGTGCTCGACCCGCGGCGCCAGGCAGGTGAAGGCGTGCTGCGGCTGCGCGGCGTCGAGTACCCAGACCTCGCTGGTGGTCTTGCTGCCCAGGGACAGCAGCAGCTGTTTCTCCGAGCTTGAGCGGTAGCAATGGAGGAAGAAACGCCCGTCCGGCTCATGGAACACCTCTTCGGCGGCGGTGCCGTCCAGGCGATAGCGGAACAGCTTGTGCGGGCGATGGGTGTCGTCCAGCTCGCCGAAGAACAGGGTCAGGCTGTCGTTGGCCCAGGTCATGCTGCCGTCGCAATCGCTGAACGCCAGCTCGCTGACCTTGCCGTTGGACAGTTCCTTGACGAACAGGGTGTAGACCTCTTCGCCGCTGGTATCGAGGCTGTAGGCCAGGCGCTGGTGGTCGGGGCTGATGCTGAAGGCGCCGAGGGAGAAGAATCCACCCTTGGCCAGCTCGTTCGGATCCAGCAGCAGTTGTTCCTGGCTTTCGTCGACGCTCAGGCTGTCGTCGGCCGGGCGCGGGCAGCGGTAGTGCCGGGCGTATTCGTCGCCGGCGGTGGTGCGGGTGTAATACAGGTACGGGCCCCAGGGCGAAGGCAGCGAGAGGTCGGTCTCGAGGATCCGTCCCTTGATTTCCTGGAACAGGGTTTCGCGCAGCGCCGCCTGGTCGGCGAGGGCGGCTTCCTGGTAGCTGTTTTCGGCCTTCAGGTAATCGAGCACGGCGTCGGTGTCGCGCTCCTGGAGCCAGGCGTACGGGTCCGGGCCTTCGGCCTTGCGGGCGATCGGGGCGCTGGTGACGTGGGCGGATACGGGCATGAAGGGCTCTCGGGGCGGTGACAATTAAGGGCGCGCAGACGGCGGTGCAGCCTGACATGCGAAAAGCCGTTATCATAAGCGCCTCTTTGCCTGCCTTGCCATGGACACCATGACCGAGAACGACTATCTGATCGCTTGGGGGCTCTACGCCTTCGCCGCCTTGGGCTGCCTGCTGGTGTGGATGCGCCTGACCCGCTGGATGTGGCGCTGGCTGCGCGAACCGCTGCGCGTGCTGGTGGCGGTGCTGCTGTTCAGCCCGACCGTGGTCGACCCGGCCAAGGAGATGTTCGCCCCGGCCGTGGCCATCACCGCCCTGGACATGCTGTTCAAGGTCGGCAACAACGCCTGGCGCGCGGTTTCCGACCTGTTCATGTACGGCGTCATCGCCTTCGGCATCTACCTGGTGTTCGTGCTGATCCGCTGGCCGATCGAGCGCGCCTCCAAGGCCCGCAAGGAACAGGCCGAGGCCGCCAAGGCCGCGGCCCGCGCCGAAGAGCCGGACGACCAGCCTTTCGGCGGCGCCGGCGACGATCGTTATGGCCGCCCGCCAGTGCCCAGCAACCCCCAGCGTTCGCGGATCGAGCCGCGTCTGTAACACGCATTGAAGCGAGAGTCCGAGCATGTGTGAGTTATTGGGCATGAGCGCCAATGTACCGACCGATATCGTGTTCAGCTTTACCGGGCTGATGCAGCGTGGCGGGCGCACCGGCCCGCATCGCGACGGCTGGGGCATCGCGTTCTACGAGGGCCGTGGCCTGCGCCTGTTCCAGGACCCGGCGGCGAGCAGCGAGTCGGAAGTGGCCAACCTGGTGCAGCGCTACCCGATCAAGAGCGAAGTGGTGATCGGCCACATTCGCCAGGCCAACGTCGGCAAGGTCTGCCTGTCCAATACTCATCCGTTCGTGCGCGAGCTGTGGGGGCGCAACTGGTGTTTCGCCCACAACGGCCAGCTGGCGGACTTCCAGCCGGCCATCAGCTTCTATCGTCCGGTGGGCGATACCGACAGCGAAGCGGCCTTCTGCGATCTGCTCAACCGGGTGCGCGAAGCCTTTCCCGAGCCGGTGGAAGTCGAGGAATTGCTGCCATCGCTGGTGGCCGCCTGCGCCGAATATCGCAGCAAGGGCGTGTTCAACTGCCTGCTCAGCGATGGCGACTGGCTGTTCTGCTACTGCTCGACCAAGCTGGCGCAGATCACCCGCCGTGCGCCCTTTGGTCCGGCCCGCCTGAAGGATGTCGACGTGATCGTCGATTTCCAGGCGGAAACCACGCCCAACGACGTGGTGACGGTGATCGCCACCGAACCCCTGACCGAAAACGAAACCTGGACTCGCTACGAGCCGGGCCAATGGAGCCTGTGGCGGCGCGGTGAATGCGTGCTGCACGGCCAGACCGAATAAGGACATCCCCTATGTTGCTCAGTTATCTGCGGCTGGTGTTGTTTGCGGCCGGCCTGTTGATCGGCGTCCAGGTGCCGGGGTTCATCAACGATTACGCCAAGCGTGTCGAGGCTCACCTGATCGAGGCCCAGGCCAGCCTTCAGGGGTTCCAGGGCACCGCCAACCAGTTCTTCAAGGGCGATCTGCAGGCGCTGGTCGCCCACTATCGGGCCAGCGACGATCCGGTGTTCCGCAGCGATGCCGACAGCCTGGGCAATCTTCTGGTTCGCCAGCGCGCCCTGGACAAGCAGTTCCAGGCCATGCAGGGCCCCTGGTACATCCGCCTGTTGCAAGTGGTGCTGGCCGCCGACCCGGATATCCGCAAGGAAACCTGGAACGGCTACAGCTACCAGATCCTGCTGACCCCGGAGGCGATGATCTGGGCCATGAGTGGCGCCTTGCTGCTGTCGTTCGGCCTGGAGTGTCTGTATCGCCTGATCGACTGGGTGGTGCTCGGCGGCAAGCGCCTGCGCCAGAGCCGGCCGATCGAAGAGCGTGACCTGAAGGGGTTGTGACCGTAGCCGCTGCCGCAGGCTGCGATCGACGGCGCAGCCGTCGTAAACCAGCCGACGCGTTTTTCCAGGCAGATCGCGGATGCAGGTTGTGCGGCAACTGCGTTGCCGTTCGCAGCCTCGCAGGCTCGGCAGCGGCTACACGGACGCCGCGATCCCTGTAGCCGCTGCCGCAGGCTGCGATCGGTTGCGCAGCAACCGCAAAGATGGCTGGCCCACAACCCCTCATCGAGCCGATTCACGCAGGCTGCGCCCGCATTCGCAGCCTTCGGCAGCGGCTGCAAAGGCCTTCGCGGTGGATCAGCCCGCCAGCACGATATAGTCCGGCCCCACCTTGCGCGCATATTGCTCCAGCACCTGCTGGCACAGCACCACCACCTCTTCCACCAGTTCGACACCCACCCGCCACGACACCACCACCTGCAGGTTCGGCGGGCGCTGGTCGATGGTCAGCAGGGTCAGTTCGCCGCGCGCCAGCTCTTCGCTGACCAGTACCGGCGGCAAGGCGCCGATGCCGAAACCGTCGCGCAACAGGCGAGTGATGGCCGACACCGAGTTCACGCAGTTGAGCCGTGGCGCGCTCACGCCGTTGGCCTGCATCAGGCTCAGCACTTCCTGGTGCGGCAGGGAGTTCTTCGAGTAGGTGATGATGCGTTCCCGGGCCAGCTCGGCCAGGTTGGCGTACTCGCGGTTGTAGATCGAGTGGCTGGCGACTATCCAGCCCATCGGGTGGCAGGCCAGTTCCAGGCTGCGAATGGATTCCTGGCGCAGCAGGTCGGTTTGCAGGACCAGGTCGAGAAAGCCTTTCTGCAACTGGTCGCAGAGGTTCAGCGAGGTGTCGGCCACCAGCTCGATTTCCACCTGGGGATAGCTGTCCATCATCCGCGCCACCAGGGGGCTGAGCCAGGTGTGGATCACCGTGTCCATGACGCCGATGCGAATCCGCCCGATCTTGCTCGAACGGGTCTCGATCGACTGCTTGAGCGCCTGCATGGTGTCCATCATCTGCTCGGCATAGTCGAGCACCTTGAGGCCTTCCGGGGTCAGGGTCACGCCGCGCGAGTCGCGCAGGAACAGCTTCACCCCGAGTTCGCCCTCGAGCACGGCGATGCGGCTGGAGATCGACGCCTGGGTGGTGAAGAGTTTGTCGGCGGTCAGGCGAAAGCTTTTCAGGCGCGCGACCCAGACAAAGGTTTCAAGGAACTTGAGGTTCATGCGATCAACTTTTCTTATGTCTGGAGGCGGTTTTTATTAGTTGGACGGGGCAGGGCGCGGGCGCCAAAAATCGCTGCGTCTCACGATAAGCGTCGTCGGGGCCCAGAACAATACCAATAAAACCAAGGTGGAGATTTGCCATGAGTGCGCCCGACACGCTCGCCGCCAGCAAGGCCAAAGGCCGCGCCGGCCCCTTCGACTGGTACCGCGACATCAACCAGCAGGAACGCCGCACGTTCTGGAGCTGCAAGGCCGGTTACGGCCTGGATGGCATGGACACCCAGATGCTCAGCTTCGTCATCCCGACCCTGATTGCGCTGTGGGGCATCAGCTCCGCCGAGGCCGGCCTGATCCACACCAGCACCTTGCTGGCCTCCGCCCTGGGCGGCTGGATCGCCGGCATCCTGTCCGATCGCATCGGCCGGGTGCGCACCTTGCAACTGACCGTGCTCTGGTTCGCCTTCTTCACCTTCCTCTGTGGCCTGGCGCAGAACTACGAGCAGTTGTTGATCGCCCGGACCCTGATGGGCTTCGGTTTCGGCGGTGAGTGGACCGCCGGCGCAGTGCTGATCGGCGAAGTGATCCGCGCGGAAAACCGCGGCAAGGCGGTGGGCATGGTGCAGTCCGGCTGGGCCTTGGGCTGGGGCATCACGGCACTGCTGTATGCGCTGATGTATTCCCTGCTGCCGCCGGAAGAAGCCTGGCGCGCCCTGTTCCTGCTGGGCATCCTGCCGGCGATCTTCGTGATCTTCGTCCGTCGCCTGGTCAAGGACCCGGAGGTCTACCGGCAAACCCGGGCCCGGGAAGTGCCTGACAACCCCTCGCGTTTCTACGAGATTTTCGCCCCCGGCATTCTCAGCACCACCCTGCGCGCATCGCTGCTCGCGGCCGGCGCCCAGGGCGGCTACTACGCCATCACGTTCTGGCTGCCGACCTTCCTCAAGACCGAGCGGGGCTTGAGCGTGCTGAGCACCGGCGGCTACCTGGCCATGGTGATCTTCGGCTCCTATGTGGGCTATGTGATCAGCGCCTATCTGACCGATATTCTCGGGCGCAAGAAGAACTTCATCCTGTTCGCCGCCGGCTCCTTCACCATCGTCCTGCTGTACACGCAAATGCCGGTGAGCAACGCAGTGATGCTGTGGCTGGGCTTCCCCCTGGGCTTCTTCGCCTCGGGGATCTTCAGCGGCATGGGCGCCTTCCTGACCGAGCTGTTCCCCACGCGGATCCGCGGTTCGGGCCAGGGCTTCTGCTACAACAGCGGCCGGGCGCTGGCAGCCTTGTTCCCGCTGCTGATCGGCCTGCTCAGCCAGCACATTCCACTGGGCGCGGCCATCGGCACTTTCGCCGCCGTGTCCTACGGCATCGTGGTGCTGGCGGCCCTGAGCCTGCCGGAAACCCGTGGCAAGCAACTCGAAGCGCGCTAACTGATAATCTGTGGGCATCCCACCGCGATCCCCGCAGCCAAAACGACAAACGCTACAGGAGCACTGACCGTGAGCCGCCTGTTATTGAATTGCGACATCGGCGAAAGCTTTGGCAACTGGACCATGGGCCTGGATGCCGAGGTGATGCCGTTCATCGATTGCGCCAACATCGCCTGCGGTTTCCATGCCGGCGACCCGAGCATCATGCGCAAGACCGTCAGCCTGGCCCTGGCCAATGGCGTGCGCATCGGCGCGCACCCTGCGTACCAGGACCTGGCCGGTTTCGGCCGCCGTTCCATGGCCTACGGCGCCCAGGAACTGCAGGACCTGCTGCATTACCAGATCGGCGCCCTCGACGGTATCTGCCGGGCCCAGGGCAGCCGGGTGAGCTACGTCAAACCCCATGGCGCCATGTACAACGACATGATGGCCAACCCAGCGCAGTTGCGCGCGGTGATCCAGGCGGTGGCCGCCTACGACCGGCAGCTGCCGTTGATGCTGATGGCCACCCGTGACAACAGCGCGGCCCAGGCCCTGGGCGACGAGTTCGGCGTGACCCTGTGGTTCGAAGCCTTCGCCGACCGCGCCTACGACAACGCCGGCCATCTGGTGTCGCGGCAACTGCCAGGGGCGGTGCATCACGACCCGGAAAAGATCATTGCCCAGGCCTTGACCATCGCCCGTGGCAACGCGCTGCTGGCCAGCGACGGCAGCGCCTTGCACCTGCAGGCCAATACCCTGTGCGTGCACGGCGACAACGCCAGTTCGGTGGCCGCCGTGCAGCGTATCCGCGCGGCCCTTGCGCAGTTGCCAGCATGAAAATACGCCTTGAAGTGGTGGCCATCGATTGCCTGATGGTGCGCCTGTTCGATGCCATCGCCGAGGCCAACATGCCGTGGATGCTCGCCGCCAGCGAGCGCCTGCGGGCAGCCTTCGGCGGGCAGTTGATCGACCTGGTGCCGTCCTACACCACGCTGATGGTGCACTACGACCTGCGGGCCTTGAGCCCGTCCCAGGCCCGGGAGCTGATCGATGTGGCGCTGACCGACCTGACTCCGGACTCGCGCACCGGTGGCCAGCGCCATGTGCTGCCGGTCTGGTACGACCTCAGCGTTGGCCCCGAGCTGAGCCTGTTGTCGCGACGCAGTGGCCTGTCGGTGAGCGAGGTGATCCGTTGCCACAGTGAGCGTGAATACCAGGTGTTCGCCCTGGGGTTTGCGCCGGGTTTCGCCTTTATGGGGCTGGTGGACGAAGTGCTGGCCGCGCCGCGCCTGGATACGCCGCGCAAGCGCGTGGCGGCCGGTAGCGTGGGGATTGCCGAGCGGCAGACCGCGGCTTATCCGGTGGTGTCGCCGGGTGGCTGGAACCTGATCGGGCGCACACCAAGCCGGCTGTTCGATCGCGAGCGCGACGGCTACAGCCTGATGCAACCGGGCGACAGCGTGCGTTTCGCCGCGGTGGAACACGCCGAATTCATCCGCCTGGGCGGCGACGACACGCCACTGGAGGTGCCGGCATGAGCCGCCTGACGATCGAAGCCAGCACACCGCTGTGCCTGTTGCAGGACGCCGGTCGCTTTGGCGTGCGGCACCTGGGCGTGACCCAGGGTGGCGCGCTGGACTGGGTGTCGATGTCCTGGGCCAACTGGCTGCTGGGCAACGTTTTGGATGCGCCGGTGATCGAGATCACCCTGGGCGGCTTCAGCATGGTCGCCGAGGAGCTGTGCCTGCTGGCGCTGGCGGGGGCCGACCTGGGGGCCTGTATCGATGAGCGTCCGCTCAGCCCGGGGCGCAGTTTTATCCTGCAAAAAGGCCAGCGGCTGCGTTTCACCCAGCCGTACCTGGGCGCGCGGGCCTATCTGGCGGCGCCCGGCGGTTTCAATGCGCCCAAGGTGCTGGGCAGTTGCGCCAGCGTGGTCCGCGAGGAACTGGGCGGGCTCGACGGTTTCGGCCGGCCGCTGGCCGAGGGCGCGCGGCTGGAGTATTCCGGGGCAGGGGTGAACCTCAAGGAACTGTCGGGCAAGCAACTGCCGGACCTGCAATCGAAGGCGCCGCTGGAGGTGATTCTCGGGGCGCAGATCGGCCAGTTCAGCGGGCAGAGCCTGTTCGATGCCTTCAGCGCCTGGACCCTGGACAGCCGCGCCGATCGCATGGGCATGCGTCTGCTGGGGCCGCAGCTGCGCTATCAAGGGGCGCCGATGATCTCCGAGGGTATTCCCCTGGGGGCGATCCAGGTGCCGCCGGACGGCCAGCCGATTGTCCTGCTCAACGACCGGCAGACCATTGGCGGGTATCCACGGCTGGGAGCCTTGACGCCCCTGGCGCTGGCGCGGCTGGCGCAATGCCTGCCGGGCAGCGAGGTGCGCCTGATGCCGGTGGTGCAGGAGACGGCGTATCGGCAGCAGATCGAGTTTTTACGGCGGTTTGTCTGAACCGATGTAGCCGCTGCCGCAGGCTGCGATAAGGCCCGAAGGGCCTTCAAGCGGACTCAAGAGCGCGTCTGCTTCGCAGCCGATCGCAGCCTGCGGCAGCGGCTACAGGGATCGCGTTGGACGGGATCCTATTTGGAGAGAAACCGCATCCCTTCTTCCAGGCCGCGCAAGGTCAGCGGGTACATCTGGTCTTCGATCAGCTCGCGCACGATGTTGGTCGAGGCGGTATAGCCCCAGGTGTCTTTCGGGTAGGGGTTGATCCAGATGAGCTTCTTGTACTTCTCCATGAAGCGCTGCATCCACACGTAGCCGGCTTCTTCGTTCCAGTGCTCGACGCTGCCGCCGGCCTGGGTGATTTCGTAAGGCGCCATGGCGGCGTCGCCGACGAAGATCACTTTGTAGTCGGCGCCGTACTTGTGCAGCACGTCCTGGGTCGAGGTGCGTTCCGAGCCGCGGCGCAGGTTGTTCTTCCACACCGACTCATAGATGAAGTTGTGGAAGTAGTAGTACTCCAGGTGCTTGAACTCGGTCTTGCAGGCCGAGAACAGCTCCTCGCAGATCTTCACGTGGGCATCCATCGAGCCACCGATATCGAACAGCAACAGCAGCTTGATGCTGTTGCGCCGCTCCGGGCGCATCTGGATGTTCAGCAGGCCGGCGTCGCGGGCGGTGTGGTCGATGGTGCCATCGATGTCCAGCTCGTCCGCCGCGCCCTGGCGGGCGAACTTGCGCAGACGGCGCAGGGCCACCTTGATGTTGCGGGTGCCCAGTTCCACCGAGTCGTCGAGGTTCTTGTATTCGCGCTGGTCCCAGACCTTGACCGCCTTGCCCTGGCGCTTGCCGGCGTCGCCGACGCGGATGCCTTCCGGGTTGAAGCCGCCGGAGCCGAAGGGGCTGGTGCCGCCGGTGCCGATCCACTTGTTGCCGCCGGCGTGGCGTTCCTTCTGTTCTTCCAGGCGTTTCTTGAACTCTTCGATCAGCTTGTCCAGGCCGCCGAGGGACTGGATCTGCGCCCGTTCCTCATCGCTCAGCGAGCGCTCGAACTCCTTGCGCAGCCAATCCTCAGGGATCAGCGCCTGCAGGTGGTCGTCGAGTTTTTCCAGGCCGTTGAAGTAGGCGCCGAACGCGCGGTCGAACTTGTCGAAGTGCCGCTCGTCCTTCACCAGGATCGCCCGGGACAGGTAATAGAACTCGTCCATGTCGGCGAAGGTCACGCGCTGCTTGAGCGCGTTGATCAGGTCGAGCAGCTCGCGCACCGACACCGGAACCTTGGCGGCACGCATTTCATTGAACAGGTTGAGCAGCATGACAATGCCCTCTCAGCGGGTGCCGCGACGGCTCATGAACGCCAGGCGTTCCAGCAATTGTACGTCCTGCTCGTTCTTCACCAGGGCGCCGGCCAGTGGCGGGATGGCCTTGGTCGGATCGCGTTCGCGCAGCACCGCTTCGCCGATGTTGTCGGCCATCAGCAGCTTGAGCCAGTCCACCAGCTCGGAGGTCGAAGGCTTCTTCTTCAGGCCCGGCACCTTGCGCACGTCGAAGAACACGTCCAGCGCTTCGCTGACCAGGTCCTTCTTGATGTCCGGGTAGTGCACGTCGACGATTTTCTGCAGGGTGGTGCGGTCGGGGAAGGCGATGTAGTGGAAGAAGCAGCGGCGCAGGAAGGCGTCCGGCAGCTCTTTCTCGTTGTTGGAGGTAATGATGATGATCGGGCGCTGCTTGGCCTTGATGGTCTCGTCGATTTCGTAGACGTAGAACTCCATCTTGTCGAGTTCCTGCAACAGGTCGTTGGGGAACTCGATGTCGGCCTTGTCGATTTCGTCGATCAGCAGGATCACCCGCTCCTCGGATTCGAAGGCCTCCCACAGCTTGCCTTTCTTCAGGTAGTTGCGGATGTCATGCACCTTGTCCACGCCCAACTGCGAATCGCGCAGGCGGCTCACCGCGTCGTACTCGTACAGGCCCTGGTGAGCCTTGGTGGTGGACTTGATGTGCCAGGTGATCAGCTTGGCACCGAAGGACTCGGCCAGTTGCTCGGCGAGCATGGTCTTGCCGGTGCCCGGTTCGCCCTTGACCAGCAGCGGCCGCTCCAGGGTGATGGCGGCATTGACTGCCAGCTTCAGGTCATCGGTGGCGACGTACGCGCTGGTGCCTTCGAACTTCATCTGCAATTCCTCGAACGGTAACGCCGACGTGCATCGAGCAGGTCGGAAGAATAAAACACGAATGGCCGACTATAGCGCGGCGCCCGGTCGACTGTGAACGCAGACGCCCTATTCAGTCTCTGAATGGGGCGTCACATGGTGACTCAGTCAGTGGATGGCTTGGGGCGCTCATACTGGGCATTGAAGGCCTCGATGAAACCATTGCGTAAAATCTGTAAAAAAGCCTGGAATGCGCTGACATCACGCTGATGTACGCTGCCTTTGAGTTCAACCCGGGTGGCGAACTGGTTTTTCCCCTGGTTTTTCAGCACGGTTTCGCTGCCCCCCACCAGGGCTTCCCAGATCGAGCGGAATATCCCCTTGTCCTTGTTCTCGACATCCTGCCGCCAGTTGAACACATCGACATCGCGCAACAGCGGCTTTATATAGCCGGTGAGCTGGCCCTTGTTGGCCTCGGCTTCGATCACCAGGTCACCGTGGCCGGCGTTGAAGTCGAATTTGCCATAGGCGCCGGCGAAGTCGTTCAAGCGCTTGAGTTCGATGTCCTGCACACGCAGGCGGAACGCGAAGTCCTGGAAGTCGCTCAGCGGGTCGAAGGTGGCGTTGGTTTCCAGGGGCGCATGGTCCAGCAGCATGGCCTTGCCTTCGAGGCGGGCGTCACGTTTGCCCTGGGTGTCGACCACGTTGGTCAGGTTGTAGGCGCTGGCGTTGACCTGGGTGGCGCTCATGTTCACCGGCGGTTTGGAGTTGAAGTTACGGAAACTGATCTTGCCGTCGCTGACTTGTACTTCGTTGAGGGTGATGGGCAGCAGCTTGTTCAGCTGGGCCCGCCAGTCGGTGCCTTCGCCGGTTTGCGAATTCTTTTTGTTGGAGTCGTCGACGAAGTTGACCTGCGGCCCGACGAATTGCACTTCGGCCACCACTGCATGGTCGTACCACAGGGAGTGCCAGCTCACGGACAGATCGACCAGCGGAGCATTGACGAACGGCACCGGCACCTTACCGTCGACCTTGACGATTTTCAGGCCGTTGATCCGGTACGCACCGCGCCACAGGGCCAGGTCGACATCGGCGATCTGGCCGCGGTAGTCGCCCATGTTGGCGAGCCGGTCATTGAGGTAGTCGCGCACCAGATAGGGCATGGCGATGTGCAGGGCAACCAGCAGCACCAGCACCCCGGCGAGGGTCCACAGGGGCCAACTGTAGCGACGTTTCATGAGCATGAGTCTCCAGCCATGTGCCTTATAGCGATTGACTCCCCGGCATCGCAGTCGTTCGTCCCGACTGGACGCTCATGGGTGCGAGGCATACCCTTGGACACTTCCTTTCACGCTGTACAAGGACCCAGCCATGAGCCGCATTTTCGTCGACAACGCCCATTCCATTGGCAATACGCCGCTGGTGCAGATCAACCGCATCGCGCCCCGCGGCGTCACCATCCTGGCCAAGATCGAAGGGCGCAACCCGGGTTATTCGGTGAAGTGCCGGATCGGCGCGAACATGATCTGGGACGCGGAAAGCAGCGGCAAACTCAAGCCGGGCATGAGCATCATCGAGCCGACCTCGGGCAATACCGGCATCGGCCTGGCATTCGTCGCCGCGGCCCGTGGCTACAGGCTGGTCCTGACCATGCCGGCGTCGATGAGCATCGAGCGGCGCAAGGTGCTCAAGGCCCTGGGGGCCGAGCTGGTGTTGACCGAGCCGGCCAAGGGCATGAAAGGCGCGATCGAGAAGGCCGCGGAAATCCTTGCCAGCGACCCTGAAAAATATTTCATGCCGCAGCAGTTCGATAACCCGGCCAACCCGGCGATCCACGAGAAAACCACCGGTCCGGAAATCTGGAATGACACCGATGGCGCCGTGGACGTGCTGGTGGCCGGCGTCGGCACTGGCGGCACCATCACCGGGGTTTCCCGCTACATCAAGAAGACCCAGGGCAAACCTATCCTGTCGGTGGCGGTGGAGCCGAGCGTGTCGCCGGTGATCACCCAGAAACTGGCCGGCGAAGAGATCAAGCCCAGCCCGCACAAGATCCAGGGCATCGGTGCCGGTTTTGTGCCGAGCAACCTCGACCTGTCGGTGGTCGACCGGGTCGAGCTGGTGAGCGACGAGGAATCCAAGGTCATGGCCCTGCGCCTGATGCAGGAGGAGGGGATCCTCTGTGGCATTTCCTCCGGCGCGGCGATGGCGGTGGCGGTGCGCCTGGCAGAAACCCCCGAGATGCAGGGCAAGACCATAGTGGTGGTGCTGCCGGATTCGGGTGAGCGTTACCTGTCGAGCATGCTGTTCAGCGACCTGTTCACCGAGCAGGAGAACCAGCAGTAAGACACAAGGGAAGGTGATCGCCGGAGCCGGCTGGCCGGCGATCGAAGGTACGGCGGCTGCGGTGTGCAGGGCACAGCACAATTGTGCTGACCTGCATCAGCTGGCGTTCAGGTGACTTATGTTAATTAGCGTTTTATTGCACGACTGTTAACACTGTTTGTTGGTTTGTGCGGGTTTTTCCAGGGGCCAGGAGTGTTTATGATGGCCGGCTGCCATGTCGGATGAATGCTGCCCCGCTGGTAATTATTTCAAGGAGATATTGCATGAGCCTTTCGTTTGCCGCCAAGTCCGCGGTGTTGCTGCTATTTATCGGCAGTACTCTCTACGTGCATTTACGCGGTAAGGCTCGACTGCCGGTGCTGCGTCAGTTCGTCAACCATTCGGCGCTGTTCGCTCCTTATAACGCCTTGATGTACCTGTTTTCCGGTGTGCCTTCCAAGCCTTACCTGGACCGCAGCAAGTTCCCCGAGCTGGATGTGCTCAAGGACAACTGGGAAGTGATCCGCGACGAGGCCATGCACCTGTTCGACGAGGGTTATATCCGCGCCGCCGAGAAGAATAACGACGCCGGTTTCGGTTCGTTCTTCAAGAAGGGATGGAAGCGTTTCTACCTCAAGTGGTACGACAAACCCCTGCCATCGGCCGAAATGCTGTGCCCGAAGACCGTTGAGCTGGTCAGTCGTATTCCCAACGTCAAGGGCGCGATGTTCGCCCTGCTGCCCGGTGGCAGCCACCTGAACCCACACCGTGACCCGTTCGCCGGTTCCCTGCGTTATCACCTGGGCCTGTCCACACCGAACTCCGACGACTGCCGGATCTTCGTCGACGGCCAGGTCTACGCCTGGCGCGATGGCGAAGACGTGATGTTCGACGAAACCTACGTGCATTGGGTGAAGAACGAGACCGACAAGACTCGGGTCATCCTGTTCTGCGACATCGAGCGTCCACTGAGCAACTCGCTGATGACCCGCATCAACCGCTGGATCAGCGGCTGGCTGGGGCGTGCCACCGCGCCGCAGAACCTCGACGACGAGCGCGTCGGCGGGATCAACCAGGCCTATGCCTGGAGCAAGCGTTTCAGCGACCGCATCAGTGGTGTGGTCAAGCAATGGAAACGCCGCAATCCGAAGCTCTACCGCGTCCTGCGTCCGGTGCTGGCGGTGGTGGTCCTGACCGCCCTGGGCTACTGGCTGTTCGGATAAGGCGTTGCAATGAATATCGGGCGCTGGTTATAGTCGGCGCCCGGTGTATCAGAAGACTCACCTTCCTCTTCAGAAAGATCAGCACATGCCTCATTCCCTCATCAACGCGGTAGTCGATTCAGCGGTCAACGCTGGCGTCGTGCCGTGCGGGAACCCGCAGCCTGTGCAGATCAGTCATTACCCCCCACCTGTCAGTAGCACGCCGGTGTGCGCCGTCGTATCACCGCCGGGCGTTGTCGTACGGGGCTGATCAGCAACCTCTGCTGTTGCCCGCGCCCGCCAGAAAAAACTACTGAATTTCAGCCTCGGCTGAGTTGGCCATTTGCCTGATTACAGGTGGTATTCATGTTGTTCATAGCAAAAAAGTCCGCGCTCGCGGCGGCTTCCACGAGCCTGTTCGTCCTGCTCTGGAGCAGTGGGGCGATTTTCTCCAAATGGGGGCTGGCCCATGCCTCGCCCTTTGCCTTCCTGTTGTTCCGTTTCGCCATCGCCCTGTGCGGCCTGGTGCTGCTGATTCCCTTGCTCAAGCTGCGTTTGCCCCGCGGGCGCAAGCCGATGCTGTACGCGGTGGCCACCGGGCTGGTGTTGCTGGGGGCGTACCAGATCTTCTACCTGCTGGCCCTGGACCTGAAGGTCACCCCCGGCGTGATGGCCACCATCATGGGGGTGCAGCCGATCCTCACCGTGGTGATCATGGAGCGTCAGCGTTCCTGGAGCCGGATGTTCGGCCTGGCGCTGGGCCTGGCCGGGTTGATCATGGTGGTCTACCAGGGCATTGGCCTGGCAGGCATGTCGCTGGCCGGGATGCTCTTCGGCCTGCTGGCCCTGGTGAGCATGACCCTGGGCTCGATCATGCAGAAACGCATCAGTGACAACCCGCTGGGCACCCTGCCGGTGCAATACCTGGCCGGGCTGTTGCTGTGCGCGCTGTTCGTGCCGTTCCAGTCGTTTCACTTCGAGCGCAGCGTCGGCTTTATTGTCCCGGCGCTGTGGATGGGACTGGTGGTCTCGGTGCTGGCGACCCTGCTGCTGTACCGGCTGATCGCTCGCGGCAACCTGGTGAATGTCACCAGCCTGTTCTACCTGGTGCCGGCGGTGACGGCCGTGATGGACTACCTGTTCTTCGGTAATCGACTGGCGCTGCTGAGCGTGTTCGGCATGCTGTTGATCATCGTCGGGCTGGTGTTCGTGTTCCGCAAAAACAGCTGATTCAGAAAGTGCCGGGCGCAGCTTTCGACTTGATCGAAGCTGCGCCTTTTTTTGTCTGGGGCGCACCCTTCAGATTGGCCAGGACTGGCCGATAGCAATGGTGGCTTATTGATATTAAATTGCGTTCGCTTTTACCCTATTTATTAAGGCTTTGGGAATAAGACAAACCTTAAAAATTAAAGATTCCTTCTACACTGACGACATACTCTTCAGGCCCAATGGAGATAGTCAGAATGAGTAGCAAGCTGGTTTTGGCAGGTGTCGGCATGTTTCTAGGTTTGAGTGGAATCTGTTCCGCAGCCCCTCAAAGCATCCAGGGAACGATCTATTTTCACGGCAGCATCGTCGAGGAACCTTGCACGCCAAGCTCGACTGCCAATGGCGGGGCCGTATTGAGCCTGCGCCAGTGCCCACAACTGTCGCGGGGTAACGACATCCGGGTGCACGGGGTCGGTCCGTCGAGCACGGTGACGGCCGTCGGCCAGTCGCCGGTCAACGTCAAACTGGTGACGGACAGCGGCAAGGACGGGCGCTACTACGATCAGCACTATGCGCTGGTCGATGGGGCAGGCAAATCGGTGAAATCGGGGACCTACCTGATTACCCTGACGTCGCCATGACGCAGGTATAGCCCAATGCCCGGCGCTAGAGCGCCGGGTATTGAATGGCCGTCACGGATGCCCCCGTTGTTGCTGGAGGCATGCCTTGACGAAAGGCAAAAAAAGACCGGCAAGTGCACCTTGCCGGTCAATCCACAATACGCAGCGGCGGGGCCGCCGCTGCGTGATCAGGGCGGGGTCAGAAGCGGTAGCTGGCGTTCAGGCTCAGGCCGTGTTCGCTGGCACCGCTGCCCAGTTGCCCGCTGTAGGCGGCGCCCAGGCTCAGCTCGGGAGTCACCCGGGTTTCCACTCCGGCTTCGACCACTGCGCTGTTGCGCGAGTAAGCCGCGCCTTCGGTGCGGAACGCATCGCTGCCGTCGAAACGGTAGGTGTTGGACGGCGTGATGCCGGCCAGGGCGTGTTTCCAGCCGGCGCTGCCGAACACGGTCAGCAACTTGCCGTTATCCAGCTGCTTGTCGGCGCTGGCGCGCAGACCCAGGGTGGAGAACGTCTGCTCGTCCGACGCGTGCTTGGCGCGCAGGGCCGCAGGGCCGCCATCTTCCTTGAAGCCTTCGCTCTTGACCTGCACATAGGCCAGGTTGGCGAAGGGTTCCAGCTGTACCGAAGGGCTGAGGTCGAAGCGCCGGCCCAGCTCACCGAAGGCTTGCAGGGTATTGGCGTCATGCTTGGACTTCAGGTGGTCGCTGTAGCCGGCGAAGTTCACCGAACGCTTGGCGTCGATCCGGCTCCAGGTGTACGCCATGCCGCCGCGCAGGTCGAACCCGCTGACCTGTGCTCCGCCATAGACACCCAGATGGATGTTGTCGTTGTCGCTCGAGGAGTCGCGTGACGAGCTCTTCAGGTCGGTACGACTGTAGCCGGTCAGCACGCCGACATGGCCGCTGTCACCAACCGCGGTATCGACACCCGTCAGGAAGCCCTTGGTGTCGCTGCGCAGGGTGGCGGTATTGCTGTCACCCTTGACCTCGCCCCAGTTGCCCAGCGTGGTGATCCACGGGGTCAGGCCGGAGTGTGCGTCGCTCGCGGTGTCAGCCGGCTGGGCGACAGTCGCCGAACGCAGACGGCTGTTCGCCGCGTCGCGCACCAGGCGGCTGTCCTGGATCAGCGCCGAACGGGTGGAGTTGTGGAGCTCGCCGGACAGTTGATCGAAGGCATCGCGTGCCTGGTGGTCATCGGGCAGATAGGCGATGGCCTCGAACAGTTTGTTGTGCACCGGTGGCGTCAGCGCTGGCACGGCCGCGCCTTTCAGGCTTTGTGCCGCAGTGGCCGTGGCCCGCTGGTTAGGGGTGAAGGCGGCTTCCTGGAACAGGCGAGTCTGCTGCACATCCAGGTAGGCATTGTGGCTGTCGTAGTTGTCCACCAGGTCATAGAAGGTCGAGACCCAGGTATCGCCCGTCAGCTTGTAACGACCGCTCAGGCCCTGCTGGGTTGCGAGCACCAGATAACGACGGTCCAGCTCGTAGCGTTTGCTGTCGAGTTTGTCCGCGTTGATGATGCTGCCGTCCTCGAGCCGCGCCGCGCCGTTCACCAGCAGCCGGTCGTTGGCTCCGGTGCTCAGCAGTTCGGCATGGAAGGTCGAACCGCTGTGCTGGTCGAGATCGCCGGTCAGGCTCAGAGTGCCGATGGAGTTGCCGGGGGCGATGGTCGCGCCTTTGTGCAGGGTGACGTTGCCGACCTGGCCGTTGCCCGCCAGGGTGGCGCCGTCATACACGTCGGTCGAGCCGCCGAGCTTGCCATTGACGGCCAGGATGCCCGAATCGACGTAGCTGCGGCCGTGGAAGGCGGAGCTGTCGCCGCTCAGTTCGGTGCGCCCGGCACCGCGCTTATAGAGCGTACCGGTGCCGGAGAGGGCGCCGCCGAAGGTGTAGGCGTTGGCACGGTTGAACACCAGGCTGCCGGGTGCGTCGATCTGCACGTCGCCGAGGATCGAGCCGCTGTTGCCGCCGTTCGCGCCGGCCCCCAGTTGCAGGGTGCCGTTGCTGATCAGCGTGCCGCCCTTGTAGGTGTTTTCGCCGGTGAGCACGGTGCTGCCCGTGCCGCGCTGCTCGACCGAGCCGCTGCCGTAGATGACGTGGTCGTACTGGTACTGGTTGTTGCGGTCGAACACGACCTGGCCATCGTTGCCGATATCGCTGAGCACTTCGCCTTGGCTGCCGTTGAAGGCGCCGATGTGCAGGCTGGCGTTCTTGTCGACCTGCACTTGCCCGGCCATGCGGTTGTTCAGCAGCAGTTCGCCGCCCTTGACATTCAACTGGCCGGTGAAGCCGCTGGAGTCACCGTTGAACACGGTCTGCCCGGCGATGTGATTGACGCGGCCCTTACCTTCGAAGCCGGCATCGAACTGGTAGTTGCGGTCGCTGTGGTTGAACTGGACCAGGCCCTGGCCTTGACCGAAGACCACGCGTTTGGCTTCCAGATGGCCTGCGCCCTTGGCGTCGGCGGCCTTGTCGCTGGTCGCGCCCACATAAAGCGCAGCGTTGGAGCTGCTGTCGTTGGCGATCCGCAGGGTGCCACCGCCGACTTTGGCCACGCCCTGGTTGGCGAGTACCAGGCTGGCGTTGCCGCTCTGGCCCACGATCATGTCGCCGAGGGTTTCCCACAGGCTGCCCGTGCCATCGACGCTGGCGCTGCCATTGGCGCCCTGGTTGGCACCGATGATGCCGTCCTGGCTGGTTACCTGGCCGCCATTCTTGATGTCCAGGGCACCGTTGCCGGCGCCGCCGACGATCAGGGTCTTGTCGGTGGAGAGCGAGCTGTTGTCGACGCTGACCGAACCATTCGAGCCTTTTTGTGCACCGAGGACGGTGTTGCCACCGTTCTGCACCTTGGCGCCGTTGGTGAGCGACAGCGAGCCATTGCCCGACTGGCCCACGATCATGTCACCCAGGCTTTTCCAGAGGCTACCCGCGCCATCGAGGCTGGCGCTGCCATTCGAACCCAGATCGGCAGCGATGATGCTGTCCTGGCTGTTGACCTGACCACCGTTCTTGACGTCCAGGACGCCATTGCCGGCGCCGCCGACGATCAGGGTCTTGTCGGTGGAGAGCGTACCGTTGTCGACGCTGACCGTACCGCTTGAGCCTTTTTTGGCAGCGATGACGGTGTTGCCAGCGGTCTGCACCTTGGCGCCGTTGGTCAGCGACAGCGAGCCGTTACCCGACTGGCCCACGATCATGTCGCCCAGGCTTTTCCAGAGGCTGCCCGCGCCATCGAGGCTGGCGCTGCCAGTGGAGCCCAGGTCGGCAGCGATGATGCTGTCCTGGCTGTTGACCTGACCGCCGTTCTTGACTTCCAGGACGCCGTTGCCGGCGCCGCCGACGATCAGGGTCTTGTCGGTGGACAGCGTGCCGTTGTCGACGCTGACCTTACCGCTTGAGCCTTTTTGCGCAGCGATCACGGTGTTGCCAGCGGTCTGCACCTTGGCGCCGTTGGTCAGCGACAGCGAGCCGTTGCCCGACTGGCCCACGATCATGTCGCCCAGGCTTTTCCAGAGGCTGCCCGCGCCATCGACGCTGGCGCTGCCAGTGGAGCCCAGGTCGGCAGCGATGATGCTGTCCTGGCTGTTGACCTGACCACCGTTCTTGACTTCCAGGACGCCATTGCCGGCGCCGCCGACGATCAGGGTCTTGTCGGTGGAGAGCGTGCTGTTGTCGACGCTGACCGAACCATTCGAGCCTTTTTGCGCAGCGATCACGGTGTTGCCAGCGGTCTGCACCTTGGCGCCGTTGGTGAGCGACAGCGAGCCGTTGCCCGACTGGCCGACGGTCATGTCGCCGAGGGTTTTCCAGAGGCTGCCCGCGCCATCGAGGCTGGCGGTGCCAGTGGAGCCCAGGTCGGCAGCGATGAGGCTGTCCTGGCTGTTGACCTGGCTGCCGTTCTTGACCAGCAGGGTGCCATTGCCGGCGCCGCCGACGATCAGGGTCTTGTCGGTGGAGAGCGTGCTGTTGTCGACGCTGACCGAACCATTCGAGCCTTTTTGCGCAGCGATCACGGTGTTGCCAGCGGTCTGTACCTTGGCGCCGTTGGTGAGCGACAGCGAGCCGTTGCCCGACTGGCCGACGGTCATGTCGCCGAGGGTTTTCCAGAGGCTGCCCGCGCCATCGAGGCTGGCGCTGCCAGTGGAACCCAGGTCGGCAGCGATGAGGCTGTCCTGGCTGTTGACCTGGCTGCCGTTCTTGACCAGCAGGGTGCCGTTGCCGGCGCCGCCGACCACCAGGCGCTTATCGCTGGTCAGGGTTGACCCGCCGTCGGCGATGAGGGTGCCGGTTGCGCCACGCTCGGAGCCGATCAGGGTGTCGCCCTGGGAGTGGGCTCGGGAGCCGCTTTTGAGGTTCAGGTCGGCGGAGCCGCCTTTGCCGACGATCAGGTCGCCGCCGGTGTTCAAGGTCGCGCCGTTGTTGAAGGTGGCCTTGCCCGTGGCGCCCTGTACGGTGCCCAGGGTGAAGCCGTCAGCGACATTCAGCTTGCCGCTGCCGCCGACATTCAATTGGCCCAGGCCGTTGTTGGCGGTGCCAACGTTCAGGCTGCCGACCGTTCGGGCGCTGTCCAGTTGCGCGACCTGGTTGCTCAGCCCGGGGAGCGGTCGATCGATATTGACCGCCTCATTGCTGGCGGGAGCGCCGTTGCTCCAGTTACCGCTGTTTTCCCAGGCGTTGCTGTCGTTGACGCGATAGGCGTTGCCGTCCTCGTCATAGGCAAAGTGATGGGCGTCTCCGGTCCAGTTCGTCGTGGCGAGTACGGCCGGGGCGAAGGTGCTCAACGCCAGGGCGACGGCGAGCGCGGTGCTGGAGGGTCTGAAACTGTGGGGTGTCATGGTCTTCTTTTCCAAGGCTGTGCCTGTGTGGTCGGAGGAGTGGAAACGGCGTCGGGTGCGCTAGGGATCAGCGGCGTGCGCCGAGGGGTGAAAGCGTTCGATGGCTGCACAGAGGCGCGAGGCGCTTCCCGGCCGGCAGAGGAGTTTTCTGGCTATGAAGTGCAATAGGACCGGTGCTGTAACAGTGCGGCCTGAGTGATCTGTTCATAAGCGTTGAATAACTGATCAAGTTGTCCGGAAAGTTGTGAGCGGGCCGGTAACTTAATAAAGAAGGAGGCGGGAATATACGTGGGGAGAGAGGTTGGGAACTTTTTTTAAACTTTTCAGAAATATCTTTATGGTGGTCGAGAATAATCTTTGTTGGTTGTGGTTAGTTCGTTGTTGTTATCAGTGGAACTGTCTGGTTCGGGCTTTTTTGCGAATTTTGTTCAAGTTTTATGGGGTTTGGACGAGGGGCAAAAGAAGGGGGTAAAACATAAAGACGGCGGGGTAATGATTTTTTGCTTGAGGGGATGTTTTTATTGAGAGGGCAGTATTTGTTTTTTAGAAGACGATGGTTTTTTATTGTTTTAAGTTTTTTTGCCGAAGGGCGGAAGTTACGGTGTCCGATATGCAGTTCGATTCTGCTCAAGCCTGATCGAGACTGTTGTGCAAGTGGCGAGCGCGCCCATGTTTCAGGACCGCTCGCAATGCCGGGGAATCGACGCGATCAGCGATCCGCCAGTTCCTGGGGCGAGGCGACCCGGGCTCCCGGTTTGAGTACCAGCCACAAGGCCGCAGCGATCAGCACGCCGCCATACAAGTGGGCCATGGACAGCGGCTCGTCTAGCAGCAACGCGCCCCACAGCACCCCGAACGGCGGGATCATGAAGGTCACGGTCATCGACTTGACCGGGCCGATCGAGCTCAGCAGGCGGAAATACAGGATGTAGGCAAAGGCGGTGCAGGCCAGCCCCAGGCCCAGCAACGACAGCCAGACGCTCCAGCCGCCCCAGCTGGCGGGCGGCTGGCTGATGGTGCTGTAGGCGAAGATCGGCAGCAGGAACAGGCTGGCGCCGAGCATGCTGCCCAGGGCCGAGAGGCGACTGTCGAGGCCGCCGGCCTGGTCCAGCCAGCGCCGCGCGAGGAAGCCGGCGAAGCCGTAGCAGGTGGTGGCGAGCAGGCAGGCCAGCGCGCCCAGCAGCAGTTCCAGGTCGAATGTCATGGGGCCGGCGCGGGTCAGGATGCCCACGCCGAACAGGCCCAGGCTGACCCCGGCGATTTTTGTCGGGGTCAGTTTCTCGTGGAAGAACAGCCCGCCGATCAGCACGCCCATCAAGGGCGTGGTGGCATTGAAGATCGCCGAATAACCGGCCGGCAACACCAGGGCCGCCACCGAATACATAGTGGCGGGGATACCGGAGTTGATCACGCCGAGCAGCAGCACGGTCTTGAACTTGCCCTGGAAGTCCCAACTGATGCGCATCAGCGCGAGGATCACCAACAGGCCGGTGGCGGCGATGGAGACGCGAAAGAAGGCCGTGGGAATGCTGCCGATCACTGGAGCGATGATGCGCATGAACAGAAAACTCGCGCCCCAGATCGCGGCCAGGGACAACAAACGCAGGGTATCGACAAGTCTCACGGCGCAACTCCTTTGATGGCCCCTGCAACGGCCCTTTTTTCGGCAGGGCGAGAGTGTTGCCGAGAGACGGGACGCGAGCAATCGCTATCTTGCGGTCGAATGGGCGGGATCCTTCTCGCTACGGAAAAATTGCACTTCTCCTGCACCCGGTTCACTGGCTAAGCTCAGGCCTTTCCGAATTCCCGCAGAGGTCTCACCATGCCGCAGAAATGGCCCGCCGCCGATATCGCTCGAACGATCCTCGATGGCTTCGACGATTACCGCGAGCACTTTCGCCAGATCACCGACGGTGCCCGGGCCCGCTTCGAACAGGCGCAGTGGCAGGAGGCACAGACCGCCTCGGCGGCGCGGATCAACCTGTACGAGGAAAAGGTCGGCGAGACCGTGCAGCGCCTGCGCACGACGTTCGACCTGGAGACCCTGCTCGACGTCAATCAGTGGCCGCTGGTGAAAAGCGCCTATATCAGCCTTATCGACCTGCGCTTCGACGATGAGCTGTCCGAGACCTGGTACAACTCGGCCTTCTGCGGCCTGTTCAGCCACGACCTGATCAGCGACGGCTGCATGTTCATCCACACCACGCGGCCGAGCCTGCGCCGCGCCCGGGCCGCGCAGACCCGCACCTACCGGCCGCAAGGACATCTGTCGACGATGCTCGAACAGATCTTCGTCGACTACCGCTTCAGCGAGGCCTATGCCGACCTGTCCGGCGACCTGCGGCGCCTGGAGTCGCAGCTGCGGGAGAACCTGCCGGACTGGGTGTGCAAGGACCCGGAACTGGCGGTGGAGCTGTTTTCCTCGGTGCTGTACCGCAACAAGGGCGCTTACCTGGTGGGGCGCATCTACACCCACGACGAGCAGTGGCCGCTGGTGATTCCGTTGCTGCATCGTGAAGGGCGGGGCATCCAGATCGACGCGCTGATCACTGACGAAGCCGAGGTGTCGATCATCTTTTCCTTCACCCGTTCCTATTTCATGGTCGACGTGCCGGTGCCGGCGGAGTTCATCGGTTTCCTCAAGCGCATCCTGCCGGGCAAGCACATCGCCGAGCTGTACACCTCCATCGGGTTCTACAAGCACGGCAAGTCCGAGTTCTACCGGGCGCTGATCAACCACCTGGCCAACACCGACGACCAGTTCATCATGGCCCCGGGCGTGCGCGGCATGGTCATGAGCGTGTTCACCTTGCCGGGCTTCAACACCGTGTTCAAGATCATCAAGGACCGCTTCTCACCGTCGAAAAACGTCGACCGCGCCACGGTGATCGAGAAGTACCGCCTGGTGAAAAGCGTCGACCGGGTCGGGCGCATGGCCGATACCCAGGAGTTCGCCGACTTCCGCTTTCCCCTGGGCAAGTTCGATCCGGCGTGCCTGGCGGAGTTGCTGGAAGTGGCGCCGTCGACGGTGTCGGTGGAGGGCGATACGGTGCTGATCCGCCACTGCTGGACCGAGCGGCGCATGACCCCGCTCAACCTCTACCTGGACCACGCCAACCCGGCCCAGGTGCGCGAGGCGCTGGACGACTACGGCCTGGCGATCAAGCAACTGGCCGCAGCGAATATCTTCCCCGGCGACATGCTGCTGAAGAACTTCGGTGTCACCCGCCATGGCCGGGTGGTGTTCTACGACTACGACGAGATCTGCTTTCTCACCGAAGCCAACTTTCGCCACATCCCGGCGCCGCGCACCCCGGAGGACGAGATGGCGTCCGAGCCCTGGTATTCCATCGGCCCGCTGGACGTGTTCCCCGAGGAATTCCCGCCGTTCCTGTTCGCCGACGCCGGGCAGCGCAAGCTGTTCGACCAGCTGCACGGCGAGCTGTACAACGCCGATTACTGGAAAGGCCTGCAGGACGCCATTCGCGCCGGCAAGGTGATCGATGTGTTCCCGTACCGGCGCAAGGACCGGGACAACGAATAGAGGGAGCAGCGGCAAGAGGCAAGTTACAAGCGGCAAGCTAAAAGCGTAAAGCTGCGTTAATCTTGCGGCTTTTCGCTTGAAGCTTGTAGCTGCCTTTATGACCGACCAACTGCTGAAAAACCTCGACCAAGCCATGCTCGCCGACCGCCACCGGTTGCGCCGGCAGCTGCTTGAGCTGCGCAAGAAACCCGACGAGGCCAAGCTTGGGCAGTGGGTCGAACGCATGCAGGCGTCCTGCGCCCAGGTGGCGGCGCGGCGCGCCAGCGTGCCGTCGATTCGCTACGACGACAGCCTGCCGATCGCCGCCAAGCGCGACGAGATCAAGGCGGCGCTGCAAAAGCACCAGGTGCTGATCATTGCCGGCGAAACTGGCTCGGGTAAAACCACCCAGCTGCCGAAGATCTGCCTGGAAATCGGTCGCGGCCAGCACGGCCTGATCGGTCATACCCAGCCTCGGCGGATCGCCGCGCGCAGCGTGGCCAGCCGGGTCGCCGAAGAGCTGGCGACGCCGCTAGGTGCCCTGGTGGGTTACCAGGTGCGCTTCGAGGACCAGAGCGACTCGAACACCCTGATCAAGCTGATGACCGACGGCATCCTGCTGGCGGAAACCCAGAACGACCGCTACCTGGAACGCTACGACACGATCATCGTCGACGAAGCCCACGAGCGCAGCCTGAACATCGACTTCCTGCTGGGCTACCTGAAGACCCTGCTGCCGCGGCGTCCGGACCTCAAGGTCATCATCACCTCGGCGACCATCGACCTGGAGCGCTTCTCCAAGCATTTCGACGACGCGCCGATCGTCGAGGTCTCCGGCCGTACCTTCCCGGTGGAAACCTGGTACCGCCCGCTGACCCTGGAGCAGGACGAAGAGGGCAACCGGGTCGAGGACGACCTGACGGTGGACCAGGCGATCCTCGCCACCCTCGACGAAATCGCCGCCCATGAGCGCAGCGAGCGTCGCAGCCCGGGTGACGTGCTGGTGTTCCTGCCGGGCGAGCGGGAGATTCGCGACGCCGCCGAGATGCTGCGCAAGGCCCAGCTCAAGCACACCGAAATCCTGCCGTTGTATGCGCGCCTGTCGCCGCCTGAGCAACAGCGGATTTTCCAGTCGCACCCGGGCCGCAGGGTGGTACTGGCGACCAACGTCGCCGAGACCTCGTTGACCGTGCCGGGCATCCGCTACGTGATCGACAGCGGCACCGCGCGCATCAGCCGCTACAGCTACCGGGCCAAGGTCCAGCGCCTGCCCATCGAGGCGATTTCCCAGGCCAGCGCCAACCAGCGTAAAGGCCGCTGCGGCCGGGTCGAGCCGGGCATCTGCGTGCGCCTGTACAGCGAAGAAGATTTCAACGGCCGTCCGGAATTCACCGACCCGGAGATCCTGCGTACCAACCTGGCGGCGGTGATCCTGCAGATGCTCCATCTGCGCCTCGGTGAAATCACCGCGTTCCCCTTTATCGAGCCGCCGGATGGCAAGGCCATCAGCGACGGTTTCAACCTGCTGCAAGAACTCTCGGCTGTGGACCGCAACAGCCAGCTGACGCCGCTGGGTCGCCAATTGGCGCGGCTGCCGGTGGACCCGCGCATGGGCCGCATGCTGCTGGAAGCGGCGAAGCTGGGCAGCCTGCAGGAAGTGCTGATCGTCGCCAGCGCCATGTCGATCCAGGACCCGCGCGAGCGGCCGCCGGAGCGCCAGCAGGCGGCCGACCAGGCCCACGCGCAATGGAAGGACGCCGACTCGGATTTCGCCGGGCTGGTCAATCTGTGGCGCGGTTTCGAAGAGCAGCGCCAGGCGCTGACCGCCAGCCCGCTGCGTAACTGGTGCCGCAAGAATTTCCTCAACTACTTGCGCCTGCGCGAGTGGCGCGACTCCCACCGCCAGTTGAGCCTGATCTGCCGCGACCTGCAGCTGAGCCTGAACAAGGAGCCGGCCGACTATCCGAAACTGCACAAGGCGGTGCTGGTCGGCCTGCTGAGCCAGATCGGCCAGAAGACCGAGGAGGGCGACTACCTCGGTGCCCGTCAGCGGCGCTTCTGGGTGCATCCGTCGTCGGGTCTTGGCAAGAAGCGTCCGCAGTGGCTGATGACCGCCGAGCTGGTGGAAACCACCAAGCTCTATGCGCGCATGGTGGCGAAGATCGAACCGGACTGGATCGAGCCGCTGGCCGGGCACCTGATCAAGAAAAACCACTTCGAACCCCATTGGGAGAAGAAGCGCGGGCAGGTGGTGGCCTACGAGCAGATCACCCTGTTCGGCCTGATTGTGGTCGGCCGCCGCCCTGTGCATTACGGCCCGGTGGACCCAGTGGTGTCGCGCGAACTGTTTATCCGCGAAGGCCTGGTGCGTGGCGAGATCCAGTCGAAGGCCAAGTGCCTGAGTGCCAACACGCGCTTGCTGGAACAGCTCGACGAACTGGAAGCCAAGGCCCGGCGCCGCGACATCCTCGCCGACGAGGAAACCCTGTTCGCCTTCTACGACGCGCGCCTGCCGGCGGAGATCCACCAGACCGCGACCTTCGACAGCTGGTACCGGGTGCACAGCCAGAAAGACCCGCAGCTGCTGATCATGCGTGAGGAAGACGTGTTGGCCCGCGAGGCCAGCGAAGTCACCGCCATGCAGTACCCGGACACCTTGCAGATCGGCGATCTGGAACTGGCCCTGAGTTACCACTTCGAGCCCAACCATCCACGGGACGGCGTGACCCTGCGGGTGCCGGCGCCGTTGCTGCCGGCCTTGCCCGCCGAGCGTCTGGAATGGCTGGTGCCGGGGCTGGTGGAAGCCAAGTGCATCGCCCTGGTGCGCAACCTGCCCAAGGCGTTGCGCAAGAACTTCGTGCCGGTGCCGGACTTCGTCAAGGCGGCCCTGGCGCGTATCGATTTCGCCCAGGGCTCGCTGCCCCAGGCGCTGGGTCGCGAGCTGCTGCGCATGACCGGGGCACGGGTCAGCGACGAGGCCTGGGCCGAGTCGGCGCAACAGGTGGAAAGCCACCTGCGGATGAACCTGGAAATCGTCGACGCCCAGGGCAAGTTCCTCGGCGAAGGCCGCGACCTGGCCGAGCTGACCGCGCGTTTCGCCGAAGCCAGCCAGGCCGCCCTGGCCGTGCCGCAAACCGCGAAAAGCCAGCAGCCGGTGGAGGCCAAGGTGTTCGCTGCGGTGGCGGAGAAAACCCAGCAG
The DNA here is from genome assembly GCF_017349615.1 of Pseudomonas sp. GW531-T4. Taxonomy (NCBI): domain Bacteria; kingdom Pseudomonadati; phylum Pseudomonadota; class Gammaproteobacteria; order Pseudomonadales; family Pseudomonadaceae; genus Pseudomonas; species Pseudomonas sp. GW531-T4. The sequence continues at coordinate 75,767 of NZ_JACMZT010000022.1, forward strand.
AAGATCGCCGGGCTGTCGATGACGGTGTATCCGGCGCTGGTAGAAGAAGGCGGGACCGTCAAGGAAGGGCGTTTCTCCACCCCGGCCGAAGCCGAGTTCCAGCATCGTCGCGCCTTGCAGCGCCTGTTGCTGCAACAGCTGGCCGAGCCGGCCAAGTTCCTGCGCAACAAGCTGCCGGGGCTGACCGAGCTGGGCCTGCTGTATCGCGAACTGGGGCGCGTCGACGCCCTGGTGGAGGACATCCTGCTGGCCAGCCTCGACAGCTGCGTGCTGGACGGCGAGGACAGCCTGCCCCGGGATGGCGCCGGCCTGGCGTCGCTGGCCGAACGCAAGCGCGGCAGATGGACCGAGCACGCCGAGCGCCTGGCGCGCCTGACCCTGGATATCCTCAAGCTCTGGCACAGCCTGCAAAAACGCTTCAAGGGCAAGATCGACCTGGCCCAGGCGGTGGCGCTGAATGACATCAAGTCGCAGCTAAGCCACCTGGTGTATCCGGGTTTTGTCCGCGAGACCCCGGCGCAATGGCTCAAGGAGCTGCCGCGTTACCTCAAGGCCGTCGAGCTGCGTTTCGAGAAACTCGGCAGCCAGGTGCAGAAGGACCGGGTCTGGAGTACCGAACTGGCCGGCCTGTGGAACCAGTACCAGGCCCGCGCCGGCAAACATGCCCAGGAAGGCAAGCGCGACCCGCAGCTGGAGCTGTACCGCTGGTGGCTGGAGGAATATCGAGTGTCGCTGTTCGCCCAGCAACTGGGCACCAAGGCGCCGATTTCCGACAAGCGTCTGAACAAGCAGTGGAGCCAGGTGGAAGCCTGATACGACGCCTGTAGCCGCTGCCGCAGGCTGCGATAAGGTCCGAAGGACCTTCCCGCGATCTCAGGGAGCACGCCCTCTTCGAGGTCGATCGCAGCCTGCGGCAGCGGCTACAGCGATCTGTGATGGCGGCGATTACGCTTGCCGATGGGGCCAAATGCCGGCGTTTATGGCAAACTTCGCCGTTATAAATGCCGGCCCCGCGGTTTTGAGCGTTCGCCGCCCGGGCAAAGCGGAATAAAGCGATGTCAGGTCCTATTCCGCCAGTCGGGATAGACCATTTACGGTTTGGTACGACGGTGCCAATACCTTCTGCCTGAACAGAATAGAGGAACGACCGTGCATAACGTCGTCATCAGCGGCACTGGCCTGTACACCCCGGCCAACAGCATCTCCAACGAAGAGCTGGTGGAGTCTTTCAACACCTACGTGCATCAGTTCAACGCCGACAACGCGCAAGCGATCGAGCGCGGCGACGTTCAGGCCCTGACCGAATCCAGCGCGGCCTTCATCGAGAAGGCCTCCGGCATCAAAAGCCGCTTTGTCATGGACAAGGACGGCATCCTCGATCCGCAGCGCATGACCCCGCGTCTGCCCGAGCGTTCCAACGACGAATGGTCGGTGCTCTGCCAGATGGCCATCGGCGCCGCCGAACAGGCCCTGCAACGCGCTGGCAGGACCGCCGCGGACATCGACGGGGTGATTGTCGCCTGCTCCAACCTGCAGCGCGCCTACCCGGCCATCGCCATCGAAGTCCAGGAAGCCCTGGGCATCGCCGGTTTCGGTTTCGACATGAACGTGGCCTGCTCCTCGGCCACCTTCGGCATCCAGGCCGCCTGCAACAGCGTGCAACTGGGCCAGGCCCGGGCGATCCTGATGGTCAACCCGGAAGTCTGCACCGGCCACCTGAACTTCCGTGACCGCGACAGCCACTTCATCTTCGGCGACGCAGCCACCGCGGTGATTATTGAACGGGCTGACCTGGCCACCTCGCCGTACCAGTTCGACATCATCAGCACCAAGCTGCTGACCAAGTTCTCCAACAACATCCGCAACAACTTCGGCTTCCTCAACCGCGCCGCGGAAGAGGGCATCGGCGCGCCGGACAAACTCTTCGTGCAGGAAGGCCGCAAGGTGTTCCGCGATGTCTGCCCGATGGTGGCGGAACTGATCGCCGAGCACCTGCAGGAAAACCAGCTGAACGTCAGCGACGTGAAGCGTTTCTGGCTGCACCAGGCCAACCTCAGCATGAACCACCTGATCGTCAAGAAACTGCTGGGCCGCGAAGCCACCGAAGAGGAAGCGCCGGTGATTCTCGACACCTACGCCAACACCAGTTCGGCCGGTTCGGTGATCGCTTTCCACAAGAACCAGGACGACCTGCCCAGCGGCTCGCTGGCGGTGCTCAGCTCGTTCGGCGCCGGTTATTCGATTGGCAGTGTGCTTCTGCGCAAGCGTTGACAGTCTTATGGATCGCAGCCGCTGAAGCGCTGGCCGTCGGCTCCTGCATGGCGCCGGCGGCGCTGGGCGGCTGTGATCCCTGATTCCGATTACGAGGCATGAATGTCCGCAGCTGACGACACGCAACTGCTTGAACGCCTGTTGGCCGGCGAGCAAAAGGCCTACAAGGAACTGGTCAGTACCTACCAGAGCGCGATGCGCGCCGTGGCCTACGCCATTGTCGGCCAGCGCCACGCCGACGAAGTGGTGCAGGATGCCTGGCTGTCGGTGGTGCGCAACCTGGCGGGTTTCCAGGGGCGCTCCAGCCTCAAGACCTGGCTGTTGACCATCACCGCCAACTCGGCGAAAAGCCGCTACAAACAGAACCGCCGGGAAGTCCTGCTGGATGACTTGCCGTCCCCCCATGGCACCATCGGCGACGAGCGTTTTTCTTCCGCTGACGGTCACTGGCTGGTGGCGCCGTTCGCCTGGCACGCCGACACCCCGGAAGCCCTGCTCACCGAGGCCGAGCTGCGCGAATGCCTGGAACACACCTTGCTGAGCCTGTCGGAACTGCAGGGCAGCGTGTTGACCCTGCGCGAGCGCCAGGGCCTGGAGTTGGAGGAGATTTGTAATCTTCTGGACATTTCCCTCTCCAATGTCCGGGTGCTGCTGCACCGGGCGCGGCTGAAGATTTTTGCCACGGTGGAGCACTTCGAGGAGACCGGCCAATGCTGACCTGCAAGGAACAAGTGGCACGCTCCAGCGACTATCTCGATGGTCAGCTGAGCTTTCGCCAGCGCCTGATCCAGCGCCATCACCTGTTGTTCTGCCCCAATTGCCGGCGCTTCCTGCGGCAGATGCGCCTGATGCAGGCCACCCTGCGCAAGATGCCCGAAGCGCCTGTCGCCGATGTTGATGCGCTGGCCGAACGCCTGGCCGCCGAGCGCAAGCGCAACGCCTGATTCACCCGACCATCCTCCCGTAGCCGCTGAAGCCTCAAGAGCGCGACCGCTTCGCGCTCGTTCGCAGGCTTCGCCAGCGGCTACACCAACGCCTGCAAGGCATACCAATTCCTGTAGCCGCTGCCGCAGGCTGCGATAAGGCCGAAGGCCTTCAGCGATCTTGAAGTCGCCGCGGCCGTTCTCCGAACACGGCCCGGGTCGATCGCAGCCTGTGGTAGCGGCTACATTGGATCCCGTTTTTTCCAAAATCCCCCGCCCAAGGCTCTAGTACAGGCTTTTTGCCTTATTTCGTTTGGAAGTAAAAAAGTTCCGCTGTCATCAAATCTTTATCTATCAGCAACTCCCCTGAAATAACCCGCCGCCAAGATTCCCTCCCAACACAAGCGGGCCTGACTCGCGTGTTTTTTCCAGCGCTACAGACCACCAATTAGGGGAAATCTTCGATGATCCGTAAGCACTTCGCCGGTTTTGCCGCCAGCGCCCTGGCCCTGGCAGTTACCGCCCAGGCTTTCGCTGGCACCGTCACCACCGATGGCGCCGATATCGTAGTCAAGACCAAGGGCGGCCTTGAGGTCGCCACCACAGACAAAGAGTTCAGCTTCAAGCTCGGTGGTCGCCTGCAAGCCGACTACAGCCGCTTCGACGGTGTCTACACCAAGAATGGTGACACCGCCGACGCCGCTTACTTCCGTCGCGCGTTCCTCGAACTGTCCGGCGTGCTGTACACCGACTGGGCCTACACCATCAACTACGACTTCTCCCACAACACCGGCGACTCCGATAACGGCTACTTCGACGAAGCCTCGCTGGCTTACAACGGCTTCAAGCCGGTGTCGATCAAGGTTGGTCGCTTCGACCCGGACTTCGGCCTGGAAAAAGCCACCAGCTCCAAGTGGGTCACCGCGCCGGAACGTAACATCGCCTACGACATGGTCGACTGGGCCAACACCCACCAGAACGGCATGGGCCTGCAAGCTTCCAGCACCTTCGCCGATTCCTTCTATGCCTCGGCCGGCGTGTTCAGCAAGGACACCGACGACACCGACGGCGACAGCGTCAAGCAGGTCAACGGTCGCTTCGTCTTCGCCCCGATGCACGATGCCGGCAACGTCCTGCACTTCGGTGTGAACGTGGCTTCGCGCGATGTCTCCGACACCGCTTTCGACTCCCGTTATCGCACCCGCATGGGCATGCGTGGCGTCGAGACCCTGGGTGGTAACGATGCCGGCACCAACGGCAACCGTCCGGTGCTGGGCGGCAGCTCCAGTTCGCCAGCCGGCTCCTACGACCGTGACACCGCTTTTGGTCTGGAAGCCGCGTTCGCCATGGGCCCGGCCTCGATCCAGGGTGAATACATCACCCGCAAGACCAAGGCTGATTCCAACGCCTACGAAGACATCAAGGGCCATGGCTTCTACGTGCAGGGCGCCTACACCCTGACCGGCGAATCCCGCGGCTACAAGGTTGGCAAGTTCGACGCCATCAAGCCGGCCAACAAGGCCTTCGGCGCCTGGGAACTGTTCTATCGTTACGACAGCATGACCGTCGAAGACGACAACATCACCACCGCCAGCCTGACCCGCGACGTCGGCGATGCCGAAGTCAAGGTGCACAACCTGGGTGTGAACTGGTACGCCAACGAAGCAGTGAAAATCTCTGCCACCTACGTCAAGGCCAAGACCGACAAGGTCACCAACGCCACGGCCGCCAGCGGTGGTACACCGGCCAAGCGTACCGGCGACGACGACGGCGACGGCTTCATCGTTCGCGCGCAGTACGTGTTCTGATGTCGATGCACTTGCTGTAAAGAGCTCTTTCTCATCCGTTAAAGCTCCTTTCGTTTCAGCCCCGCTCCGGCGGGGTTTTTTTTGCCCGGCTCCCGGCTAACGCCAGACCGGCAGCAGGTCGAAGCTGAACAGCAGGTGGGCCAGGGCATTGGCCAGGCCGAACAGCAGCACCAGGACGATCATCGGCGTGCCACCCCAGACCCGGTACAGCGGGCTGGCGAAGCGTTTGCGCGAGGCATGGGCGAGCAGGGCCGGGGTGATCACCGCCCAGACGGTCGCCGCCAGGCCGGCGAAGCCGATGGCGAGGATGAAGCCTTCCGGCCAGATCAGCGCGCAGCCGATCGGCGGGGCGAAGGTGACCAGCGCGCTTTTCAGGCGGCCCCGGGGGCTGTCGTCGAAGCCCAGGGAATCGGCAATGTAGTCGAACAAGCCGAGGGTGACGCCGAGGAACGAACAGGCCACGGCAAAGTTGGAGAACAGGGTCAGCAGCAGGTCGACCCGGGCGCTGTTGAGCATGCCGCCCAGGGCGCTGATCAGCACATCGATGGTGCCGCCCTGGCGGGCGATGTCCTTGAACTGATCGCGGGGCAGGGTGCCCATGGTGCAGAGCATCCACACCGTGTACAGGACCAGGGCGATCAGGGTGCCGATCAGCAGGCAGTTGCGGATGCGCTGCGGGTCCTTGCCGTAGTGCTTCATCAGGCTCGGCACGTTGCCGTGAAAGCCGAAGGAGGTCAGGCAGAACGGCAGGGTCATGAACAGATAGGGCAGGTAGTCCGGTTGCGGGTTGCCGCGATCGAGCAAAACCTGTGGCTGCACATGGCCGAGCAGGCCGCCGAAGGTCAGGAAGAAGGCAAGGATCTTGGCGCCGAACACCAGGGTGGTGATGCGGCTGACCGCCGCGGTGCTGAGCCAGACCACCAGGGCCACCGCCAGGGCGAACAGCAGGCCGCCGTTGCGCGAGGAAATCTCCAGGCCCAGGGTGTGGGCGGTGTGGCGGATCACCGAGCCGCTGGCCGAGATATAGGCATAGGTCAGGATGTACAGGACGAACACCAGGGTGGCGCCGTTGAACAGGCTCCAGCGCCGGCCGATCAGGTCGCGGGTGATGGTCGAGAAACTCGCCCCCGGCCGGTAGTTGAGGTTGGCTTCGAGGATCATCAGCCCCGAGTGCAGGGTGCAGAACCACGACAGCACCAGCACCGCGAGGGAGCCTTGGAACCACAGCCCCGACATCATCACCGGCAGCGAGAACATGCCGGCTCCGACAATGGTGCCGCCGATGATCATGGCGCCGCCGATGACCGAGGGCCGGCGTTCGGCGACCGTGCGATGGGAGGTTGAAGGGGATGAAGCGATGGACGTACCGCGCATGGCAAGGCCTGCAATGAAATTGTTATTGGAGGTAGCGAGGGTGCGCCTCGGGTAGCGGGAAACCGGCAGGCCGGCTCCCGCGCACCCGGGCGGCGATTCAGCGCAGGGCCAGCAGGCGGCTCAGTTGCTGCGCCATTTGCAGCAACTGGTGGTCCTGTCCGGGCAAGGCGTCGAACGACAGGCCTACCGGCAGGCTGCCCGCGGCGGCCACCGGCACGCTGACACTCGGCGCCGCCAGGTTGCTGGCCGGATCGGTGTTGCGTACGAAACGCTCGAAATGCTCCTGAGCGCCGCTGTCGCCCAGCAGCGGCGCGGTGCAGCTGACGGTCGGGTAGGCGATCAGGTCGAGCCGGTGCTGCTGGAACAGCCCGGCGTATTCGCGATCCAGGCGGATCTTGCTCATCAAGGCCTGCACGTAGTCCTCATAGGAAATGGCCGGGCTCTCCAACTGCGCCATAAGGGTCTTCTTGATCTGTGGGTCGCGGATCTGCGCCAGGATCTCGAGGAATCGCTCGCCGCAGCCGGCCTTCAGCAGGAAGCGCGGGAAGTCGATGAAGAACTCGAAGATCGGCAGCGGGAACTGGATGCTTTCGTTGATCTCGCCGATCAGGCGGTCGTCCACCGGCACCATCTCCACGCCCTGATCGGCCAGGCAATCGATCGCCGCGCGGCAGTCGCTGTGGACCTTGGTCTCCAGCTCGGACCAGAAGAACTGCTGGGGAATGCCGATGCGCAGGCGCTTGGGCTCGATCGGCGCGGCGCAGGAAGCACCGGTCAGCTGCCGGTGCACGAACAGCGCGTCTTCCAGGCTGCGGGTCAGCAGGCCCGGCGAGTCCTTGGTCTGGGACACCGGGACAATGCCGTCGCCAGGGTAGCCCCCGGTGCTCGGGCGGAAACCCACCACGCCGCAGAAGGCCGCGGGAATTCGCACCGAGCCGCCGGTGTCGGTGCCCACCGCGCAGGGCACCAGGCCGGCGGCCACGGCCGCGGCGCAACCGCCGCTGCTGCCGCCGGCGCTGTGTTGCAGGTGGCGCGGATTGACCACCGCGCCATAGCTCAGGTTGGCCGAGGTCACGCCGAACGACAGCTCGTGCATGTTGTTCTTGCCGGCGACCCGCGCGCCCAGCGCCTTGAAGCGCTGGACGATGCCGGCGTCCGTGGCCGGCTGGTAGTCGGCCAGGCCGGGCGTGCCGGCGGTGGTCGGCAGGCCGCTGGCATTGATGTTGTCCTTGAACGAAACCGGGATGCCGTAGAGCGGCAACTGGCGCTGCTCTGGCGTGCCGGTGTCGCCGCTGAACGCCTGCGGGGCGAAGCTGATGAAGCTGTTCAGGTGCCCGGCGTCGGCGTATTGCTCGAGCAGCGTGCGGTGCCAGGAGTCCAGGCAGAGCTTGCCCTGGCGAAACCCGTCAACGAGCGCTTCGATCGAAAGCTGGCTGTACATGAAAAAGTCTCAACGAAAGTCGGTGGGGGCCTGGGCTCAGCAATAGCGGAAGTGCGATTGCAGATCGAACAGCGGGTTGCCTTCCAGCAGTTCGCCACCGAGGCTGGCGATCACCGCGCAGGCGCCGTTCAGGGCGGTCTGCACCGCGCCTTCGGCCCAGCCGCCGGTAAACGAGCTGCCGCAGCCGGCCAGGTACAGGCCGGTGTCCTGCTGCGGGTCGAGGGCGGTCTTGAACTGGTAGAACAGGCGCTGGGAGTACAGGTCGTCGCCCGGGAAGTTCAGCTTGAACGCGCCCAGGGCCTGCTTGTCGGTGAGCCAGTCGTACTCCAGCACGTAACGCTGGTAGTCGCCGTCCAGCGGCACCAGGTGGCGGGCGAACTCCGGCGCGCTCATCGCCAGTTCGTCCACCAGGCGCTTGCAGCGCTGGACCTTGTCGGTCATCGAAACCATTTTGTGCGAGTCGTCTTCCCAGGTGTAACTGATCAGCACCACGCCCCAGGAGTCGGGATCCTGCGGGGCGTAGTCCAGGCAGTAGACGCCCTTGACCAGGGTGTCGGTCTGGATGTTCTGCGCCAGGCCATGTTTGAGCCAGAACTTGTCGCGGGTCAGGATGAACAGCTTGGACGAGCCGACCATGTGGGTTTCGTTGATCGCCCGGGCGACATCGCGATTGACGAACTGCTCGGCCTGGGTCAGGCGCATGTTGACTTGCAGGGCGCGGGTGGTGGCGGTGGTGATCACCCGGTCGCAGCCATAGGTTTCACCGTTGCAGCCTTGCAGCAGGATCTGCCCGTCGGCGCCTTTGCTGATGGATTCGATGCGGGTGCGGCAGATCCGGTCGCGCAGGGCGATGCCATGGAATTCCTCGTCGGCGATCCGCTCCCAGAGCGTGGAAATGCCGTTGGGCACCAGCCGCTGGTTGACTTCGAAGGCGTTGATCACCAGGCGCAGGATCTCGGTGAACGAGGCCCGGTACACCGACTGGAAACCACCCGAGCCGATGCCCAGGGAACCGAACAGGTGGAAGTCTTCCGGCTTGCGCCAGCGCTTGCCGCCCGGTGGGTTTTTCGAGGTGAAGATCTGCACCATGGCCGAGTAGAAAGAGTGATCGCCAAAGCAGTCCAGGTAGCGTTGCCACTCCGGCTGCACTTCGGCGTATTGCTGCTTTTCCAGCAGCTCGGTGAGCAGCAGCGGCGGCGCCAGGAAGGTGCCGTCGTCCAGGCGCACGCCCTCCTTGAGAAAGGCGTTCCAGCCGCGGTGCACGGTGTTGAAGATCGGCGGTGGATTTTCCCCGGCCGGCCAGTGGTGGGTTTCGCCGCGGTAGTGGATTTCAGTGTCGACCACGCCAGGGTCGGGGAAGGCCTCGGTGGTGCCGATGCCGAAGCGGTCCAGATAATGGAACAGGCCGACTTCGCTCGGCGGGAAACGCATGGCGCCCATCTCGGCGATGAACTGCGGTTGGGTTTCGTCGAAGCACTGGGTCAGGAAACGCCCGCCGAGGTGGTCTTTCGAGGCTTCGAACAGGGTGATGCGGGTGGCGCCGGCGCGCAGCAGTTCATAGGCCGCGATCAGGCCGCTGAGGCCGGCGCCGACGATGCCGATGTGCTTGTCGGCGATCGCCGGCGGCAGGTGGCCGATGGCCTGGGTGGCACGGTGCAGGAACTGCCCATAGTCGTACAACAGGTCGATGTTGGGGAACGAGCGGGTGCCTTGGGTTTCTTCGAAACCGGAGTGGGAGGAGTTCACAGGTAAGGGTCTCGGAAATCAGATGATGAGCTGCAGGCTTTCAAACGCGCGGGACGGATTGAGCAGGAGGACTTTCTTGCGCTGGATTTTCCACTGGCCGGCGAGGCACAGCAGTTGGTGCTCCACGGTCACCGGGTAATGCCATTCGCTGTCGCCACGGGCCTCGCAATACAGCATGGGGGTCAGGCAACGGGCGCTGAGGCCGTCCGGGTCGAGGCTGATCGCCGGCCGCTGGGCAATGTGCAGGCTGCGGCTCTTGGGCTGCTGCGAGAAATTGCGGGCGCTGGCCAGGCGGTTGATGCGCAGGGTGGTGAGGAAACGGTCCTCATACAGCAGGGAGGATTCGCGCAACGGGCAGGGTTGATCGTGGCGCAGCGGAATCCAGTAGTGGAAGTCGTCGCACAGCAGCTGTTGCCAGGCGTCGAAATCCTGTTGGTCGAGAAGCGCGATCTCTTGGTAGATCAGCTGTTCGAGGGGCGAGTTATCCATGGGCGGTCGATCCGTCTGGGGCCTGCATCAGCTGCTGCCAGGTGTTGTAGAAGTTGCGCATGGCCCGTTCGCTGGTGCCGGACACCACCTGGGTCTGCTCATGGGATTCACCCGGTTCGAACAGGCGGGCGACGTTCACCCAGTCGTTGGCCTGGCTGCGCAGCCCGTCCATGGCCCGTTCGTACATTTCCACGTCGTCGTGGGCGACCATCGAGCACGGCGAGTTGATCAGGTTGTTGTACTGCACGGTTCTTTCCAGCAGCTGCACCGGCGCGCCCACCAGCTCGAAGATCCATGACTCGACCACGGTCTCGCTGGCCGAGACCGGGCGGATCACCCGCAGGGTCTGGATTGGCCCCTTGACCATCAGGTTGGGGAAATACACGGTGTTGTGCCGGGTATCGTCGAGGATCGCCGCGGCCTGGGTTTCGCCGTAGCTCTCGACCATCAGCTCCCAGTAACCGGGGATGCTGGAATAGGCCTTGTGGATCGAGTTGCTGACGCCGGTATGGCCATGGCCGTTGGGCCAGGTGCGGATGCCCATGGCGCTGAAGAACTCGTAGGACGCCATGAACGGCGAGAACAGTTCAACGGCCATCGGCGGCTGGCCGTCATGCCCGGTTTCCTTCCACAGGCGAATGGCTTCGCCGGCCGAGGATTCGTGGGCGACCATCGGATGACAGGTGTCGGTCTGGTTGTCGACCACCATCTTCCAGTTGCAGCGATGGCGGTGCAGCAGGGGCTGGCCGATGGCGCGCAACTGCCCCTGGGGCGAGCGCATGACCATGTTGTCCAGGGTCGACAGCGAGTCGCCGAAGAACTCGCTAAAGCCGACGCCCTGTTCCTTCAGGCGCACGAACACAAAGCCCCGGTAGTTCTCCACCGCGGCCACCGGCTGCATGCCCTTGTGGGCGGCGCAGCTGCTGAGGTCGCAGTCGTCGTATTCCTTTTTCACCGGGATGCTCAGCAACTGGCCGTCGGTCTTGAAGGTCCAGGCGTGATAGGGGCAGCGGATAAAGCGCCCGACATTGCCTTGCGGCTCGGCCAGCACTTTCACGCCCTTGTGCGGGCAGCGGTTGTGCAGCACGACGATCTCGCCGTTTTTCTGCCGGACCATGGCCAGCGGTTGGCCGGCGATGTCGCCGGTGAAGAAGTCGCCGGTTTCCGGCACCAGGCTTTCATGGCCCAGGTAGCACCAGCTGGCGGCGAACACCTGTTGTTGTTCTCGCTCGAAGAGCGACGGATCAAGGAACAGCGTGCGATGCACTTCCTTGCCGTTGAAGTAGTTGTCCAACGAGGTTCTCTCTTTAGATGACCAGTTTCAGGCTTGGGCCTTTGGCCCGGGATACGCAGGGGTAGATCTTGTTGCTGCAGGCGGCCTGCTGCGGGCTCATGATGAAATCGCGGTGATCGACTTCACCTTCCAGCACGTCCAGCTCGCACACCCCGCATTCGCCGCGACGGCAGTCGTAGAGCGGCTCCAGGCCGGCCTCTTCGAGGGCGTCGAGCAGGGACTGGCCGGGCTGCACCCGCAGGTCGATGCCGGAGTCCGCGGCATGCACGGCGAAGCCGGGTTCGTCTTCCGCCAGGGTGGTGTTGAAGATTTCGAAGTGGATGCGTTCGCGAGGAAAGCCCAGGCTCTGGGCATGGCTGAACACGTCGTTGAGCATGTCTTGCGGGCCACAGACGTACAGGCGATCCCGGGGCTGCAACTGGCCCAGCACCGCGGCCACCGACGGGCGCCCCTCGGCCGAGTCGGAGCAGTGCAGGCTCAGGCTGTCCTGCAACAGCTCGCGCATCTGTGCGGCGTAGGCCGCGTCGTCCGCGCTCTTGGCGAAATAGTGCAGCCGCGCCGGGCGCTGCCGGGCTCGCAGATGCCCGAGGATGCCGGTCAACGGCGTGATGCCGATGCCGCCGGCGAGGGCGATGTCGGCGCCATCGTTGTCATCCAGCTGGTAGTCGAAGGCATTGAACGGGCCGTCGAGTCGTACCGAGTCGCCAACGCTCAGCTGGCGGATATAAGCGCTGCTGGGCGAGTCGGGGTTCAGGCGAATGGCGAACACCAGGCTGCCCTGGGGCAGCTCATGTTCGGCCAGTTCGACCCGGGAGTAGTGACGCCATTGCTCGAGTTGGGGAATCCACCATTTGAAGTGGGCCCCGGCGGTGGCCTCGCAGGGGGCCGGCACAAGAGGCGCCAGAGTGATTTCCTTGATGCTTGGCGAGAGCATCAGGCACTGGGTGATCTGGTAATTCATGGGGTGACTCGCTGTCAGCTTAACGGTGTTTCATGCAGGTACAGCCACTGGGCCGAGTGCTCATGGATCCGGATCACCACCACCGAGAGGCGTGAGGTTTCCTTCTGCTCCAGGCGATGGGTTTCCTTGTAGCGGATCGCCGCGCTGTGGCCTTCGTGCCAGACGGTGTGCATGTCGCTGACGAGGATCTCCAGGCCGGGGCGGGCACCGACGGCGCCGCGGAACATCTGTTCGACCTGCTCGCGGCTGACGATGGCGCCCGCGGTGGTGACCATGCTGAAGTGCTCGGCGAAGGCCGGCAGCAGGCGGTCGATGGCGGCGGCGCCGTTGCCGTCCAGGTCGGTGAAGACCGCGTGGATCAGCTCGTGGACCGCATGGATGCTGTGTTTGGCCTGTTCAACGATTGTGTTGTGCATGACATTCCTTTTGCGTGGTCAGGTTGCTCATCTGCAACAGGGGTAACAGACCCATCACCGCCGCGATGACGAAGGTCAGGTGATAGGCCGGGGTAGACGCCAGGCTGGCGAGCAGCAGGTTGTAGATCATCAGGAACAGCGCGGCGCCGATGCTGAAGGACATCTGCCGGTTGATGTTCCAGATCACGCTGCCCTTGTGGGTATCGGCACCTTCGAAGTCCATCAGCGAAGTGGTTTGCGCGGTGTTGGCGCCGATGCCGCCGCCGATGCCCATCAGGCAGTAGGCGATGACGATGATCGGCAGGTCGGCGGCGCTGTCGACCAGGTACAGGGTGGCGATGCCGGCGCTGTGCAGGAGCATGCCGAGGGTGAACAGGCGCCGGGCGCCGAAGCGGTTGTAGACCCGGCCGCAGACCAGCATGGCGATGAAGGCACCGCCGGCGTAGAGGATCATGAACATGCCGGTCAGCTTGGCGCTGAAGTGCAGGCTGTTCTGCAGGAAGAAGATGCTCAGCAGGTTGACCCCGGTGAACACCCCGGGAATCGCGTAGTAGATGAAGATCGAGGTGCTGAGCTTCTTGCTCTTGAGCAGGCTCAACTCGACGATGGCGTTGTCGCAGCGGCGGTAGTGCAGGACATACAGCACCACGCAGGTGACCCCCAGCATCAGGCAGCTCAGGGCGGCCAGCGGCGGGTAGTCGCCGCCGTACAGCGACATGCCCATCAGCAGGCTGCCCAGGGCCGCGCTGACCAGCAGCAGACCCTTGATGTCCGGGCGCGCCAGTCTGGCGGGACGGGCTTCCTTGATCCACAACCAGGACAGGGCGGCGGCGATCAGCGAGAACGGAATGTTGCTGTGGAACACCCAGCGCCAGGAGCTGCTGTCGACGATCACGCCGCCGATGGTCGGCGAGATGGCCGGGGCGATCAGGGCGACGGCCATCACCAGGGTGGAGATCTTGGCCCGCTGCGGGCCCTGGAACAGATTGAAGGTCAGGGCCTGGCCCACCGGGATCAGCAAGCCGCCGCCGATGCCCTGGACGAAGCGCCAGATCACCAGCTCATGGAAGCTGCCGGCCATCCCGCACATCCATACGGCGGTGCTGAACACCAGCATCGAGGCGGTGAGGGTTTCGCGGCTGCCGAATCGTCCGGCCAGCCAGGTGCTTACCGGAATGATCAGGGTCAGGCCGAGAATATAGGCATTGGCCACCCAGGCCACGGATGAAGTCGAGACGTGCATGTCATGGGCAATACTCGGTAAAGCCACGGCCGACATGAATATGTTTATACAGTCGATAAAGAATCCGATGAGGAATATAAGAGCCACTTTGTAGCGATAAGTCATATGATCTCCCTTTTGCGGCGGGATCATAGGAGCGATAGACCGAGGGTGTCGATACGCCTATACTTGAAACATTGTTTGATGGGATTTAACAATGATTTACAAAAACAGTGAGCTATAACATGCACACGCATCTAAATCGCGTCCAGACATTCCTGGCGGTTGTCGATTTCGGTTCCTATACCAAGGCGGCCAATTACCTGTGCATCAGCAAAGCCATGGCCAGCCTGCATGTCAAGGCGCTCGAGGAAGTTTTGTCGGCGACCCTGTTGATCCGCAATACCCGCAATATATCCCTGACGGAAATAGGCCAGGACTTTTATAACGAGTTCAAGGGCATTGTCGCGGATATCGACAATGCCTTCGAAAATGTCCTGCACGGGCATAATCGTATTTCCGGTAAGTTGCGTTTCAGTTCAACTAGCGAGTATGGCGAGCGCTATATACTGCCGATCATTTCCAAGTTCACCGAACGTTATCCGGAGATCCGTCTTTGTTATAACTTCAACTCTTCGTTGAATGATCTGGTGGCGGAAAAACTCGACCTGGTGATCCGCCTGGGCAACCTCGCCGACTCGGCTTTCAAGAGCCGCAAGCTGGCCGACTACGACATCGTCCTGGTGGCCAGCCCGGACTTTCTGGTGCGCCATCCGGTGGTCGAGCCCCTGGACCTGAACAGCGTGCCGTGGATCGCCAACAGCAACCTGCAAGGGCCGACCACCTGGACCCTGAGCCACCCGCAACTGGGCCAGGTCGAGGTCAGCGGGCCCAATCATTTCGAGTCCAATTCCTCCACCGCCATCCGCGCCATGACCCTGTCGTCCCTGGGGGTGTCGGTACTGCCCGGCTGGGTGGTCGAGGACGACCTGGCGAGCGGCCGGCTGGTGCGCCTGCTGCCCGACTACGCCTTGCCTTCGCAGTCGGTGAACGTGGTGTTTCCCAACAGTTCGCACCTGCCGCACAAGTCGCGGGCGTTCATCGATTTCCTGTTGCTGCACCTGGGGCAGTGATCGGCGATACTCGGCGCGTTCGTGGCATCACTTGTGGGGAACCCAATGCCGTTGCAATCCTTGACCAGCCTGGCCGCCGTCGATCCGCAGCAATGGGACGGCCTGCTCAGTGACGGCCAGCCGTTTCTGCGCCACGCCTTTCTCAGCACGCTGGAAGACAGCGGCAGCCTCGGCCCGCGTTCCGGCTGGCAGGCCGAGCACCTGCTGCATGTGCAAGACGGGCGCCTGATCGCGGCGTTGCCCAGCTACCGCAAGTGGCATTCCTACGGTGAGTACGTGTTCGACCATGGTTGGGCCGACGCCTGCGCCCGGGCTGGCATCGAGTATTACCCCAAGCTGCTGAGCGCCGTGCCCTTCAGCCCGGTCAGCGGCGCGCGGCTGCTGGCGGCGAGCCTGGAAGACGGCCTCGAACTGCTGCAAAGCCTGCCCGGTTACCTGGAGATCGAAGGGCTGTCCAGCGCCCATATCAACTTCACCGATGCCTTTACCGATGCCGCCCTGGCCTGGCAGGACGGCTGGTTGCAGCGCCTGGGTTGCCAGTTCCACTGGCAGAACCGTGGCTATCGGGACTTCCAGGACTTTCTCGATAGCCTCAGCTCGCGCAAGCGCAAACAGATGCGCAAGGAGCGCGAACAGGTGGCGGGGCAGGGCATCGAGTTCGAGTGGCTCGAAGGCCGGCAGCTCAGCGAGGCGCAGTGGGATTTTGTCTACGCCTGTTACGCCAACACCTATGCGGTGCGGCGCCAGTCACCCTACCTGACCCGGGCTTTTTTCAGCCTGCTGGCCGAACGCATGCCCGAGGCCATCCGCGTGGTGCTGGCCAAGCAGAACGCCAGGCCGGTGGCCATGGCCTTCAGCCTGATCGGTGGCGACAGTTTCTACGGGCGTTACTGGGGTTGCCTGGCGGAGTTCGATCGCCTGCATTTCGAAACCTGTTTCTACCAGGGCATGGACTATGCGATCGCCCAGGGCATGCAGCGTTTCGACGCCGGGGCCCAGGGCGAGCACAAGTTGATTCGGGGGTTCGAGCCGGTGATTACCCGGTCCTGGCACTACCTGCGCCACCCGGGCTTGAAAGCGGCGGTGGAGGATTTTCTCCGGCAGGAGCGGGCGGGCGTATTGGCTTACGCCGAAGAGGCGAGGGCCGCGCTGCCGTATCGGCAGGC
This sequence comes from Pseudomonas sp. GW531-T4, assembly GCF_017349615.1. Lineage (NCBI taxonomy): Bacteria > Pseudomonadati > Pseudomonadota > Gammaproteobacteria > Pseudomonadales > Pseudomonadaceae > Pseudomonas > Pseudomonas sp. GW531-T4. The sequence goes on from NZ_JACMZT010000022.1 coordinate 92,011, forward strand.
GTGACCCTCGGGGTGGTTTTCAGCTGTCTTCCTTGCCCAGCCAGCGGTAGATACCGCCGCCGACCACCGCGCCGAGAATCGGCGCCAGCCAGAACAGCCACAGTTGCTGGATCGCCCAGCCACCGACGATCAAGGCCGGCCCGGTGCTGCGCGCCGGGTTGACCGAGGTGTTGGTCACTGGGATCGAGATCAGGTGGATCAGTGTCAGCGCCAGGCCGATGGCAATTGGCGCGAAGCCCACCGGCGCACGTTTATCGGTGGCGCCGAGGATGATCACCACGAACATCCCGGTCATCACCAGCTCGCTGACAAAACCCGCGGCCAGTGAATAGCCTCCCGGCGAATGTTCGCCATAACCGTTGGAAGCCAGCCCGCTGGCCAGCTCGAAGCCCGGCTTACCGCTGGCGATGAAGTACAGCAGCGCCGCGGCGATCACCCCGCCGAGCACTTGCGCGATGACATAGGCGGGCAGTTCCTTGAGCGGAAAACGCCCGCCCACCACCAGGCCGACGGACACCGCGGGGTTGAGATGACAGCCGGAGATATGGCCGATGGCGAAGGCCATGGTCAGGACGGTAAGACCGAAGGCCAGCGCCACGCCGAGCAGGCCGATGCCGACCTCCGGGAACGCGGCCGCCAGTACGGCGCTGCCACAACCACCCAATACCAGCCAGAAGGTACCTAACAACTCAGTGACTGAACGTTTGAACAGAGACATGAAGTTATCCTTTTAGGTCGACTATCGATGCGATAAAGCCGTGATGCGGCCGTGCAGGCTGGCCGCAGGCCCTGGTCCAGAACCTAGGCTCAGTACAGCAGGCTTTTTTTACAAATCCAGTGCGAAAAAAAAACGCCAGGGCCCGATGTAACGGGCCCTGGCGTTTTTCTGTAGCCGCTGCCGAAGGCTGCGATCGGCCCCGAAGGGGACGTGTCCCTGAGGGCGTCGAGGGTTCTGCGAACCCTATCGCAGCCTCGCAGGCTCGGCAGCGGCTACAGGGCTACGGTCAGTCGATACCGACAAAGCCTCCGGTCTGGTGCTGCCACAGGCGCGCATACAGGCCACCGTGGGCCAGTAGCTCGGCATGGCTGCCGGTCTCGGCGATGCGGCCTTTTTCCAGGACCACCAGGCGGTCCATGCGGGCGATGGTCGAGAGCCGGTGGGCGATGGCGATCACGGTCTTGCCCTGCATCAGGGTCTCCAGGCTTTCCTGGATCGCCGCCTCGACTTCCGAGTCCAGGGCCGAGGTGGCCTCATCCATGATCAGGATCGGCGCATCCTTGAGCAGCACCCGGGCAATGGCGATGCGCTGGCGCTGGCCGCCGGAGAGTTTCACCCCGCGCTCGCCGACATGGGCATCGAAGCCGGTGCGGCCCTGGGCGTCGGAGAGCAGCGGGATGAACTCATCGGCGCGGGCCTTGCGCACCGCTTCCCAGAGCTCCTCGTCGGTAGCGTCGGGCTTGCCGTACAGCAGGTTGTCGCGGATCGAACGGTGCAGCAGCGAGGTGTCCTGGGTGATCATGCCGATCCTTTCGCGCAGGCTTTCCTGGGTCACCTCGGCGATGTTCTGGTTGTCGATCAGGATGCGCCCGCTCTCCAGGTCATAGAGCCGCAGCAACAGGTTGACCAGGGTCGACTTGCCGGCGCCGGACGGGCCGATCAGGCCGATCTTTTCCCCCGGCTTGATGATCAGGTTGAGGTCGCTGATGACCCCGGTCTTTTTCCCGTAGTGGAAATCCACATGCTCGAAACGCACTTCGCCGCTGGCCACCGCCAGGCGCGGCGCCTGTTCGCGGTCGCTGACGCTGATGGGCTGGGCGATGGTCTGCAGGCCGTCCTGGACCATGCCGATGTTCTCGAAGATGCCGTTGACCACCCACATGATCCAGCCGGACATGTTGACGATGCGGATCACCAGGCCGGTGGCCAGGGCGATGGCGCCGACCGAGATCAGCGACTGGGTCCACAGCCACAGGGCCAGGCCCGTGGTGGAGACGATCAGCAGGCCGTTCATGGCGGTGATCACCACGTCCATGCTGGTGATGACCCGCCCGGCCAGCTGGCTTTTCTCGGTCTGCTCGCCGATGGCTTCGCGCGCGTAGTTCTGCTCGAAGTGGGTGTGGGCGAACAGCTTGAGGGTGGTGATGTTGGTGTAGCCGTCGACGATCCTGCCGACCAGCTTGGAGTTGGCGTCCGAGGAAATCACCGAACGTTCCTTGACCCTGGGCACGAAGTACCAGAGCGCGCCGATGTAGCTGGCGATCCAGATCAGCAGCGGGATCATCAGGTGCCAGTCGGCCTCGGCGAATAGCACCAGGGAGCTGACCGCATAGATCAGCACGTGCCACAGCGCGTCCACCGCCTGCACCGCCGAGTCGCGCAGCGAGTTGCCGGTCTGCATGATGCGCTGGGCGATGCGCCCGGCGAAGTCGTTCTGGAAGAAGTTCAGGCTCTGCTTGAGCACATAGCTGTGGTTCTGCCAGCGAATCAGGCTGGTCATGCCCGGGCTGATGGTCTGGTGCACCAGCAGGTCGTGCAGGGCGACGAACAGCGGTCGGAAGATCAGCGCGACCACCGCCATCCAGGCCAGCTCGAGGCCGTGGGTCTTGAAGATCTCGACATTGGGCGTGCCCTGAGCCAGGTCGATGATCGTGCTCAGGTAGCTGAACAGCGACACTTCGATCAGCGCGACGAACAGGCCGACCACCAGCAGGGCGACGAAGCTCGGCCAGACTTGCTTGATGTAATAGAGGTAGAAGGGCAGTACGCGGTTGGGGGGAGCGGCAGTGGGAGCGTCGCGGAAAATATCGATCAGCTGTTCAAAACGACGATAGAGCATGGGATCTGACGCCCGCGTGGCGGGCTCTCCTTATCAGTAAGCAGGCGCAGCGCCGTGTCGGCGCTGCGCCGGGAGTCCCGGCGAAGCCTTGGGCTCTGTACGAAAAGTCGGCGGGTGTAGCCACTTTCCGTACAGGGCCTTAGTCGATGCGCTTGGCCGACTTGATCAGCACGGGGTCGATCGGCACGTTCTGCATGCCTTGTTTGGTGGTGGTCTGCGAGTTGACGATCTGGTCGACCACGTCCATGCCGCTCACCACCTTGGCGAACACCGCGTAACCGGCATCGCGGCCCGGATCGAGGAAGGCGTTGTCGGCGACGTTGATGAAGAACTGGCTGGTGGCCGAGTTCGGGTTCGAGGTGCGGGCCATGGACAGGGTGCCACGTACGTTATGCAGGCCGTTGCTGGCTTCGTTCTTGATCGGGTCGCGGGTTTCCTTCTGCACCATCTGCGGGGTGAAGCCGCCGCCCTGGACCATGAAGCCCGGGATCACCCGGTGAAAGATGGTGTTGGTGTAGAAGCCGCTGTCGACGTAGTCGAGGAAGTTCTTGCTGGAGATCGGGGCCTTGACCGGGTCCAGTTCGACTTCGATCTTGCCGAAGCTGGTGTCCAGCAGGACGTGAGGCGCCTTGGCCGGTTGGGCGGCCATCAGGTTGGCAGCGAACAGAACGGAGCCGGCGACGAGGGCGATTTTTTTCAGCATGGGTCAGTGATCCTGGGTGGTGGTGTCGACTGCGGTTAAAAACTCGAGCAGGGTTTGGTTGAAGCGTTGCGGCTGGTCCAGCGGTGTGGCGTGACGCGAATCGGCGATCACCACCAGGCGCCCGTCGGGCAGCAGTTTCACATAGCTTTCTTTCAGTGCGACCGGGGTGTAGTCACGGTCGGCGCTGATGACCAGGGTTGGACAGGCGACTTGCGAAAGTCGTTCCTGGACCCCCCAGCCAACGATGGCATCGAAGCTTGCGAGATAAGCACGTTTGTCGTTTTTTGCCCAGCGCTCGGCCATCTTTTGCCGCAGCTCGGCCTGCTCCGGCTTGGGGAACAGTTTGCCGGCCAGGGCGATGCCGATGGCTTCGAGGCTGAGCAGGCGCATCAGGCTCCAGCGCTTGAACCACTGCCAGGCGTCGTTGGCGCTGCGGATCTTCACCTCGGGCGCGCTGTTGACGATGCACAGGCTTTTCAGCAGCCGGGGCTGATCCACCGCGAGCTGGAAGGCGATCATGCCGCCCATGGACAGGCCCACCAGGTGCACCCGCGACAGGTTCAGGTGTTCCAGCAGGGCGACCAGGTCGGCGCTGAAACCGGCGATGCTGTAAGGCCCGCGGGGCTTGTCGGAACGGCCATGGCCACGCACGTCGGGGAGGATCAGGCGGTAATGGGCGGACAGCTCGGCGATCTGCTTTTCCCAGTCCCGGGTGCTGGAGCCGAGCCCGTGAACCAGCACCAGCGGTTCGCCATGGCCGTATTCCTCGTAGTGCAGGGTGCATCCTTCGTGTTCGAAATAGGCCATGGCTGAATTCCTGTTCAGGCGCGTGGAGGGTTCAAGTGTCGGTTCAGGCTTGTTCCGGGGCGGCGAACGGCGCGTCCAGCGGCGCGGTGTCGAAGGTGCGCAGCAGCTCGACGAGGATCTGCGTGGCCGGGCCCAGGGGTTTGTCCTTGTTCGAATACAGGTAGAAGGTCGGGTGCCGGCTGCCGCCCTGGTCCAACGGTAGCACCTTGAGCAGGCCCTCCCGGAGTTCGCGTTCGATCATGTGGCGCGGCAGCCAGGCAAAGCCCAGGCCGCTGCCGACGAAGGTGGCGGCGGTGGCCAGGCTGCCGACGGTCCAGCGCTGTTCGGCGCCGAGCCAGCCGACGTCCCGCGGCTGCTGGCGGCCGGAGTCGCGGATCACCACCTGCAGTTGGCTTTCCAGGTCCTGGAAATTCAGCTCGCGGTTCAGGCGGTGCAGGGCGTGTTCCGGGTGGGCCACGGCGACGAATTCCACCGAGCTCATTTCCGTGCCCAGGTAGCCGGAGATGTTGAAGCCGCTGATGGCCAGGTCGGCCACGCCTTCGAGCAGCACCTCTTCGACCCCGGACAGCACTTCCTCGCGCAGGCGCACCCGGCAGCCGCGGCTTTGCGGCATGAAGGCGGTCAGGGCGCGGACCAGGCGCGCGCTGGGGTAGGCGGCGTCCACCACTAGGCGTACTTCGGCTTCCCAGCCCTGTTCCATGTGGTGGGCCAGGTCTTCCAGTTGGCTGGCCTGTTTCACCAGTTGCCGCGAGCGGCGCAGCAATACGCCGCCGGCCTCGGTGAGTACGGCCTTGCGCCCGTCGATACGCAGCAGCGGCACGCCCAGTTGGTCCTGCATGCGCGCCACGGTGTAGCTGACAGACGATTGCGAACGGTGCAGCGCCTCGGCGGCCTGGGCGAAGCCGCCGTGATCGACCACGGCCTGCAGTGTTCGCCATTGATCGAGGGTAACGCGGGGCGCTTTCATGAGGAGCTCCTCTTGTCCTAAGCTGGCGCTCCTTATTGGAGACTGCCGAATGAGAAAATTCTGTTGTGTGTTGCTGGCCCTGCTGCCGCTCAGTGCGTTCGCCTATCCCATCGACGTGAAGAAACACCTCGAAGGCGTGAGCATCGACTACACCGCCTACGACACCGATGCTGACATCGGTTCGATCCAGGTGAACAACTACGGCACCACCGACGCCGCCTGCACGGTGGTCTTCCGCAACGGCCCCGAAGCCCCGCGCACGCGCAAGGTGGAAGTGGCGGCCGGCAAGTTCAAGAACGCCACGGCCAAGTTCAACCGCAGCATCATCAAGCTGCGCATCGACCTGACCTGTACCGCCAAGTAAGCGCAAAGCGGAGCAGGGTGCGCGACCTGCTCCGCTTATAAACGAATTTATTGATTGGTTATAGCAGTTATTTGCGCTTTTTCATCGATATGACTCTGTTTAATCTGCGCTCCATCGACCTACAGCATTCCCGATGGAGGCTACATCCCATGTCCCGCGTTCTGATCATCGAAAGCAGTGCCCGTCAGCAGGATTCCGTTTCCCGCCAGCTGACCCAGACCTTCATCAAGCAATGGCAGGCGGCCCACCCGGGCGACCAGATCACCGTGCGTGACCTGGCGGTAACCCCGGTGCCGCACCTGGACAGCAACCTGCTGGGCGGCTGGATGAAACCCGCCGAGCAGCGCAACGAGAGCGAAGAGGCCTCGCTGCAGCGTTCCAACGAACTGACCGACGAACTGCTGGCCGCCGACGTGCTGGTGATGGCCGCGCCGATGTACAACTTCGCCATCCCGAGCACCCTCAAAGCCTGGCTGGACCACGTGCTGCGTGCCGGCGTGACCTTCAAGTACACCGCAACCGGTCCCCAGGGCCTGCTCAACGGCAAGCGTGCCTACGTGCTGACCGCCCGTGGCGGCATCTACGCCGGCAGCACCGCGGATCACCAGGAACCCTACCTGCGCCAGGTGATGGGCTTCATCGGCATCCACGACGTCGAGTTCATTCACGCCGAAGGCATGAACCTGGGCGGCGACTTCCAGGAGAAGGGCCTGAACCAGGCCAACGCCAAACTGGCCCAGGTCGCTTAATCCGTTAATCGCCAGATAATCGCGCAGTGGTCTAGTAGGCCCTGCGCTCCCCTTCAAGTTTGTGTGCGCATCGAACCTCCCTTTGCACTTGTTGCTCCTGAGTGCTCCTGCCCGATTGAACGCTTTGCGAGATCGGGCTTTTTTTTGCCCGCGATTTGTCACGTCCGTTGTAGCCGCTGTCGAGCGTCAGCGAGGCTGCGATCGACGGCGCAGCCGTCGCCAAATCAGGCACCGCGGTATTTCTGATTCACCGCGGTTGCCGGGTTCGCGGCTGCTACGCAGCCGATCGCAGCCTCGCTCGGGCTCGGCAGCGGCTACAAAAGCGGGGAGGCGAGTGACCGGGCCATCGGCTGCAATCGTTGCCCCGTAGCCGCTGTCGAGCGTCAGCGAGGCTGCGCTCGACGGCGCAGCCGTCGCCAAACCAGGCACCGCGGTATTTCTGATACACCGCGGTTGCCGGGTTCGCGGCTGCTATGCAGCCGATCGCAGCCTCGCCGGAGCTCGGCAGCGGCTACAAAAGCGGGGAGGCGAGTGACTGGGCCATCGGCTGCAATCGTTGGCCCGTAGCCGCTGTCGAGCGTCAGCGAGGCTGCGATCGACGGCGCAGCCGTCGCCAAACCAGGCACCGCGGTATTTCTGATACACCGCTTTGCGTCGGGCGGGGCAAAACCGCTATCGTCGCCGCCTCTTCAAGACGAGGCGAGCATGGGCTATCTACTTTTTGTCACGCTGATCCAGGCGTTTTCCTTCAGCCTGATCGGCGAATACCTGGCCGGGCATGTCGACAGTTATTTCGCGGTGCTGGTCCGGGTGTTGCTGGCCGGGCTGGTGTTCATCCCGCTGACCCGCTGGCGCCAGGTAGAGCCGGCGTTCATGCGCAGCATGCTGCTGATCGGCGCCTTGCAGTTCGGCGTGACCTACGTCTGCCTGTACCTGAGTTTTCGCGTGCTGACGGTGCCGGAGGTGCTGCTGTTCACCATCCTCACGCCGCTGCATGTGACCCTGATCGAGGACGCGCTGAACCGGCGCTTCAACCCCTGGGGCCTGCTGGCGGCGCTGGTAGCGGTGGCCGGGGCGGCGGTGATCCGCTACGACCGCATCAGCCCGGATTTCTTCATGGGCTTTCTGCTGCTGCAACTGGCCAACTTTACCTACGCCGCCGGGCAGGTGTTGTACAAGCACCTGGTGGCGCGCCATCCGAGCGACCTGCCGCATTACCGGCGTTTCGGCTACTTCTACCTGGGGGCGCTGGCGGTGGTATTGCCGGCCTTCCTGCTGTTCGGCAAGCCGGACTTCCTGCCCGAAGCCCCGTTGCAATGGGCCGTGCTGCTGTTTCTCGGGCTGGTGTCCACCGCGCTGGGGCTGTACTGGTGGAACAAGGGCGCCTGCCTGGTCACTGGCGCGACCCTGGCGGTGATGAACAACCTGCATGTGCCGGTGGGGCTGCTGATCAATCTGTTGATCTGGAATCAGCATGAGGAACTGGGGCGCCTGTTCCTCGGCGCGCTGGTGATCCTGGCGGCGGTGTGGATCAGCCGTCGCGGCGAAAACGCCGCGACTACTGCCACTGCCCTGTAGGAGCGGCCGGTCGACGCTCGATTGCCCACGATAGTGATCTGACAGACACCGCGAGGTCAGGCCGCTGCGCGGATCGCGAGCAAGCTTCGCTCCTACAGATTGAGCAGATAGAGGGGTTGATCGCCCCGGGGACGGGGCGATCAGGCGGGAATTACAGCGCGCGTTTTTCCACTTCGGGGATATGACTGGCGCCCAGCACCGCCGGCAGCAGGCCGGCGCGCAGGTCGTTGCCGCTCGGCTGCTGATACAGGCTCAGGCCGAACTCCGGCATCACCGCCAGCAGGTAATCGAAGATATCGCCCTGGATGCGCTCGTAGTCGGTCCACGCCGTGGTGCGGGTGAAGCAGTAGATTTCCAGCGGAATGCCCTGGGCGGTGGTCTGCATCTGGCGGACCATGCAGGTCATGTTCGGCTGGATGTCCGGATGACTCTTGAGGTACGCCAGGGCATAGGCGCGGAAGGTCCCCAGGTTGGTCATGCGGCGGCGGTTGGCCGACATGGCGGCGACATTGCCCTGGGCTTCGTTCCAGCTCTTGAGCTCGGCCTGCTTGCGACTGATGTAGTCGGTGAGCAGGTGGACCTTGCCCAGGCGCACCTCTTCCTCATCGTTGATGAAGCGCACGCCGCTGGCGTCGATGTACAGGCTGCGCTTGATCCGCCGGCCGCCGGACTGCTGCATGCCGCGCCAGTTCTTGAACGACTCGGACATCAGGCGCCAGGTGGGGATCGAGACGATGGTCTTGTCGAAGTTCTGCACCTTGACCGTGTGCAGGGTGATATCCACTACATCGCCGTCGGCGCCGACCTGGGGCATTTCGATCCAGTCGCCGACCCGCAGCATGTCGTTGCTGGTCAGTTGCACGCTGGCGACGAACGACAGCAGGGTGTCCTTGTAGACCAACAGGATCACCGCCGACATGGCGCCCAGGCCGGACAACAGCAGCAGCGGCGAGCGGTCGATCAGGGTGGCGACGATGATGATCGCGCCGAACACGAACAGCACCATCTTCGCCAGTTGCACGTAACCCTTGATCGAACGGGTGCGCGCATGTTCGGTGCGGGCGTAGATGTCCAGCAGGGCGTTGAGCAGGGCGCTGATGGCCAGTACCTGGAACAGGATGGTGAAGGCCAGGGCCAGGTTGCCGAGGAACACCAGGCTGGTCTTGCTCAGCTCCGGCACCAGGTGCAGGCCGAACTGGACCACCAGCGACGGGGTCATCTGTGCCAGGCGATGGAACACCTTGTTCTGGCGCAGGTCGTTGAGCCAGTGCAGGGACGGTTGGCGGCCGAGCAGCTTGACCGCGTGCAGGATGAGGTAGCGCGCCACTCGTCCGACGAGCAGCGCCACCACCAGCAGGATGACCAGGGCCAGGCTGGAATGCAGGAGCGGGTGCTCATCGAGCGCCCCCCAGAGGTCTTGAACGTTGAGCCAGAGCTGTTTGAAATCCATGGGGTCAGAAGCTTCCTCTATGAGACGAGACGGATCGATTAGAACATTTAAGCCGTCGAAAGTTACCGTTAAGGACGAATCGCTGACAAAAACCAATTGTTTACCGTGGTTTGCGTGAAAGAAACTCGGCCTTCGCGCCCGAAACCGTTACCCTATGCAGCTGTTTTTTTGCATATCTTCGAGGTAGCACCCGTGTTTTCCCAATTCGCCCTGCACGAACGCCTGCTCAAAGCCGTGGCCGAGCTTAAATTTGTCGAGCCAACGCCTGTGCAGGCAGCGGCCATTCCGCTCGCGCTCCAAGGGCGTGACCTGCGGGTGACGGCGCAGACCGGCAGCGGCAAGACCGCCGCGTTCGTCCTGCCGATCCTCAATCGCCTGATCGGCCCGGCGAAGATCCGCGTCAGCATCAAGACCCTGATCCTGCTGCCGACCCGTGAGCTGGCGCAGCAGACCCTGAAGGAAGTCGAACGCTTCTCGCAGTTCACCTTCATCAAGGCCGGCCTGATCACCGGCGGCGAAGACTTCAAGGTCCAGGCCGCGATGCTGCGCAAGGTGCCGGACATCCTGATCGGCACCCCGGGTCGCCTGATCGAGCAACTGAACGCCGGCAACCTCGATTTGAAAGAAGTGGAAGTGCTGGTCCTCGACGAAGCCGACCGCATGCTCGACATGGGCTTTGCCGACGACGTGCAGCGCCTGGTGGACGAGTGCCCGAACCGTCAGCAGACCATGCTGTTCTCCGCCACCACCGGTGGCTCGGGCCTGCGCGAGATGGTCGCCAAGGTCCTGAACAACCCTGAGCACCTGCAGCTCAACGCGGTCAGCCAGCTGAACGACACCACCCGCCAGCAGATCATCACCGCCGACCACAACCAGCACAAAGAGCAGATCGTCAACTGGCTGCTGGCCAACGAGACCTACCAGAAGGCCATCGTCTTCACCAACACCCGCGCCATGGCCGACCGTATCTACGGCCGCCTGGTGGCCCAGGAGTACAAGGCGTTCGTCCTGCACGGTGAGAAAGACCAGAAGGACCGCAAGCTGGCCATCGACCGCCTGAAGCAGGGCGGGGTGAAAATCCTCGTCGCCACCGACGTCGCCGCCCGCGGCCTGGATGTCGACGGCCTGGACCTGGTGATCAACTTCGACATGCCGCGCAGCGGCGACGAATACGTGCATCGCATCGGCCGTACCGGGCGTGCCGGCAATGACGGCCTGGCCATCTCGCTGATCTGCCATGGCGACTGGAACCTGATGTCGAGCATCGAGCGCTACCTCAAGCAGCACTTCGAGCGCCGCACCATCAAGGAAGTCAAAGGCACCTACAGCGGGCCGAAGAAGGTCAAGGCCTCCGGCAAGGCCGCGGGTGTGAAGAAGAAAAAGACCGACGCCAAGGGCGACAAGAAAAAAACCGTGGCCAAGGCCCCGACCAAACGCAAGACCGCCAACCGGCCGAAAAGCGATGCCCTGGTCAGCCAGGACGGCATGGCGCCGCTCAAGCGCCGCAAGCCAGCACCGGCTGCCGAATAAGCCGTAGCGCCATACAAAAAGCCCGGACCCCGTCCGGGCTTTTTATTGGCCGGCGATCAGCTGTCGGCCTTCTTCTTGGCCGCGCCTTCACTGGCTCTGGCCCCTCGACGACTTGAGTTCTTCGCTGGAACCCTCGTTGCAGAGCCTCTCTCCTGCACCAGCCGGCAGGATGAATGATTGACGCCAAAATGATGGCCAATTAACATATTGATATCATTTTGATACTAATGCGTCTCGAGGGATCGAACATGTACTCACCCGCCCTCGCGGGGAGGTTGTGCCTGGCTTTGCTGTGCTTGACTCCGCTACACCTCGTTCATGCTGCTCCCACCCCCGGTGACACCGACCTGATCCGCGAACGCCAGGACCGCCTGCTCGAAGAGCAGCGCCGGCGCCTGGAAGAACTCAAGGACCTGCCCGGTAAAGAGGCTGCCCCCACGGCGCCGACCGCGCCTGCCGACACCCGCTGTTTCCCGATCCAGGACATCGAACTCAAGGGCGCCGACAGCCTGTCCGCCGCCGAGCAGGCGCGCCTGCTCAAGCCCTATATCGGTCAGTGCCTGGGCGTCAGCCAGCTCAATGAGCTGCTCAAGGTCATCACCGACTACTACCTGGAGAAGGGCCTGGTGACCAGCCGTGCCTACCTGCCGCAGCAGGACCTGTCTGGCGGCCACTTGAAGGTGCTGGTGGTCGAGGGCCGGCTCGAAGGCTTGAAGGGCGCGGCCGACAGCCAGCTGTCCGAGCGGGAGCTGGCCATGGCCTTTCCCGGTCAGGTCGGCGCGCTGGTCAACCTGCGGGAAATCGAACAACTGGTGGACCAGCTCAACCGCCTGCCGTCGAACCAGGCGCAAATGGAGCTGGCCCCCGGCAAGGAGGTCGGCGGCAGCCAAGTGCTGGTCAAGAACACCGCGCAAAAGCCCTGGCGGGCCGGGCTGTCGCGCAGCAACGACGGCCAGCGCAGCACCGGCGAGCAGCAGTGGGGCACCACCTTCGACTGGGACAGCCCGCTGGGGCTGGCCGACCAGCTGATGTTGCGCGGTGGCCACGATGCCATGAGCGACCACCAGCACACCTCCAACAACGCCATGCTCTCTTACAACCTGCCCTGGGGCTGGTGGAACTTCAGTTACACCTATAGCCAGAGCGAGTACCGCTCCCAGGCCCAGGCCAATGGTTTCAGCTTCAAGCAGACCGGCGACAGCCAGAACCACCAGCTGCGCGCCGAGCGGGTGATCCTGCGTGACGCGGTGAGCAAGACCTCGCTGAATGCCGGGCTGGCCTACCTGCGCACCAACAACTTCATCGAAGACAGCAAGCTGGCCCTGAGCAGCAATCGCCTCAGCGAAGCCCAGTTCGGCATCAACCACGGCCGGCGCATCGGCGGTGCCTTCGTCAACCTCGACCTGGGCATGCAGCACGGCATCGGTGCCTTCGACGCCCAGGACAATGGCCACCCAGGGCCGGGCGAGCCGAATGCGCGCTACCGCAAATACACCGCCACCCTCAGT